>JAFMMM010000228.1 GCA_017859815.1 Planctomycetota bacterium | reverse complement strand
TGCCCCTCATCCGTATAGACAAGCCCTGGGTCCCAGCCAAGTTCACGCGTCTTGCCAATGTCGTGGAACAGCACACCCAACAACAGCAGATCTCTGCTCAAATCGGAATACACCGCACTGATTCGATCGGCCAGTTCGGTCATGGAGACCACGTGCTCCAACAGTCCGCCCATGTAAGCGTGGTGAGCCTTAACACCGGCGGGGGCCGCACACAGGCGATGCAGCAACGTTTCGCTTCCCAGCACACTCAGCCCAATCGCCCGCAAGTCCTCAGACTCCACACTCTCCACGAATTCCCGCAGCCGCGCCAGCATGGGAGCCGCTTCCTGGACAGGCTGCATCTGAAAGTCTTCTTCATTGATCGCCGTGTCAGGAACCGTGTCGATTGCCATCAAAATCATCTGCAGACTGCCCTGGAACAACTGCACCTTGCCACGCACTCGCACGTAATCACCCGTGCTGATGTCGTTAGCCGACTCCTCAGTGACATTCCACATCAGGCCGCTGATGATGCCACTGCGATCCCTCAACGATGCCAGCAGGTACAGATTTCCATTGCGATTGGAACGCAACTGCCGATCGGCCAGCAGGAAAATCTCATTGACGCTGTCACCGTCCTTCAACTCTCGAACACTCACGCGAGCCATCACTTTACTTTCAATGCAGATTCACAGCCGGGAAGATGAACAACCTCGCAGATTCAAAATCTGTGCAGGAGTGCCGCAGCGGGACTTCCGGACACTGACGTTTCCCAACCGATCGGAATTCGCGATCATAGGCGGCGGATTTCAGGGATCCCAGCGGACCAGAGAATTCCTCCGCCGATCCCCGTTTCAGGGACCTGCAGATCAGGCACTCCCCCTGCATTCGGGAATGCTCTGGGCGATTCCCGGCGTCCTGCTAAAATCCGCACCCAAGTTTGGTTCCGGTAATCTCGATCCTCTTTTTCTGTTCAGGTTTGCCATGCGATGGTCTCAGACATTTATTCCCACGATGAAGGAAGTTCCGGCTGACGCTGAGGTCCCCAGCCATCAGCTGATGCTGCGGTCCGGTCTGATTCGGCAACTGATGGCCGGTTCCTACACGTGGCTTCCGCTGGGCTATCGTTCCGTCCGAAAAGTCTCGGAAATTGTTCGCCAGGAAATGGACCGGGCCGGAGCTGTCGAGTTATTCATGCCGGCTTTGCAGCCCATCGAACTGTTCGAACGCACCGGGCGAAAAGACGCCTTTGGAAATGTGCTGTTCAACTTTGAAGCACGCCGTGGCGATCGTCGGCAACACTTTGCCCTCGGCCCAACCCACGAAGAAGTGATCACCGATCTGATCTCGCGTCAAATCAGCACCTATCGCCAGCTGCCCATCACGCTCTATCAAATTCAAACCAAGTTCCGAAATGAAGAACGTCCTCGCTTCGGCGTTCTGCGGACCAGCGAATTCCTGATGAAGGATGCCTACAGCTTTGGCACCTCGCTCGAACAACTGAACACCGCCTACGACGCGATGTACAATGCCTACTGCAGAATTTTTGAACGCTGTGGCCTGAAGTACCTTCCGGTGGAAGCAGAAAGCGGCCCCATCGGCGGTGATGCCTCGCACGAATTCATGGTTCCCGCCGGTAACGGTGAGGACTTCGTGGTCCACTGCCCGGCCTGCAGTTATGCGGCGAACCAGGAAAAGGCCGAAGTCGGGACGCAGCCATGCCTCCCGGCTGCTCAGCCTGATGCGCCCGCTCCGGAAACAGTCGACACTCCCGAAGCCGGCAGCATTGAAGCTGTCAGCAGCCTGCTCAATCGCGCCCCTCAGGACTTCATCAAGACTCTGATCTACGTGGCTGATGAACAGCCACTGGCGGTGCTGCTGCGTGGCGACCACTCAGCGAATGAAGGAAAAATCCGTCGCGCATGCGGAGCGACAACCGTCGAACTGGCGGATGCTGCAACGATCCAGCAGGTCACCGGGGCTCCGGTCGGATTTGCCGGGCCGGTGGGCATTCAATGCCCCATCCTTGTGGATCATGACGCTGCCGCAGTCACCAGTGCAGTCGTCGGTGCCAATGCCGTCGATCAGCACCTGATCGGTGTTATCCCGGGAACTCACTTTGAATTCACGGAAACTTTCGACCTTCGCAACGCCGAAGAAAGTGACCCGTGCCCCAGATGCAGCAGGCCGCTGGAGATTGTGCATGGCATCGAAGTCGGTCACGTCTTCAAACTCGGAACCAAATACAGCGTTTCGCTGGACGCAACCTTCATCGATAAGGAAGAAAAATCACACCCCATCATCATGGGCTGCTATGGCATCGGTGTGACCCGCGTCGTCGCTTCCATTGTGGAGACCTGCCACGATGAAAATGGAATTGTCTGGCCACTCAGCGCCGCTCCCTACAGTGTGCAGATCATCCCGCTGAACGTGGCTGACGAAGAAGTCATGAAAGTGGCCAACTCTGTCTATGAATCCCTGATGAACGCCGGGGTGGATGTACTGATGGACGACCGCGATCAACGCCCCGGATTCAAGTTCAAGGACGCAGATCTGATCGGAATTCCACTGCGAGTCACCATTGGCGGTCGCGGGCTGAAGGAAGGTATCACGGAAGTACGCTGGCGTGCTGAAGCAGATGCTCACCGAATTCCCGTCGCGGAAACGGCCGACTTCGTTCAGCAGCAAATCCGCGACGCGCTCGCCTGAACGACACTCGCGAGTTACTCCTGTGCCGCCAACTCGTAACGATCCAGCAGCCTGGCGAATTCTGCCAGGCCGCTGTAGTCTCGTTTGCGCGTGACATACATCACACCGACGATACCGGGAATTTTTGACTCCTGACCGGCCTGCAGCCAGCGAATCATCTGCCGTGGACTGCTGTCAAAATAGCCCGCCAGAATCTGGCGATGCCCCCGGTTCGCAAAGAAGCTCAGGCTTTCGGCAGCAGCAGCAAAGTTGCGGTTCACAATCGTGACCCGGGGATTCACTCCCTCCCACGATCCGGCCAGATCTCCGTGAACCAGAGAGTAGCATTCAACGGCATTCTGATACGGATCAATCATGTCGCTCCACATCAGCACACGGCGATGCGAATCCAGACGATCCAGCAGCGTTGTCTCCCACCGCAGCTGAGCTGCCAGCCGACGCCCCGCTGCTCGAGAACCACCGGTCTGCGGTTCCTCCCATCCAAAAACTCGCAGTTCCCGCAAGTGCAGCATACGGTCCGTGTGCGGAAAAACCGCTTCCGCCCGCCGAGCCTGCTGGTCCAGCAACTTCCGACAGGCAGGATCGTCAGCACTGCCGCAAACCTGCAGGCGATACTGCAGCACCGGGTGATACCACGAAACACGCAATCGTGTCCCATCCGGCCAGTATCCCCGCATCCGGATTGTCGGTGACGAATGGTCGATACCAAACAGCGTGTCCCGATCCTGGCGATCACGCAGCGGATCCCGAATCTCCGCGTACTCCTCGCCTTCCTGCAGCCTGCGCGATGTCTCTTCAGCAACGACCTGAACCGGTGTCTGTGGCCGCCGAAGAACATTCAGCAGACCACATTCTTCAATCACCGCGTCCTGCATCAGCAGCCGACCGCCGGTCATCGTCCACGCACCTGCCACCACTTGCACACGCTCACTGTCCAGCGAGTTAAACGTGGTGCTGTATTCACTCCAGTCGGCGGTCGCAGGAACCTGCAGCGGTGCAGCACTCAACCGCCGATTGCTGCCCGTTTGAAATGCCGCGAGTCCGGCACGGCCCTGAAATTGCCTTGTCTGTATCCGAATTCGCAGTCGATAGTGGCGATACGGAGCCACCTCAACGGTCTTCAAGATCCGACTGCTACTGCCGTCTTTGCCGCGACACTCCAGCCCGTCCGCAGTCAACTTGACGGTGGTATCGACGTTGTTCCACTCTTCCAGTGCCGACAACGCAGGTAAACTGACCGCTGGATCCGCCTGCAGTTCAGCCGTCCCGTTCTGAATCACATACAACGCGTTACGGACAGGGACCCCGGCAGCCAGATCAGGCTGAGCACGCAGGATGTTGTCCGCACGATCAACCGGGAAGACAACAGGGACCAGTTGCAGCTGCCAACGATTTGCCGTCTCGCGAATCAACTCGGTATGCCGCACGTACGCGGATTCCGGATCATCCGGAAAACTCAGCCCCGCATCGTCCAGCAGCAGATGCGAAAACCCCAGCGAAGCGGCCTCGCGAATGATCTCCTGCACCCGCTCGACCTCTGCGGCGAAACGCAGGTCCGAGTCAACCGTAACCCAGCGTTCCAGTTGCTGACCAACGCAGGTCTTTGTCCTGACCACCACACAGCAGACCAGCAGCGCAGCCATCCAGCAACAAGGAAACTGCAGACGACGAAAATGCGAACACAGGTCGGATCCGGATTGTCGTTGGTACGGCACTTCCACCCGTTTCACTCCCGCCTGCGTCGACTACCTCCCGGCCTCTCGTCCCCTCACGCTCAGGACCGCCGCCTGCGCTGTTTCCGCATCCACCGGCGTATGCCTGGGCTGCTGCTTTCCTGATATCACCAACAGGCAGAACTGCGTTCGGTCACTGTCAGTATCTCCTGATGGAAAACTCCGTCGGCAAATCCGCTCCGATGGAATCGCCTGCGGAATTTCCGCAGGCGATTCGTCGTGGTCACGCGGATCTACTCGTCGTCTTCACGCAACTTGGCAAGGATGCTCAGATCTTCCAGCGTCGTGGTGTCCTGAGTCGACTCGCGGCCGGCTGCGATGTCACGCAGCAATCGTCGCATGATTTTGCCACTGCGAGTCTTCGGTAATGCTGTTGCAAACCGAACCTGGTCGGGAGTGGCCAGTGCACCAATCGATGAGCGGACGTGCTGTACAAGCTCCTTCTTCAAATCGTCGTCGCCGTCGCCCGTTTTCAAAGTGACGAAGCAGCAGATGCCCTCGCCCTTGATCTCGTGCGGGAATCCAACGACCGCCGCCTCGGCCACGCCGGGATGAGCCACCAGGCAGCTCTCCACTTCCATGGTACTTAAACGGTGTCCGGAGACATTAATCACGTCATCCACACGTCCCATCACCCAGATATATCCATCCTCGTCACGCCTGGCTCCGTCACCGGCAAAGTAGCAGCCTTCGATGTCGCTGAAATAGGTCGCTCGAAATCGCTCGTCGTCGCCCCACAACGTTCTTAACATCGATGGCCAGGGCTGACGCATCACCAGCAGTCCGCCGGTGTTTGCACCCAGACTTTGACCGTCCGGTGAAACGATGTCCGGAACGACACCCGGCAGCGGTCGGCAACAGCTGCCGGGCTTGGTCGCAGTGACGCCCGGCAACGGGCTGATCATGATGCCGCCCGTTTCGGTCTGCCACCATGTGTCCACAATCGGACAACGCTCCTGACCAATGACACGGTGATACCACATCCATGCTTCTGGATTAATTGGTTCACCAACGGATCCAAGCAGCCGCAGACTGGACAGATCATACTTTTCAGGCCACTGGTCGCCCCACTTGATGAAGGCGCGAATTGCTGTGGGAGCCGTGTAGAAAATACTGACGCGATACTTTTCGATGATCTCCCAGAAACGCCCCTCGTCCGGCCAGTTGGGCGCCCCCTCGTACATCACCATCGTAGAGCCGTTGGAAAGCGGCCCGTAACAGATGTAACTGTGCCCCGTGATCCAGCCGATGTCTGCCGTACACCAGTATGTGTCCTCTTCCTTCAGGTCGAAGACCCACCGCGACGTCATTGTTGTTCCCAGCAGGTAGCCAGCGGTTGTGTGCATTACACCCTTGGGCTTGCCGGTACTTCCAGATGTATACAGCACAAACAAAGGATGCTCGCTGTCCAGCTGAACGGCATCACATTCCGTTGAAACCCCCTCCATCAGATCGTGCCACCAGAAATCGCGGTCCGGCACCATGTCCACATTGCCGCCGGTACGACGAACCACCACAACCTTCTCAACCGTTGGGCTCTTGTCCAGACTGGCATCGACCGCTGCTTTCAACGGGACCTCTTTTCCGCGGCGCCAGCCGCCGTCAGCCGTAACCACCACTCGCGCCCGAGCATCGTTGTTTCGGTCGGCAACCGCGTCCGCACTGAACCCGCCAAAAATGATCGAGTGCACGGCCCCGATTCGCGAACAGGCCAGCATGGCAATGGCCAGCTCCGGGATCATCGGCATGTACAAGGTGACGCGATCGCCCGTCTGGACGCCCAGATTCTTCAGAACGTTGGCGAATTTGCAGACCTCACGATGCAGATCCTGGTATCGCAGCACACGCGTGTCACCCGGCTCGCCCTCCCAGATAATCGCAGCCTTGTTGCGACGCGAAGAAGTCAAATGACGATCGATGCAGTTGTAGGAAGCATTGATCTTGCCACCCTGAAACCACTTCGTGTCCGGCATATCCCCTTCCAGAACTGTGTCCCAGCGACGGAACCAGTCGAGATTGTCTGCCATCTCGCCCCAGAAACCTGATGGATCATCCTTGGCCCGGTTCCACATCGCCTCGTACTGCTCCTCGCTGCTGATATGAGCGTTCGCAGAGAATGTCGCCGGAGGCGGGAACGTACGTGTTTCCTTCAGGACGCTTTCAATGTTTTCATTGCCATTCGAACTCATTCGCCTGCTCACTCCTGCCTGAAGTCATTAATGTGGCCCGATCTTTTGAGCCGTCAGGTTCGTTGATTCGGGCCGCTGGTGCCCGCGGGACGACATGACACCTGCCGTTTTGCCATCACTCGCTCTGCATTCTGTGTTTCCCGGCCCTCGATGTCCACCAGAACGGGTTCTTCGACTCAAAAACCGACTGAGACGCTCCGCAAGACTTCCGCAGATCTCCTGAAGCTCCCGGTTTTCACGGCACATCCCGCCTGACCGCGGCGCATGAAAAAAGACTGACGCATTTCGCATCAGTCTTTCTGTGATTCATGAATGCCATCGACAACACACTGTGCTGCCTCGTGCTGCCTCGTGCTGTCGGTCCGGCCACCGCCACGACCCACGGCACATGTCCGAAAACAAGACGCCCGCCTGGCGATTAACACTGAGCAGGATCACTCAGCCTTGCGAGCAGGCTTCAATTGTCGCAGCAACTTACCGCTGCGCCGTGCAATTAAATCTTTGCTGCCGTCCTCGTTCACCACAACAGAAACGCGTGTCGGCTTGTCGGATTCCGGATCCAGCAGCGCCACGTTGGAAGCATCAATCGCCAGTTCGGTCTGCAGCCGACCACCCTGAGGACTCTTGGGATGCCCACGGCGAACATGCTTCAGCACACGGTTGACGCCTTCCACGACAACTCGCCCATTCGCACGATCTACGGACAGAACCGTACCCCGACTTCCCTTGTCGGCGCCAGCAATGACAACGACCTGATCACCCTTGCGAATGTGCATTTTTCACTCCAACGCCACTCAATTTGGCTTCAGCAACAACAACGACATCGAGACGACAAAAACAACAGAACCAAGGTATCAGAAGACGACATCGCGTCTTCGAGCTGACTCCAAGAAGTCAGGTCAGCGACCGACAGCAAACGGATCAGAAGCAGGGGAACCAACAGCGTCGCTGCCAGCAACATGCGTCTCCGACCGCCTCAGATCCTGCTTTTTCGACGTTCACAAGGCGAAAAAAACAGCCTTTTCACTGACATTCCGGCTTCTGGACGCGTTTTGCACAATTTGTGCTGCACTGTTCAAAACCGGCGCACCATAGATGCAATCACCTTGCAAATCAGAAGCCGGGAAGGATGACGGACTGCCAGTGGAAAATCAAGCCCCGCAATCCATCACCGCCAGTATTTTCCCGTTCCCTGGGCTTGGTGGCAGCCCCGCTGCACTATTCCCCGGTGACTGATCGCAGAAACTGTGTTCCTGCAACCATGGTCGCGGCACACTGAATCGCCTCATAAATCGCCTCATCTGACACGCCGACTTGACGTGCCTTGGCAACATGAGCAGTTGTACAGGGCTTACAGCCATTGAGATCACTCAGTGACAGATTAATCAGCTCGACGGTCTCTCCATCCAGCGACGTGCCCTGGAACGTGTGCGCTCTCAAGCCGACACCCATGCCATCAAAGACGTCAGATCCGCTGATATCACGAAATTTGAACAACACATTATACATGGAGTTGGTTGCTCCCACAGCCATCGCCTCCACCAACTCCTCACGGGAAGCCCCCCGTTCTTCCGCGAACTCCGTCAGATACTCCAACCATTTCTGGCTGCCGTTCTGGCCGCAAACGGCCGCTGCGATGAGTAATTTCCGTTTTTGGTCAAGCTTCCCGTCCCCCAGCACGAACTTGCGAAAATTCATGAAGAAGTCGTGCAAGAACGCCGGAACTGTGGCGAAGTACGTGAAAATCTCCGGAATCTCGGTCACTCCCAGAACCTCGCGAATTCGCTCGTAAACCTGAGCCGCTTTGTCCACAGCCTGATCTGCTGCCACCGGTTCTGCAAATGCCATTTCTTCGCTCCGTTCTCTGTTCCGACGCGTCGCAGTACGCCTGACGACATTTCCCCACGGGACACCGAATCAGCCGTCTGCCCCGGTGCTCGGGTCGCTCTTTATTCTTCGCACCAATCCGGCTCTGCCTACCACCAGCGGCACAGAATCTCAGTGAATCTCGAAACTGCAAGTTGCCGGATGAGAACGTACTTTCACC
>JAFMMM010000227.1 GCA_017859815.1 Planctomycetota bacterium | reverse complement strand
ATCCAGTTGATAGCCGCCGAAGTGCCCCTGATTAAAGTCCAGATGGCTGCCGTGCTTCAGCCCCAGGTCTGCCCCCCCGGCAAGGACCAGCGGCAGGTTCGCATTGCCGTGACTGTGCCCGTAACTCATTCCGCTGCCAAACAATGACATTGTTGACCCCAGCAGAGGCTGGCCGTTGACATCCTTCGTCTCATCCAGCCGAGACAGGAAGTAGCGGAATTGCTCAATCGCAAAGGTATCGTACCTGGTCAGTTTTTCGATGTACCCCTCATCGCCACCGTGATGGCTGAGCTGATGCCGGGACTCCGTGATACCGATCTCCGGAACAGCAAAGGCATCTCCCTCTCCACCAAGGCTGAACGTAGCGACACGAGTCACGTCTGTTTGAAAGGCCAGCACAATCAGATCGTACACGGTGCGAAAATAATCACCGGCCTGAGTCTGCGGAATGTCGCGATTGGTGCGTTTGCGATCTGCCTCTGCAATTTCCGGCAGCGGTGTATCCAGCCATGCATCGGCACGTCTGGTTCGAATCTCTGCCTCGCGGACCGATGTCAGATACTGGTCCAGCCGCCCTTTGTCGGCCGCACCCAACTTCTGTTCCAGCTGCCGCACTTCTGCGAGATTGTCGTCCAGCACACTGGCTTTTCGTCGCAGAGCTCTTCGCTGGGCTTCGACGCCCCCCTTTGGTTCTTCAAAGAGAGATGCAAAGATCTGACTGCAGCGACGCATCGCCGGCAACTGTACCCCATCGGCAGTCCACGCCAGTGACCCCTGCGTCAAAGCGATCTCCATTGACGGGTAACGCGTGTGCTCAGCAGTGATTTCAGCCATCTTCTGATCCACAGAGATGGTGTTACGCTCTGAAGCTCCGATCCGTCCGCCCGTCAGCCAGATATCGATACAGTTATGATGATGCCCCAAACTGCCCGGGTGATGCAGACCGCTGACCGGAGTGATTACCCCGCGATAAGCCTCCAGTGGCTTTAATGAACGAGAGAACTCGTAGTCCTCACCCGGTTCGGTGATCTGATAATTCAGGGAGTGAACGCCGTTGGCAAGGTAGACAAACGCGCTGCGGCGGGGAATTTCGGACCTGGTTTCCGCGGCATTGAGCGGAATCATGCACTCCAGCATCGGCAGCGAAATACAAGTGCCCATCGCCCGCAACGAATGCCGACGGTCGATCAGCCACGACTGAGAAAGAAAATGACTCATTGGAGAATTCCTGTCATGCTGGAGATTCGTTTCTGCAGGGATCGTCAAACACTTCTTCGCAGTTTGCGAAACAATTCATCTCTTCCGAATCAGATCAGACACCGCGACTGCATGCAGGATATCCCGGACCCGATATTCTCTGCCACTCACCTGCTTCACGATTGCTTCAATGCCGTCTCGATCATCAACCGTCAGCACACGCCGCAAAGCGTAAGTACAAAGATGTTCGATGAACGCGCGGGCCACTTGTTCACGGTCCTGCAGCAGCAGCTGTTTGAATTCATCAGAATCCTTAAAGGCACGTCCGTCCGACAGGACTCCAGAGGCATCGACAAGCGGGTCTTCCCCCACGCCGGTGGGGACATGCTCGCGTGTTCGCCGCTGCCCAATCGCGTCGTACTGATCAAACGCCAGCCCAAGTGGATCAATTCTACGATGGCAGGCGGCACAACTGGCATTCTGCGCGTGAGCCTCCATCCGCTGCCGTATCGTAATCTTGTCGCCCTGTGGAGGTACAGGTTCAATCGGATCGACATTCGCCGGAGGCGAGGGAGGTGAACGGTTAAAAATTGCTTCACTGAGCCAGACACCGCGATGGACCGGCCTGTGACGTGTCCCGTCCGAAGTGAGCCCCAGAACCGCTCCCATGGTCAGAAGTCCGCCCCGATGATCCTCGGGCGGCAGCGACACCAGTTGGAATCCTTCCGTCTGCGGTTCCGGAAATCCGTAGAAATCACACAATCTCGCGTTAGCTACGGTCCAGTCGGAATGCAGAAACTGCTCCAGCGGAAGATTTTCTGACAGCATTCGGCGGAAGTATTCCACCGGCTCCTGACGCATACTTGCTTCCAGCCAGTCGTCGTACTTTGGATACAGTTTCCTGTCGGGAGGAAACATGCCAACACGGTGCAACTGCAGCCACTGACGAGAGAAGTCATCAATGAATCGGTTGATCCGAGCGTCGCTCAGCATGCGATCAACCTGCTGTGTTAACCGAGCGTCTCGGAGCGGTCCGCTGCGAACCGCGGCAAACAAGGCGTCATCCGGCATCGAACTCCAAAGAAAATAAGACAGCCGGGAGGCAATTTCCCAGTCAGTCAACTCCTTGCGGGCCGTGGGGTCTCCTTCAACAAGATAAATGAAGTGCCGGGATGTCAGCAGGCTCTGCAAAGTGATGCGGAAGGCATCGGCACGCGACTCCCCGGCCTCGCGTTCGAGGCGGTAAGTCTTCAGATAATTCTCCAGTTCTTCCAGCTTCACCGGACGCCGCCACGCTCGTTCAGCGAACTGCCGCAGGGACTCCGTAACGACTTCCGCACTGGCGTCGTCCGGCGGCAGCACGCCGTCACGCAGCGATCTCTCATGTTCGGTCACCAGCGGACCTTCCCACTCAATCCAGTCAAGAATCACTGTGGAGAAGATGCCGTTCCCCGCCCCGTCAAACATCTGCGGAGCATTGGGATTCAACAATAAAGTTTCGCTGCTGTGAGTAAAGATGTAGCCACCGCGGCTGGCTAAAGCGTTACGGAATGCTGCACCGCCGCGACGATCAACAATGTCGGTCGCAACAACAGCAAAATCCAGTGACGTGGGCATCTCCAGGAACACCTCGAACTCGTAAACCTGCGGGCTGTCCTCAGGAGCCGTAATGTCAAATTCAATCAGCCCGTCAACGGTCTCTTCACTGGTCCTTCGCCCAATGCTCAGATGCGCAGGCTGGCCGCCCGGCGGTCGGATTCCGCTGGCCTGCAATCTCATTTTGTAAAGCCCGCTGTGCTCCGGACCGGTCCGGCCAAACCAGTTGGAAGCGAGCGCATTTTCCACGCGACCGGGGAAGAGCAGATACCGCAGTGGTCGCTTGATTCCAAATCGATCGAGGGCCGCCTGCTGGTCCTTCCCGCCGCTGTATCGCAGCTCAGCAGCCGTTTTGCGGACCAGGCGTGATTCGCTGACCGTGGCGGGAAACGCTCGTTCCAGCACCGTTTCCGCTGCCTGGTAGTAACGATCAACATGGGAAGGAGAAAGCGATAACTGCGCCCCGATTCGCTCGTAGCCGTGCCACAGAGTATCTTCGTTTAATTCCCCTGGTTTGGCAGGGTCGTATCTGACACCCAAAAGGTCGTAGACCGTGTTTTGATACTCGCGACGACTCAGACGATAATGTGATACCGCCGGACGCCTCGCCATGCGTGCCGCGCGGCCCTCCTGCAACAGCGCATTCAGGCTGCTGACAAACTCCGCGATCTCGTCCACACCTGGTTGAGGCTCGGTTTCCGGTGGCATCTCGCCGCTGTTGAGCTTGTCCAGCGCTTCAGCCCAGTGATGGGAGTCTGTCCCGGCACCAAAATCACGCGACAGGCTGTCGATGCGAAGATCGCCTTCGACCTTCTCAGCACCATGACACCGAATGCAGTGTCGCTCCAGAAAAACCTCAAACGACTCAGCCGCGCTGGCGGTTCCCGACATCAGCCCTGTTGTCCGGAACAGAAGCAATCCGAGCACTGTGACCGAAAGTTTGCCAACGCTGCAGCTCATCACGTGGACGTCCTGTTCTTAAAGGGTGGGGCTGAATGGTGGGGTCGATCTCCCCTAACAAACATCATATCAACCTCTGACACAGCAATACACCTGAATCCCGGGCCGCAAGCCCTCGGTTAGTCAAGGTAGATGAATTCACTGGTATTGATGAGCACGAGACACAAACTCGCAAGACCATTCTCGTCAGACTGCAACAGAAACTCTGCAGCATCGGCCTGTTCTGTCGCCTCGGGGCGGCGGCGGAGAATCCGTTGAAATGCGGCGTCAACCTGTTCCAGCGGGAGGGTTGATTCCGCCTGAATCAGGATGGCGAGTTCTTTGGCAATACGGCCGGAAAAAGCGGAGTTCAACAGGTACAAGGACTGCGGTGCAGTCACCGAAACCGAACGGCGGGAACAGCTCAGATTCGCCGAGGGACGATCAAAGGCTTCAAAAATTGGATACCTCAGATTTCTTCGCGCAAACACGTAGATACTGCGGCGATTCTGTTCCGCCGGGTCGGTCGTTTCATTCCACTGATTTTTCAACAGCGTCGCCCGAATTTCCGGCGGCAGGGGCGCAAACACTCCTGGACCGCCACGCTCCTGATTCAGTAAGCCACTGACCTGCAGTAACGCATCGCGGATGACTTCGCCGTCCAGACGCCGCCTGGGAAACCGGGACAGTAACGACAAATCCCTGTCCCGTTGCAATGCCGATTCCCAGGCGATCTTCGCGGCAGTCGAGGCCGATTCAGGCAGCAGACTGCGCTGCTGCCACACACCCGAGTCCAGTAACAGGACATGCAGCCGCTTCAGGCTCCAGTCGTTCTCCATAAACCATCCGGACAACCAGTCCAGCAGGTCCGGATGAGAAGGCTCAAACCCCATCACACCAAGATCACTGGGCTCTTCGCAAAGGCCGCGACCAAAGTGCTGCTGCCAGATTCGATTCACAATCACCCGTGCTGTGAGAGGATTCCGTGGCGATGACAGCCATCTCGCGAGTGCCGGACGATCAAACAGCGGCGGGTCTTCCCCGCTGGAAATACAGCGCAACGGGGCGGGCTGCACAGCAGGACCGGGACGACGAAAATCTCCTCGCAACATCACGCGACTGATCAACTCACCGGACTGTTTGCTGTCCAGCCTGGTGACAGAAACATTCTTGCGCACCGTGACCGCCGGTTCGAAGACAGCCCGCAGTCGATAGAAGTCCGCCTGACTGATGGGATCGTACTTGTGATCATGACACTGGGCACATCCCAACTGCAGTCCCAGCAACACCTCGCCAACTGTCGCTGTCATTTCATTCAGCAGCGTATGGCGACGTTCTTCCTGAAGATTGATATCGGGCATATCGGGGCCAGCCACGCAGAAGTGCGTCGCCACAGCATCTTCCGGATTGTCGGACAACAAATCCCCGGCGATTTGCATTCGGATAAACTGATCGTAGCCAAGATCCCGATTCAACGCCCGAATCACCCAGTCACGATACTGCCAGGCCTCGCCACGCTGTTTGTCGTGTTCATAACCATCGGTTTCAGCAAATCGGGCCAGGTCAAGCCAGTGCTGTGCCCAACGCTCGCCATAGGCCGGCTGCTGCAGAAGTTGCTGCACTTCGTCGGAGAATTCCGCCGGCGGCCCCGCTGCTTCGTGGTCCGAAACCCCCGGTAACAAACCGGTCAGCATCAGTGCTGCGCGACGTCGGAGTACGCTGCGAGTTGCCGGAGGCTGCAAGCCCAGTCCGCGCTCTTCCAGCCGCGACTGGATAAACTGATCAACCGGAGTGCGAACAAATTGCCGATCTCGAACGTCAGGTGGAGTCACAGTTCGTACTGGCTGCATTGACCAGTGCTGTAACTGATCTTCAGACAGCGGATGTTCATGGTATTCCCCTGCAAGAACGGCAATCTCGTCGCATCGCGCTGTTGCCACAGTCATCGACAGCATCGCCATGATCAGCATGCTCGGGATCAGCATGCTCGGGATCAGCATGCTCGGGATCAATTGGCCCTGCACTTCCGGGATCGCTTCAACCCTGATGAACCGGGGCACTGCATGACCGCCGAATCTCAACCGGCCTGGCCATGTGCGGTGTCGAGCAGCCGCTGGATGCTGAGAGTTCCTTTGCATAGTCCACCTAACCGATCAATCCATGAACAACGTGTGCCTCGTCCGGTCCGGTCAGCCGCTTATCCAGTCCGTTGTGAAACCACGTCAGTTGTTCGTGGTCAATCCCCAGCAGGTGCAGGATGGTCGCGTGCAGGTCATTTACGGACACTCGATCCTGCACTGCCCGCAGGCCGATGTCGTCGGTCGCTCCCCAGGCCCTGCCGCCGCGAATCCCCGCTCCCGCAAGCCAGGCACAAAATCCCCACGGATTATGATCGCGGCCGGAGCCCTGTTCGCTCATTGGCATTCGACCAAACTCACCGCCCCAGATCACCAGCGTATCCTCCAGCAGTCCACGCTGTTTCAGGTCCTGCAACAGTGCGGCGATCGGCTGGTCAGTGCGACCGCAGTATTCAGAATGGTTTGCAGCCACGTTGGAATGAGCGTCCCAGCCATTGGTGTCGCCGGAATACACCTGCACAAAACGCACCCCGCGTTCCAGCATTCGCCGCGCCAGCAGACATCGCTGGCCAAAGTCTCGCGTCTGCGGATGATCAAGACCGTATTGCTGGTGTGTTCCAGCGGTCTCCTCCTGAAGATTGACCACGGCAGGAGCCTCCATCTGCATTCGGAAGGCCATCTCGTAGGCGGCAACCCGCGCTGACAGTTCGTCGTCAAAGTCACGCTTCCGCAAGTGCCGCGAATTCATGGAACGCAGCAGCTTCAGGTTCCGCAGCTCCTGGGATCGGGACAGCCCGAGGGATGACTGCAACGCAGGAATTGGGGAATCCCCTGAACGCAGAGTCACTCCCTGACTGGAAGCGGGCAGGTACCCATTTCCCCACGCCACCGGGCCACCTTTCAACCCACCGCCGGGATCCGGCAGCACCACGAAGGCAGGCAGGCTGGAATTCTCGCTGCCCAACCCCCACGCAATCCAGCTGCCGACACTGGGGTTGCCCATCAGAATGCTGCCGGTATTCATCTGATATACGGACTGCGGATGATTCACACTGTCACCGTGGAGAGATCGAATCACGCACAGGTCATCGGCGTGCCGTGCTGTGTGAGGAAGAAAATCGCTGATCGAAAGCCCCGACTCTCCTCGCGGACGAAAGCGACGAATGGGCGGCAGCAATGGATTGCGGGCCACGTTTCGACGTGTCATTACGTTGCCAAAACTTGCCGGCAAAGGCTGACCACCAAAACGCGTCAATGCCGGCTTGGGATCAAACAGATCCACATGGCTGGGGCCTCCATGCATGAACAACCACAGCACACGCTTTGCTCGAGCCGGATGATGGGTGCCAGCTGTGACAGGAGCCTGTTCCGCCTGTCGCAGCGAACTGAACGCAATCATCCCGGCCCCCCCTCCGGCACGGGTCAGAAAACTGCGTCGGTCAGTTTGCATTGTGAAATGGTTGCAGTCCATATTTGGCTTCCAGTTCCGGGTGCTGCTGGAACCGCTTACAAAGCTGCCAGAAAAAACACGCCGGATCACCTTCTGATTATGACAGGTCAGGCCGGGGAATGCACACTCCCGAGAGACATCTGAGAATTGACCGGATGATGCAGTATCCCCGATCCTTTCCTCTGGTTCGAGAGCGGTTCAGGGGTTTTTGCCTCTTCCGGGGATGACATCCATCCACGGGGACTGAATAATGAGCGCAGGAGTCAACTGCGATGCGCGGACAACTACTGGTCATTTCCCTGCTGCTTGCGGGCAACAATCCGGCCCAGGCCACGGATCAACAGACTGGAACTCAGGTCGCGGATGCCACACAGGACCGCACCTCCGTCATCACTTTCCTGCGGCAGCACTGTACAGATTGTCATTCCGGAGGGGATCAGGCAGCCGGCGCGCTCGATCTGGACAGGTGGGCAGACGGCCCGTCGCTGCAGCCCACGATTTCCGCCTCTGCCGCTGACATTACGACAGAGACCTCGCCTGCTTCCCGACCCGACACAGCGGCCCCATCCAAATCTGTCCTCGACGATCTGGGAATCGCGGATCAGGTCATCACAGCACTGCGACACGGACAGATGCCGCCCCAGGGCAGTCCGCAGCCGGAACGCAGTGAGCGGAGCAGGGCGGTCACCAGCCTCGCTCGATTGCAACAACACCTGGCAAACCAGGTCCAGGCTCCCGCCGCAACCACGGTCCGCAGAATGAACCGTTTTCAGTACAACAATGCCGTCCAGGATCTGCTCGGATTGAAGATTCAGGTGTTTCCGCTTTCCGAACGGATCGTGCGGGAGTACGGCAATTATTTTCAGCCGCAGTCCGGCAGCATGCCTGATCAACTGACTGTCGGCTGCCGACCACTCGGCAAATCTCAAATGATCGAAGCCTGCCTGAGCGGTGTCACACCATTTCCACAGGACCTGCGAGCCGAGCACGGATTCGATAATCGCCGTGATCAGCTGTCACTGTCCCCGCTGCTGCTGGAGTCCTTTCTGAGGCTGGCACGGTCCATTGTCAACAGTCGTGAGTTCAATGCTCGCAACATCACTGTCTGGCCGCAGTTGCTGGCAGCTCCCGAAACAGACGCAGAAGTGCCGCTGCGACAGATTCTCGAGATTCGGCTGCAGCCATTTCTCAGACAGGCCTTTCGTCGTCCCGTCGATGCGGAAACCCTGAATCGCTACGTCAGCTGGACCGAACGGCAGCTGGCTGAGGGGCGATCATTTCCCGCAGCCATCAAGGAAACAATCGCGGCCATCCTGTCGTCACCTCGCTTCTTTTATTTGTACGAATCACAGTCCGTCGACCCGCACAGCAGTCCGGTCGATCAATGGCAGCTGGCCGAGAGACTCTCTCAAT
>JAFMMM010000226.1 GCA_017859815.1 Planctomycetota bacterium | reverse complement strand
TAATCTGCACAATGAATACCGAATCGCAACTGTTCCGCGGACATTCGCAGCAGGTCGTACATTCGGTTTCACCCGTGCAGGATCTGTAACCCCTCAGCGGGTGCGCTGGCTGGACACACTCCCATTCTGCCAAACCTGTCCAGTTGCTTTTGAATTCCAAAATCCGGTGTCCAATTCTGTGGAGTGCACAAAAATGCCGCCCCCACTCACGAATTGCCGCTAGATTAACTATATTTCCATGGCCAACATCTCGGAAGAGAACATCCCCCAACACACCGGTTCGAGAGACACCGTTGTCACTTCCATGTTCACTTCGTTGTAATGTCAATCAGATTTCGGGCTTACAGTTGATGTCTGCCCGACCATTTCCTGCCCCGCAGAAATTCTGCCAGTGGCACTGAATCCAAAGAGGTTCTTCATGTTCGAACGATTTACCGATCGCGCCCGCAAAGTGATGCAGCTTGCCAATCAGGAAGCTCAGCGATTCAATCATGAATACATCGGTACCGAGCACATCCTGCTGGGCCTTGTCAAAGAGGGATCAGGTGTTGCAGCAAATGTCCTGAAGAACCTGGATGTAGACCTCCGCAAAATCCGACTCGAGGTCGAGAAGATTGTTCAGACCGGACCGGATATGGTGACGATGGGCAAGCTGCCCCAGACCCCGCGGGCCAAGAAGGTCATCGAATTCGCCATGGACGAGGCGAAGAATCTGAACCACAACTATGTCGGAACAGAGCACCTGCTGCTCGGATTACTCCGCGAGCACGAGGGCGTTGCCGCTCAGGTGTTGATGAATCTCTCCCTGAAGCTGGAAGAGGTTCGCGACGAAGTCCTGAATCTGCTCGGACACGGGATGGACGCTCCGGAAGCCGGGCCTGACGAACGTGCCGCCTCCGGAACCTCGTCACGGGGCAGCAGCCGCAGCAAGACGCCTGCACTGGACAGCTTCGGCAGAGATCTCACTGAACTCGCCAAGCAGAAGAAACTGGATCCCGTGATCGGCCGTTCGCGAGAGATCGAGCGTGTCATACAGATTCTCTGCCGACGCCAGAAAAATAACCCAGTCCTGCTGGGGGAAGCCGGTGTCGGAAAAACCGCCATCGTCGAAGGCTTCGCTCAAATGGTCGTCGATGGCATGGTGCCCGACCTGCTGGCCGACAGACGCATCATCGTGCTGGACCTGGCAATGATGGTTGCCGGAACCAAGTATCGCGGGCAATTTGAAGAGCGTATCAAAGCCGTCATGAATGAGGTCCGCCGGGCAAAGAATACCATTCTGTTCATCGACGAGTTGCACACACTGGTCGGGGCGGGAGGTGCAGAAGGCGCGATCGACGCATCAAATGTACTCAAGCCTGCACTCAGCCGAGGTGAGATCCAGTGCATCGGTGCGACCACACTGGACGAGTACCGCAAGTACATCGAAAAAGACGGTGCTTTGGAGCGCCGATTCCAGACCGTAATGGTTGATCCGCCGAACGCTGCCCAGGCTGTTGAAATCCTCAAGGGTCTGCGTGACCGCTACGAAGAACATCACCGTGTGCAGATCACCGATGATGCACTGGAGTCAGCAGTGGAATTGTCCAACCGATACATCACCGCTCGCTGCCTGCCGGACAAGGCCATCGATGTGATCGACGAATCGGGCGCTCGCGTGCGGCTGAAGTCGATGGTTCGACCGCCTGACCTGAAGGACCTTGAAGAAGAGATTCAGCGGCTGAATACCGCTAAAGAAGAAGCTGTTGCCGAGCAGCAGTTTGAAAAGGCAGCCAACTTCCGCGATCAGGCAGACAAACTGCGTCGCAAAAAAGAACAGCTGACGGAAGAACATCGCGAAAAGTCCGAACAGTCCGGCGGCGTGGTTGACGCCGAAGTCATCGCCGAAGTCGTTGCTCGAATGACCGGCATCCCACTGACTCGGCTGTCCAGTGAAGATACCGTAAGACTGCTGCAGATGGAGCAGGAACTGCACAAACGAGTGATCAGCCAGGACCAGGCAATCGTCCAGGTCTGTAAAGCGGTTCGCCGCAGTCGCAGTGGTCTGAAAGACCCCAAACGTCCCACCGGAGCGTTTCTCTTCTGTGGGCCGACCGGTGTCGGAAAAACCCTGCTGGCCAAGACGCTCGCCGAATTCATGTTCGGTGATGAAGACGCCCTGATTCAAATCGACATGTCGGAGTACATGGAGAAGCACAACGTCAGCCGCCTGATTGGTGCCCCGCCTGGGTACGTCGGCTTCGAAGAAGGCGGTCAACTCACAGAGAAGATTCGCCGACGCCCCTATGCTGTGGTCCTGCTCGATGAAATCGAAAAGGCTCACGCAGACGTTTACAACATGCTGCTGCAAATCATGGAAGAGGGCCATCTCACCGACAGCTTTGGTCGACGCGTCGACTTCAAGAACGTCGTCATCATCATGACCACCAATGCAGGTGCCGCCCGAATGGCTCACGGCGGCAGCATGGGACTGCATACACTGCGGGAGCGAGACGAAGAACGCACCTACGAAGAAATGAAGACGAATCTGATGCATGAATTGCAGAAGCAGTTCAAGCCGGAATTCCTCGGGCGACTGGACGAAGTCGTCGTCTTCCGCAAACTCACTCGTGTCGAACTGATGGACATCGTCGACATCGAACTGTCGAAGGTCTTCGAACGGTTGGCCGAACGCGGCAAGAAACTGGTTCTCTCTGATAAAGCCCGCGGGTTCATCATCGACAAGGGAGAAGCCGGCGATGGTCTTGACTACGGTGCTCGCCCACTGCGAAGAAGCGTCGAAAAGTACATCGAAGATCCGCTCTCAGAAGAACTTCTGCGAGGCTCTTTCGATGGCCTGAATGTGATCAACGTTTCCGTCAAAGAAGTCGGTGACCAGAAACAACTGGACTTTGATGCCGAACTGGTGGAAGAACCCGCAGAGGAAGCCGAGGCTGAATCTGAAGAAGAAGCACCCTCCTCGGCTGAGTGAGATCAGGACCGTTCGGTGCCCTTGCAAACGCAAACGACGTACAGCCCGCCGGGTTGTACGTCGTTTTTTTGCGGACACTGCACTGGAGGACGCGGCGAAGTACAAGACCATGCCTTGGAACCGCTGGCTCCGTGAATTCGAAGTCTTCGCATGGTCGACGCTGCCCGATGACAGCTGTGCGTTCAACGCTGCCTTAGTCGACGTATTGCGGACGAACAACGTCCGGCATCACCACCTGCCCACTGCTGGAGACCAGTTGCAGCAGCACAGCGTCCCTGACCTCGCGAAGATGAAGCTGACCCCATCGCTCAAACCCAAAGTTCGGCGAGGGATCAAAAACATCCACACTGCCAGTTCCGGAACCGCCCAGACAGAGCACAGAGTGACCATGCTGGTCACTGAATGCCGTTTCCATCTCGCCTCTGCCCGAAGCTCTGCCATGAAACGAAAGTGACAGGATCCCCTGGCTGTCCAACGCAAAACCCAACTCGTGTCCCTGCATCCGGCGGACACGAACATCAAGCCCGGTGCCGGCGACCTTCAGCTTCAACCCACGATATAAGCCAAGCCAGTGAGTGCCCTGCCGAGTGAGACACAACTCTGCCATCTCACCCTCAGTGACCTCGATCCCGTGCAGCCGCAGCAGGCTGGCCGCACAGGCCGCCGAACATGTGGATCCCGTTGTCTGAGCCAGTAACTGCGCGTCGGAGGGCGAATCCAGACAATCAGGAGCCACACCAGTGAGCGGACGAATCAGAGAAAATGCACCCAGAAGCAGCAGACTGGCGGAAAAGACAAAGCGGCGATATTGCGGAATCTGGCTGGCTCCCACACAGACACCGGCATAAAGGGCGCCGAACAGCGGCAGCCAGTTGCCAAGAATGATTGCCGCCGAAAATGGCAACACCTGCACCAACAGCGGAGATTCCCAAAGACAAAGCAGGTACGCCACCATCACAACTGTTGTGAAATGCACCACAAACAGACTGACGGAACTACGCTGCCGTCGCTGAAGGAGAAATCCCCCCAGGAACAACACGGCGCTGATGGTCAACATCAGCAATAAACTCAACGTTAAGTCGTGATGCATGGATGGCGACTACGGAAAAACAACGGAGCAGGAGATCGGGGAGGGTGGTGCTGGTGGGAACAGCAGCAGGCTGCTGTTGACTTGCCTGCAAGGCTTGAGGCCCGAAGTTGTGCCAAAACCGTGCGGCCGAGGCAAGTAAATGGCGGAAAAACAGACCTTGTAATCAACAACGAGACCAGAAAAGTTTCGGTAATACACCGAAACGGATCAATACAGATACACTGCATAACCGTTCTAATTGGAACTCCGAGCCGTTGAGCCAAGTTCAGGCGGACGTTATCAAAGGTGGCGCACACGATCGCTTTCGAACAGACTGCATCACCCCTGACACCCCCTGACAGGAATCCCAGCGGCACAGCCGCATCGCTGCAGGGAATTCTGTCAGACACGCACCACAACGGCACTTGCCTGCCCCATTCGTGTCACGCTGGTCTTCAGGAAAAGCCCGTTTGGTGCATCTAAAGCGGTGCCGTGAACCACGTTCAGGGAAGCGTCTTCATCCGGATTCTGATAGTTCAGCGTCGGTGGTACTTTTCCATCCTGCAGGAGCAACAGCGAGGCCGCCAGTTCCATCAGTGACGAACCGCTTCCCGCACTGCCTAAGTAGCTCTTCACCGCGGTCACTGGAATCGATGCGACTGCATCACCCAGTAAAGACCGAATCGCCTCGGCCTGATATCGGTCTCGCTCCGGGTGTCCCGAAGCACAGGTATTAATATGGCCCAGTTCAACGGCAGAAATCCCCGCACGCCCAAGAGCCGCCTTTGCCGCAAGTTCAATGGCCTTTGCTTCGTCGGCTTTGCCATCGGCTGCGGCGACCGAACTGGCCCCACAACCCAGCACTGTTCCCAGAATTTCTGCCCCACGTGCTTCGGCGTGTCCGCGTTCCTCGAGAATCAGCGAACAGGCCCCCTCCGCAAGTACTTCACCGGACCGGTCGCGATCAAATGGCCGCAATCGGGATTCCGCAGGGCCGTCAGCCAGCGGATCCAGCAGGGCATACATCGCAGATTTGACAGGATGCAGACGTGTCCCCACCACACCGGCAACCATCACATCCGCACGATCGCGTCGAATCGCATTACAGGCTTCGGCGATGACAAGACCGCCTGAAGCTTCATCGTGAGTGATGGAATTGTTGGGGCCGTATGCCTCCAAAGCGATTCCAATGTGACAACCCGGCATGTTTGGCAGATATTTCAGCAACCACAATGGCTCCAGGCCACGCATTCCTGTCTGACCCCAGCGGCCGAAATCGAAAGCCAGGTTACCGGTTCGCATGGACTGCGATTTCAATGCCGACGTCTCCAGGACTTCCGGGGGACTGGACATCAGATTCGCACCAAAGTCACAGCCCAGCCGCTCTGAAGGCACAGCCCCCGGGGCCAAACCAGCATCCTTCATCGCCTGAAGTGCCGACGCAACACCCATCTGGATCTCGCGACACATCACCTTCACACTCTTTCGCAGACTGCGAAGATGCTCTTTCTTGGCCGTCGAATCGTTGAAGTCACGGACCTCACCACCGATTCCACCCGGAGCTGGAAGAAAGCCGTGCAATTCCACCGGCTTGAAGCCGTTCTGCCTGGCGTTCAGTGATGACAGGAATGTCTCCCGGCCAATTCCAATCGGAGATAACACTCCAACACCGGTGATCACAACCTCGCGGGATGACTCATTGGACATTTGAAATCCACTCACATCAGCACGTAAAACTTCGAAGAAACACTCACCGTTGCCGTTCGCAACCAGTGGCAGACACGGCAATTTCCAGGCAACATGGCAGAGGATTTAGCCGCGTTTCAGAGAACAATCTGATCTCTTTCGCAGAAATTGCACGCCGTGCGCGCATCCCCCGATTTTACCATGAACTGATTCAGATTTCCCAAACCGCCGCAGAATTTGGAAAAAGTGCCGCATCTGAAAGGTCGTCGCGTCTCAGAGTCTCCTCCACCGCATCGCCCCTCCAGCTTTCTTTTCGACTGTCCAGCCCAATCAGCCACGCAGAATTGGCAGCTTCCGCCACAACTCCAGAAACCGCAATCGCTGTAATCCGGGCAATCCGAGTTGCCAGTACCGCTCCACCCCCTCGAGAAGACAACTGCCCGCCCGTTTCCAGCTGAACTCTCCACTCCGGCCCGTTCAAAAAGTCAGCCCGCCGCCACAGCTGACAGAAACTCCCCGCCCCCACTGAGGTGATATCCGTTCGCAAACGCCATCCCCTCCATGGCACGCTTGCCCTCCGGTTGAATGATCTCAATCACCAGCCAGCCGTCGCCGCTGCGGACCTGCAGTTCTCCGTCCTGAACCCGCGTCACCCCGGGACGTGGCCCTGTTGATGAACCGGGGGTATCAGGAACCACCCGCACCCTCTGGATCAGACACCGCAAATCCTTCTCGCCGGGTCGCTGCAGCACACTGCTGGCTTTCGGCCATGGCTGCATCGCTCGGATCTGGCAATCCACAAGCCGCCCCTCGGCTGACCAGTCAATGACTCCCGCATCTCGCGGAATCTTCGGTGAAAGCACGACCTGAGCAGCATCCTGCTGCTCGAAAACCGCGCTCCCCTGCTCCAGCTGTTCCAACACCTCCAGGGTCAGCGGGACGCACAAGTCTGCCAACCGCAACATCAGTTCACCAGAGGTCTCCTGAGGGCCGATCCTGGTCGAAACTTTTCCGACCATGGGCCCGGAATCCAGCGCCGGCTCAATCCGGAAAATAGTCACCCCTGCCAACTGGTCCCCCTGCCAGATTGAGTACTGCACCGGAGCCGCCCCGCGATATCGAGGCAACAGAGATCCATGCAGGTTGAACGCTCCCAGCCGTGGAATCTCCAGAAGTTCCGGTTTCAAAATCTGCCCGTATGCAGCCACGAGGAATAAATCCGCCTCGAACGAACGCAGCTGCTGCAGCACTTCCCCATGGTTGACTCGGTCCGGCTGCAGCACAGGCACGCCAAAACTCTCCGCCAGCACACGCACTTCGTTCACGTGACGATGATGCCCGCGACCACTGCGTTCCGGCTGAGTCACAGCAGCAACGACCTGATGATCAGATTCCAGCACCGCACGGAAGGGCGGAAGCGCAAAAGCACCTGTCCCCATCAATACAACTCGTAACCCCATTCCCAACTCCCGCTGAAGACAACCGCTTCGCGTTCAAACCCCGCATCCGGTCCGAAGACACCTTTTGAAATGACGCCTGTGTTCAGTAGTTCTGAACCTGACTCGCTGTTTACCATGCCTTGAGGCTTCCGGGTACTCCAGTCTCGATACACAAGACGCGTTTCCGGAAGTCCACCCGTCTGACATCCTGCTAACTGGCCATGCCGACTTGCCACGTGGCCGTTTCCATTCACTTCACTGCTGTACTCCGAGGCAACCGTCATGATGATGCCAACAGTTTGTCGCTCACTGCTGATTTGCTGCACCGCATTGCTGCTCCATGGAACTGCCCGGGGGCAGCAAGCAACTGCGAGTGAAGCACCATGGGCCCGCTGGGAAGATGACATCGCCCGGCTGGAAATGAAGTTCTCGGAACGCCCCGCAGCTCACGCTGATGTGGTCTTCGTTGGCAGCTCCAGCATTCGGAAATGGGACCTGCAAAAATCCTTCCCCGATCTCAATGCTGTGAATCACGGATTTGGCGGTTCACAATTGGATGACTCCGTGCACTTCTTCGATCGTCTTGTGACTCCGGCATCCCCTCGTGTCATCGTCCTCTATGCCGGTGACAATGATGTCAACGCGGGGAAATCCGCAGAGGTCGTTCTGAAGGACTTTCGCCGTTTTATGAAACTGGTGGAGACCAAACTTCCCAAATGCGAGCGTGTGATCTTCATTGCCATCAAACCAAGCCTGAAACGCTGGCACCTGAAGGACACCATCGTCAAGGCGAATCAACTTGTGGCCAAAGACTGCCAGCAACATCCCCAGGCCACCTATGCCGACATCTGGCTTCCCAGCCTGAATAACGCAGGCGAACCCAATCCGGAACTGCTGGCCCAGGACCAGCTGCACCTCACTCCACGAGGTTACGAAGTCTGGACAGAGGTGATCACTCCGTTGCTGAAGACATCCCCCTGATCATTGCGCAATCGGTCAGGCCCGCATGGCCGCAAGTATTCCTGGCCCCGGCCGTCGACCGAAACTCGATTTGAGTTGACCTTCGATCGGTCATTTGCGAGGCTTGCCGGTACGTTCATCATCTGCCTGCTTACCCGGAAAGTGTGGTCATGCGAATACTGATCACGGCCTTCGTCCTGAACGCAGCACTGTGCTGCCATGCCTCAGCCTGCCTGAACGACAAAGCCCTGCCGCAGCGCGAAGGGGAATTTCGATCGCAGTACAGCCTGCCGCAAATGACCCGATCGCGTGAACGGCAACGGCCAAGCTCCACCCGCAGCACACTATTCGCGGCAACCGGCATCGCTCTGCTGGGCGTCGTTGCCGGAATGACAATCGCCGCCAAACGCCAGGATGTCTAAGCCATGCGGGGCGAATTGCCACAACGGCCAGGGACAAAACTGCTGCTGATCCTCACCCTTGCCGGCAGCCTCACTGGATTTCTGGCGAACCACTTCACTCTGAAGAATTCGTGGCGAAACGCCGTCA
>JAFMMM010000225.1 GCA_017859815.1 Planctomycetota bacterium | reverse complement strand
TCGATTGAAATGTTTCCCCGAAGACGGCGCAGGGTGATGCATCCGTGCTGCGCAGTCTGGAGGATCTGTCACAATTTGGACCTGAGTTCATTTCCTGTACGTATGGTGCAGGTGGTTCGACCCAGGACCGCACAATTATGTGGTGCGAGACAATCCAGAAAAAACTGAAGATTCCAGCCATGGCGCATTTCACCTGCGTTGGCTCGAACAAAGAGCAGCTTGAAGAATGGCTGGATCGAGCGGTGGGCAGCGGGGTTCAAAACATCATGGCATTGCGAGGGGATCCGCCGCAGGGACAGGATGGCTTTCAAGTTGTCGAAGGCGGGCTGCGCTACGCAAACGAATTGGTTGAGCTGATTCGGTCCCGATACCCTGATCTGGGGATCGGTGTCGCTGGCTACCCGGAGAAGCACGCAGAGGCTCCGTCGATGGATCAGGATCTTTGCAACCTGCAGCGAAAGGTGAACAGTGGTGCTGATGCCATTTTTACACAGTTGTTTTTTCAGAATGAATGCTTTCTGAATTTCCGTGATCGGTGTGATCAAATGGGGATTCAAATTCCGCTGATTCCGGGGATCATGCCCATTACGGACTACGCCCGGATCAAAAAAATTACCGCAATGTGCGGAACCGCAGTGCCGGAGGATTTGGCAACGCAGCTTGAGGCGGCACAGGAAGATACGGACAAGCAGTTCCGGATTGGCGTGGATTTTGCCATTCGGCAATGCGAAGAGCTGATCCGTAACGGTGTGCCGGGCATCCATTTCTACGCGTTGAATCGTTCTGCGGCATGCGAACAGATTCTGGCGTCTCTGGACCTGCCGTCCCATGAGTCATGAGCGGGAGTCAATCACTTTGGATGCGGGGTCAGCGGCTGTCGAATCCGTGATCTTTGGACGCAACATCTGTTTCAGTTTTGGCGAAGAAGATCTTCGCAAGCAGATTCTTTTTGATGTTTCTTTGCGTATTAATCCGGGCGAGGTTGTCCTGTTGACCGGGCCCTCCGGATCCGGGAAGACGACATTGCTGACTCTGATCGCCGGTCTCCGGAAGATGCAGGAAGGCAACCTGCGTGTGCTTGGGCATGATCTTGAATCAGCAACAACGCGTGGTGTACTGGAACTTCGTCGCAGGATTGGCTTTATCTTTCAGGCTCACAATCTCCTGCCGTTTCTTTCAGCCCGTGAGAATGTCTCGGTGATGTTTGATCTGCATCCGGATGTGTCGCGTGCGGATGCGGCTCAGCGATCTGCAGAAATGCTGCGTGAGGTTGGACTTGAAGATCGCATGGATTACGCGGTTTCACAACTTTCCGGGGGACAGAGACAGCGAGTTGCCGTCGCGCGAGCGCTGGCCTGCGGACCGCATCTGGTTTTGGCTGACGAACCCACATCCGCTTTGGATGGTGTCACAGGCCGCGAGGTCGTCACGCTGCTTCAGCGGCTAGCCAGGGAACATCATCGACCAGTGCTGATGGTGACTCACGACCCTCGAATTCTTGATATTGCTGACCGAGTGTTGACGATGCAGGACGGTCGGATGGAAGATTCGGTCAGGTGATCCACAATTGCCTACTCCGCGGCTGGCGGATCTTGCTCGGCATTTCGGCGCGCAGTTTCGACGATGGATTGCCAGCGCGGGTGCTGATGCAGACTGCTCAAATCCGGATCCTGCTGCAGATGTTCAAAGTCTGTGAATCCTGTTGCATTTGTTTGATCCAGAAGCGCAATCGCTCGATCCGTCCACGTTTTCCGATCGTTTTCGGAGGAGTCGTTTCTTTCTGCTGCCCGTGCATAGGTGCAGGCTCCGTTGTAAAGCGCGAAATCATCCTTCGGCATTTCGGCGATCAGCGCGTCGGCTGTGTCCAGTCCCTGCTGAACATTACCCAGTCGAACATTGACCAGTGCTTTCATACTGAGGACTTCAGAATTGTCCGGCGAGAGCGTATCTGCCCGTTGAAGATCCCGCATGGATGACTCAAACTCGCCGGCATGCATTTTCACCGAACTGCTTCTGACCCAGCAGTCCGGGAGAAACGGATCCAGTTCCACCGCGAGTTGGAGCGCTGACAGTGCTGCTTTTGTGTCACCTGCTTTTCGCTGCTGGTATTCCTCAATCAACGCTCGAATTGCTGGTGACCTTGATCGCGCATTCTGTCGCTGCGTCTCCGCAAGTTCCGCGACCCACTGATTTGGGTCTCTGCAGAGCTGGTTAATGAACCGGCGACATTCGGGGTGTGTCATCATCGCCAGTTGTGACAGTGTTTGCTGCAGGAACTGCTGCCCTGTGCTGGATGCGTCCCGCGTCCCCTCAAGACTGGAAATCCTCTTTCGCGCGGCGTTGATCAGGATCGCAATGGACTGTTCAGAGGCATCCTGAGCAAGCAATTGCACTACGCCGAGCGTGTGGCGGTCGGGTTCGCCCGAAAGTACCTCCGCTGCGAATGGTTTCCATTCGGGAACCTGGTCGACGGCCATGGCTGTCAGTAATAGTCCAGTTGTTTCCGGATCCAGCTGATCTCTCGATTCCGCGATTGTTCGGAGTTGTTCGGGAGTTGCACAGGCAAGGATCGCGTCAAACGGGATCGACGGGGCTGGCCCCTTTGGCCGGCTGAGAAAATCTGCGAACAGCAATTCCGTCCACTCAGCCGGCCGCAGTCGCAGTGCTGCAAGTTGAATATTGGTACTGACGCGTCCTTCCTGAACCTGTTGCCCCAGCGTTTCAAGCAGCAATTGATCCTGAGCCGGAGACCGCTCCGTTTTTTGAAGCAGATACTTGAGCAACGCGTCTCGGGCTGGTGAATCGCCGAGTTTGGACGCTGTTTCGGTGACTTTTTGTCCGACGGATGACAGGCCGTTCACTTCGAGTGTTTCCAGAATACTGCGGATCAGAGCCGTGTTGTAGCCTCCGGAATTTCCTTGAGTAGCCGCCTCCAGATAGTCATCAATGTAGTCCTCCAGAAATGGATTCCAGCTGATGTTGGATGCCTGAAGCATCGCCTCTGCAGTGTGATGCCGCAATTCGGGACGGTGAAGACCTTCTTCCCAGATGTCGCTCAATGCGTCGACCGCATGGTCGTCAGCACGGATCGCAATTGCCAGAAGTGCGGTTGGAGCAAGCTCTGCGTTGTCACCCAGTGCGAGATCTTTCAGTGCAAGAATGGCCTCTTTTCCGGGGATAAGTCTGAGACAGGCGACGAGGTCTTGCTGAAATTCGATACTTTCACCCGAAATCCGGTTCAGGACAGGAGTTGCTTCTGTGAATGAGAGGCTGTCGATAATCCCCAGCAGTGCGGCACGTCTTACTCCGGAGTTTTCATTCCCGAGATCCGCAAACGCCTCGTCCTTCGGGATCACACGATAGACTTCGGAGAGAGAATCAAAGATCGCCTGCTGAAGATTCTCAGAGAAGAGTGAGGCCCCACGGTCAAAGGGACTGGACATTCCTCCGTTTGAACCAACGACGTTCAGTGAGAAAAAGTCAGCAGGCAACGGAGTAAATGGCGTCAAGACAGCAGCACGCGGGTTCGGGGTACCGAGCGCGTTTTGCAACCACTGTCGGACAAGCAGGGTAACTCTGCCGGCAGCGGAAGGTTCGGATGGAGAGAGAATGACTCGCCGCACGCCTGAGTCATGAAGGCTGCGCAACTGTGGACCGAGAAACCAAACGGAAAGGGGATCTGGTGAATCGTCAAGAGAGATGACTGCGAGGCATTTCTTTGGGCCAAGGTACTCCACCTTGTAACGATTCGACTCGGCAAGCCGGTCAGTCAGGCTGGTCGAGAATCTTGCGTCGCCGGCGCCTGAAAAATGAAGCCCGATGACGAGCTTTGGTAATTCGGCCGGGAAGGATTCGATCTCAACACTCAACTGGATTGGAATAGTCTGATCGGGGGCAAGCTGACCGACTGGTAGTTGACCTCCTTCTGGAAGAAGAATGCGCTGTGAAACACCGTTCATTTCCACGCTGACTGAGGGGGCTGTCATTGGGATCGCAGTGTTGCTGCTGTTGGTGACCTTCAGCAGCAGATTCAGCCGCAAAGAAAACTCTCCCCGCTGGCGAGTTGCAGATACTGTGGAACGGATCCGTGAAATATCAACCTGGAGGTCGTCCTGGTCGGCAACTGAAATGCGGCACAGACAGAAAACCAGCAGCGCTGCAGCGAATCTGGCGAACACGGGACTTCCTTTCCTTCGCGAGCAGTGAATCTTGTCGGAAGAATGCTCTTAACCACGACCTGACGGCCTCTCCAATTCTGGTCAGAAATGCCGCGCATGTGAAGTCGAGCATTCCGATTGCTCGGTGGTTTCCGATGTCAAACCGCATTTGACGTGTTTGTCTGGCCGACCTCAGAGAATTGTTGATTGCGGTGCCTGATCGGCAGGTCCGGTGGAATCAGGCGGTCGAGCCTGGGACGAAAGATCACCAGCAGCAGCAGTGGCAGATACCACATGACGTAGTGTCCGATATCCTCCGGATACCAAAGTTGTGCCGCGACGATCAGGCATGTGGAATTCCCCAGCAGGTTTTCCAGGTTTCGTGGTCGGGGCAGAACAGTGAGTGCGGTCATCATCACAAAGAACAGGGCGCCCATGACAATCCGAATGATGACCTGACTGATTTCACTTTCGCTGGCTGCAGAGTCGGCCTCCAGAAGTCGAAAGACTGTCCAATTGGCTGTTGTAATCAGCTTATCCATGAAGGACGAAGCGTCTCGCGAGATCAGTAACAGACTGCTGACAAGAACTGCAGCGACCGCAACAACCGAGGAAACAAAGCGAATCCCACCGCGTCTGCCATAGAACACCGCCCACAGCGGCAACAGGAAGACAGAGAAGAATAATGTTCCACAGGCCAGTCCAAGCAGGATCCCCGAGAGCAACGGATGTCGATAGGCCACAAAGGCCCAGATCAGACAGGCGGCCGGTAATACATGGCTAAGTTGATGAACAAAGACACCGGTGCAGGGGAGCAGCAGGTAAAGACACGCCATTGAGATACCCAGTTGGAAGCTGGCGAAATGCAGGTGACCCATGAGGACCAGTCCAGCAACGACCAGAGTGTGGGCTGCGATGACCAGCCCTCTTGCAATCCAGTCTGTTTCGGTGCGAGCCAGTCCGGCGACAATATTCCCACCAGCAGCTACCAGTGTTTCTGTCGGAGCGGGAAGAGTTTCACCGGCCTTTGACGGGTCAACAGAAACCTCCTGACGGTCAAGCAGTGCTTGTCCGAATCTCAGAGCCTGATGATTGTGTTGAGGAGGAGGCAGCAGTGCGACATGGGACATCAGGATCGCAAATGCCGGGAGACAAAGAAAAACAATCCCGCCGGTGGTCAAATTCTGGTCCAGACGAGGCCGACGTGTAAGGCGCTCATCAAGAACCAGTCTGGCGAGAAGCAGCACTGTTGAGAGCATCAGTGCGACGGGAGCCCATTGCCGGATCAAACCACGGCGATCCCACGAGGATGACTCTGCACGAGCTTCACTCCCAGCACCGGTCGGCACGGATTCGTCGGCAATGTTGCCCGCGTCCTGCTGCTGAATCTGCTCAGACAATTCGGACCGCGGGTACAGAACAGCTGCGGTCAGGCTGGCGGAAAGTGACAGCAGCAGAATCAGGTCAAGGTTGCGTATGGAAAAAAAACGGCTGAATCGAAAATAGACCGCGATCACCAACAACGCCACGTAAATCCACCACGTTGGATTTGCGAGGTCCATCGAAAGAAATGGTTGATCCGGCGTGTTCACCCGAAGTTATCCAGCTGAGTGCAGTCCATGGGAAAACTCATCGACCAGACTGCCTATGAGATATTGGCAGCAAGTCCTGTCAGGCCTCTACATCATCAGTGATTGCGACTTGCTCCTCACAAGTCAGTATTACAGGGAAACCCTTAGAGACAAACATTGAACCCTGATTTGGAGGCAATAACAAACCAATGCCGGGATTCCCTGATGGTGGCAGCCTGAGCGGCGAAGGACGATCGAGGATTTTGTTCCCGTGGGTGACGGAGAAATCCTTTCACCTCCGGCGTTTTGGGGCGTAATGGGTATTGATACAATTCGGGCTGGCGGATTTCCGAAGATTGCTGCAGGGACGCGACAGAACTCTCTACAGCTGGGCGGTCTCAACAGAGAACATCATGTTTCAGTTTTTTGCAAACCCATTTCTGCTCACGGGTCTTGCTGCGACTGCACTGCCATTCATCGCGCATTTGCTCAGCCGTCGACGCTGGGATCATGTGGAATGGGGGGCAATGCAGTTCCTTGATCTCTCACGGAAGTCACGTCGCAGGGTTCAGTTGGAAGAGCTTCTGCTGTTGCTGATACGTGCCGGACTGATTGCGTTCGTCGTTTTTGCGATCGCACGACCGTGGATACCTGGGACATGGCTGTGGGGATTTCAATCCGGAGGTGGCAGAGCGGTTGTGCTGCTCGTCGACGGCTCGACATCGATGAGTCGCAAGTCGGGGCTGTTGTCACTGCATCAACAGGCTGTGAAAGATGCTGAAGAGTTTCTTGCGACGCTGTCAGCTGAGGACAGCTGTGCACTGATCGACGCAAGAGACCAGCCCAGAGCAGTTATCGCCTCGCCCCTTCAGGATCTGCAGGCGGTCGGGAATGCACTTCGTGAACTGCCACCGCCGGCAGGCGCATGCAGTATGTTGAATGCGATTGAGAGAGCAGTTGCTTTGCTTGCAAAAACAACTGCAACATCGCGAGAGATCGTGATCTTCTCTGACTCCCAGGCTGAACCATGGCAGGCAGACAATGAGGCCGCATGGTTGCGAGTGCGTGAAATCCTGGAACTGCCCGCTGTTCCACCTCGAATCTGGATTCGGCGGCTGGACGCGAATCTGGCCATGCCGATGCACCAGATCTCAGTGGCCACACCACAATTATCAAGAGAGGTCACGGTTCCCGGATTCCCTCTGCAGATACGCAGCGTGATTCGCAATGGCGGGGACTCTGTCGCCGAGGCACGCATTCAGCTTTTGCTGAATGGTCAGCCGTTGGCTGGTGAATCGCGTCAGGTGACGATTCCCGCAAATGGAGAGATCGCTCTGGATTTTGAACATCGGCTGAGGACACTGGGATGTCAAACACTGACCGTTGCTGCGGATGGAGTGGGCGATCCTGTACCAGCCGATAACCGGAAACACGCGGTAATCCGCGTTACTGAGGCTGTCCCGGTCCTGATGATCTGTGGAAACTCTGATGGCGATATTGGGCAACGAAGTACATTCTTTGCGGAAATGGCGTTTGCCGGTCTGGAGGATGATGTCGGGTGGATTCAAACTTTGGCACGGACCGCGGATCGTGTCACCGCAGCAGATCTCGAACAGGCTGCAGTCATTATCTGCAGCGATGTGGGCCAGTTGTCCGCGGAATTGCTTGTCAGGCTTGAGGACCGCATCAGGGCAGGAGTTGGCCTGATGATTGCCTGTGGCCCCAGGACCACTCCCGAGCAGTTCAACCGTTTATGGAATTCTGAGTCACATATCCTTCCGACACTCCAATATGTGGACTCCGTCCATTACCTCCAGGATAGTGGGCTGCCCGCTGTGATCGCACCGCTGTCGATTCGTTCCGGCTGGCTTGATCGATTTCGTTCTGACCCGGGAAGGTCGTTTCTTCAGGCCGGGATTCGCAGCTGGGCAAGGTTTGCCAGTCAGCCTGTGGTTGAGGGATTGACCGATGACTACTCTGAACCGGCGGTTCTGGCTCAGTTGAGTACGGGTGATCCCGCGCTGCTGGAGTGTGTCTGCGGCGAGGGGCGAGTTTTGCTTCTGACGACCAGCATGGATCGCACCTGGACTGATTTTCCGGCCAAATCTGACTTCGTTCCTTTCCTCCATGAAGCTGTCTTTCATTTGCTGCCTTCAGGAGGCGAAAGGAACCTGGTTGTCGGCGAGCCTGTGGTTCTGCAGGACTACACCGGGGGGATGAAATTCTTTGCTGACAATCCTCGATCCGTACGTATTGAAAATCCGAACGGCGAGGCGACCGACGTGGTTGTCAGCGGTGCAGGACGCAACCGTCGTGCTGTCTTCCCGGAGACTTTCCTGCCGGGAATCTACACTGCACGTTTGGCTGAAACACCAGCCGAGATGTTTGTGGTACAGAGCGGTGAGTCAGAAGATCGGTTGCAGCTTCTGCAGAAAGAGGATCTCAGCAGCATTACATCAAACGGTTCATTGCAGTTTGTTGAGAGTCTGAACGATTTGCGGCAGGAGATGTATGAAGGCGAGGTCAGTCTCGAGTTGTGGGCTGCGATGCTGGTGTGTTTCCTACTTCTGCTGCTGGCCGAAGGGCTTGCGACCCGACGTGCTGTACAGGCATTGGAGACTGCGGCCAGCTGACCTGCAGAGGTATTTTGTGAGGGAGACTGTGAAATCCCGGTGGTGTGAAGTCTGCAGGTCAGACCGTCACTGCTTCCAGGGTTTGGGATGCAACACGCATCACATTTTCACCGACGATCAGCCGGATTTCATCGTCTGTAAATCCTCTCTGGACCAGACCCACCGTAAACATTGGCCAGTTGGTCCACGAAATTGAGTTTCTCATTTCGGGCGTTTCCGAAAAACTGTCTGCGGGCCACAGAGAGCGAAACGCCGCCCGACGTCTTCTTGGGGGAACTGTGCCGTCTGCGGGCAGTCGGAAGGGTGATGCTGCGGCGACATCTGTCCCGATC
>JAFMMM010000224.1 GCA_017859815.1 Planctomycetota bacterium | reverse complement strand
ATGGGCGAATCAGGTTGTGACGCGAGCCATCGTCGTGGCCGGCCTGGAACAAAATATCGGCCAGGGGCTCCAACCCCGCTTCCCGCGCCTGAGCAGCCCGAGTGCGACGGCGAGGACGGTACGGCAGGTAGAGTTCTTCAAGTGCTGAGAGCGAAACACTATTCCGGATGCGTTCCTGAAGCGCGCCGTCCAGCACGGCTTGTTTCTGCAGACTCTTCAGAATGGCTGCTTTGCGATCGAGCAGAATCTGGTGCTGGTGCATTCCGTCTTCAATCGCACGCAACTGAGTCTCGCTCAGATTTCCGGTTGCGTCCTTGCGATAGCGAGCGATGAAAGGCAGCGTGTTGCCATCCTGCAACAGGCGAACTGCCGCCGTGACCGAGGCTGTGGGAATCGCATGCTGTTCACAAAACTGCTGTGCGAATCGCTGTGCACAAAACTCAGAGTCGAAGGATTCTGGATTTTCAGCGGGACTTGCCGACATCGTTACGGAGGTGCCTGTCGCGGGAGGTAGAGTCTACTGGAGGAATCATTTGCGCTGGCCGGGACGAAGCACTGACCACCCGGCGACGAATCAATGCTCGTGGACGAGTGGCTGCAGGTGCGAAGCTGCATCCAGTCGAACGCTGCAATCGGGAGCAGCATACAGCCGGATTCCTCAGTGTGCGAACCGGGGCAGCCGGAAAAAGATTCCCCCGCCGAATCATCGCACAAGTCGGCGATGTTGGTTGTCGCCGGACTGCATCAGGACTTCCGGCTTTCAGCGTGATGTCAGTTTGCCTGGTGCACTCGTGCGGGGGCGAGCCACGCACGGGATTGCCTCGGACGGTGGTGGAGTTGCTGTTGGGGAGACTCACAGCAGATGACTGGGTTTCACAATCGACCCGTTGCAATGTGCGCCGGTCAACTGCAAACCACGGTCAACCGCAGAGAAGGTGGCAGACTGATGCGGTCAGGGGCAGACCTGGTCCCGTCTGGGCAGTGGAGCGATTCTGCCCATCAGCGGGCCGGTGAGCAACGATGCATGGCCCCGGAGATTCAGCCGCGATTCTCGCCGCTGGTGGCCGAGTGAGGTGTCAGGCACCGTGTGGAATCTCCGGGAGGGGATGGCACCAGCAAAATCCGCACCAGCAAGATCCCCGATGTCGAAATCGTTCGTTGACGAATCCGACAGGGATCGGCGTCCAACGAGCAGACCGACGCGCCGAAACAGTCGTTTGGTGGGACGAGATCCCGGACGCTATACTCCCCGTCAGTCGTTTTTTTCACCTCGAGACGTTTGAGTATTGCCCCATGAAATTTGAAACCGCCTGTCTCCACGCCGGATACACAGCAGACCCCACTACGAAATCCCGTGCTGTTCCGGTTTATCGAACCAGTTCCTTTGTTTTCGACAACACCGAACACGCCGCAAAGCTCTTTGCTCTGCAGGAATTGGGCAACATCTACACCCGACTGATGAATCCCACGCACGACACTCTGGAGCAGCGCGTGGCAACACTTGAAGGCGGTGCCGGGGCACTCGCGGTTGCCTCCGGTACCAGTGCAATTTTCTACAGTCTGATCAATATTCTGCAGGCTGGCGACGAAGTTGTGTCGGCCAACAATCTTTACGGTGGCACATTCACACAGTTCAATGACATTCTGCCGCAGTTCGGAATCACCGTACGTTTCGTCGACCCATCCGACCCCGCAAATTTTGCGGCTGCCATGAACGATCGAACAAAAGCTGTGTTTTGCGAATCGGTCAGCAATCCGGGACTGGCAGTCTCAGACCTCGAACAGATCTCAAGCATCGCCCATGAGCACGGTGTGCCACTGATTGTTGACTCCACATTCACGACACCGGCCCTGTTGCGACCGATTGAATATGGGGCCGACGTTGTGATTCACTCGCTCACCAAATGGATGGGTGGACATGGAACAGGGATCGGCGGAATTGTTGTGGACGCCGGAAAATTCGACTGGAAGTCGGAGAAATTTCCGCTGATGAATGAGCCGGACAACAGCTATCACGGACTCCGCTGGGCTCATGATCTCGGTGACCTCGCCCCCCTGGCTTACATCCTGCGCATGCGAACCGGGCCGCTGCGAAATCTCGGAGCGTGTATTTCTCCCGATAACGCATGGATGTTCCTGCAGGGAATCGAAACGCTGCCTTTGCGGATGGAACGCCACTGCAGCAACTCACTTGCAGCGGCGAAGTACCTGAAGTCGCACCCGGCCGTGGATTGGGTTCGTTACCCCGGACTGGATGACGACCCGGAACACGGCCGAGCCCGGAAATACCTCGGCGGGGCCGGTGGATCAATGGTGGTCTTCGGTATCAAAGGCGATGCAGAACAGGGGAGTCGTTTTATTGATTCCCTGAAGTTGTTTTCGCATCTTGCCAATGTTGGTGACGCCCGCAGCCTCGCGATCCACCCGGCATCCACAACCCACTCGCAGCTTTCGGCCGACCAGCAGCGAAGCAGCGGTATTCCGCCGGAAATGGTGCGACTGAGTATCGGGCTGGAGCACATCGACGACATTGTCGCTGATTTGGATCAGGCATTGAACGCCGCCGTGTAATTCTGAATTCCCAATGGCCCCGAGAACCGAGAACCGGGAACCGTCGTGTTCGGCAAACACTGGCGGTTCCCGATGTTCTGCCCTGCTCCGCCGAGATTCGCTGACCTGTAAAAACTTCTGGAGACAACCATGTTCCGCCTGTTCTGCCTGACTCTTGCTGTCTGCCTCGCCACCACGGCTGCGGCGGGTGACCGCTGGCCGCAATTTCGCGGCGGGCTTTCCGATGGGGCGACGCAGACCGCGCTCCCGCGAGTCTGGGATCAGCAGCAGAACACACGCTGGAAAGTCAGCGTTCCGGGAGAGGGCTGGTCCTGTCCTGTGATCTGGGAGGATCGGCTGTTTCTGACGACCGCCGTCAACCAGGATCAGGAGACACAGCCGGAACAATATGCGGGTGGTGGTGGACGGCAGCGATCTGATCTGACCAAACAAACCTATCGCTGGCAGGTGCTCTGTCTTGATCCGGCCACCGGCAAAGAGATCTGGCGCAGGACCGCCAAAGAGGGTCATCCTGCAGTTCCCCGACACAGTTCCAATACCTACGCCACCGAAACACCGCTGACCGATGGCGAACGTGTTTATGCCTACTTCGGTATGGCCGGATTGTTCTGTTTCGACGTTGAGGGCAAACCACTGTGGGAAAAAGATCTGGGAGTCTTTGAAATGCGAGCCGGCTGGGGCACTTCCAGTTCCCCGGTTCTGTTCGCAGGACGCCTGTTCGTGCAGGTGGATAACGAACAACAGTCGTTTCTGGTCGCATTTGAAGCCGCCACCGGTCGGGAATTGTGGCGTGTTCCGCGAGACGAGCGGTCCCAGTACAGTTCACCTGTTGTCTGGCAAAATAGTCATCGCAGTGAGCTGATTGTTGGCGGTATGGTTTGTCGTTCGTACGATCCGGAAACAGGCCGATTGCTGTGGTCGCTGGATATGCAGAAGGGCCGCAGCTCTGCTACTCCGCTTGCCGTTGGCGACCGATTGTATGTGGGAACCGAATTCCGCGATCGAGGCGGTGCCGACGACGGAGGAGGGTTTCTGTTCTGTGTCAAACCAGGCGGTGACGGAGATCTATCAACGGCCCCGGATTCGCCCCCTGGCGAATTCGTCCAGTGGAAAACGGAACGTGCCGGGATCCAGATGGCGTCTCCCGTACTCTGTCAGGGACACCTGTATCTGCTGGAACGCCGCAGCGGAATCCTGCACTGCCTGAATGCAGAAACCGGAGCCGTGGCCTTTCGCAATCGTGTGCCCCGCGCGAAACCCTTTTGGTCTTCCCCATGGACCGACGGTGAAATGGTCTACTGCCTCGATGATGACGGCACGACGCACGTACTGCAGGGCGGTCCGGAGCTGATCGTTGTGGAACAGAATCGCCTCGACGAACAAACATGGTCCAGCCCGGCAATCGCCAACGGCAGCATCTTTCTGCGTACTGCCGGACATCTGTATCGCATCGGCGACTAATTCCGGATTTCGTCTGCACTGCCTGACGATTCCAGCCCCGTCACTGGCAGGATCACAGTCGCCGTTACGGGAAAATGGTCCGAAGGAAATCGGCCCTGACGCTGAGTCCGGATGATCTCTGCCGCGGTCACCCGTGACTTCGGCTGCACAAAAATGTAGTCAATCTTCTTACCGTCAACGCGTCCCTCAAACCCGCCACCAGTCCCCACCTGTTCCGCATCCGGATGCAGCACCCGAAAAGTGTCCACGAAGTCCGCCGATTTCAATGTCTCGCTCGGCTCGGTTCCCTTCAGCATTCGAATGACCGGATTGTCTTCGTCAGCATTGAAGTCACCGGTCAGTACGACCGGATCACTGTGCTCACGTTGCAAAATTCTTGACATGATCAGCGCAGACGACTTCAGCCGTGCGTTCTGAGACTGATGATCAAAATGCGTATTGAACACATAGCATCCGTGGCCAGTGCTGATCTCCTGCAGCCGGGCCCACGTGCAGATCCGCAAATATCGATTGCCCCAGTGCCGCGATTTCACACCCGGCGTGTCGGAAAGCCAGAAGGTTCCGGAATCCGCAACCCGGAATCGATCGCGACGATACAGGATTGCGGAATACTCACCGAGTTTCTCGCCATCGCGACCTTCACCAATCTCCGCAAATTCCGGCAGTTGTTTGCCAAGCTCATCCAGCTGAAAGCGAAACGCCTCCTGCAGCCCAATCACATCAGCGTGGGCGTCGCGAATCACATCGCCAACAAAGTCACTGCGTTTCTTCCACGCGTTTTCGCCATCATTAGCCCGGCCGTTACGGATGTTGAAACTCATCACGCGGAGTTCCAGACCGTCAGCCGCCGAGACTGCGCACCGCCCCGTCGTCAAAACCGCGGTGGTCATCAGGATCGCAGTCAGCAGGAATCCAGTTCGACTGATCATCGTTCAGGCCTTTTCGCAACGCAGAATGCAAAGCAGATCATGGTGTCACAACGATCAGCTTAGTCTGCTGCTGTCGCGATTACGACATCCCTCCCCCGGTGTTGACAGATTCATCGTTGATCCGTGCTGGAGGTGCGGCTCGACCTGCAGATCTTCGCACCGTGCCGTCCTCGCAGACCGTTTGCTTTTGCCGACCACCACAGCTGGACCGATCTGCAGCCAGTGATCTGCCGGTCACCTGCGGAGACGAATCAGGACTGTTCCCGAGAGAGGATCACCGTACCGGTTAACAATCCCGCGATTCCGACACTGGTTAAGATCGCACAGGGAAGCAGCATTTCAGAAGCGGAAAATCCACGCCAGATTGCCCCTTCAAGAGCCAGGATCGCCCAGCGGATCGGACTCAGCACGCTGGCCTGCTGCATGGACTCAGGCATGAACATCACGGGAACCATACAGCCGCCGAACATCGCCATGACCAGATTGATTGCCCATCCACTGCCACTCACAGCCTGCTCGGTCCGCCCCAGAACCGACATGGTCATCATGATCCCCACAAAACAGACCGCCACACAAATCCCGGCCACAATCAGCATCGAATAACTCACCGGTCGCATGCCCAGCCAGTACCCCAGAACAGTCAACATCACAATCACACCGACCACCGTCACGAAGCAGCCCAGTGCCTTGCCGCTCAGAATCTGCAGCCGTGTGACAGGTGAGACCTGCAGCCGAAACATGGTTCCCCGCGTCCGCTCCCTGGCGATGGAAATACTGAATCCCGCCACACAGGCCATGACGCCCCACATCATCGCCTGTGGAAAACTGATGTCCCAGCGTGAATTGAGTTTTTGCAGCTGCTCGGCGCGGCTGCCCGGATCAGGAACAACGACAATGTCCAGCGGCTCGATTTTGGCAAACTGCAATTCGCTGAATCCGGTGGTCCCGGGGAGCCCGTTGTCTGCTGACTGGATTGCAGCAGTCATCTCCAGCATCTGCCCGGCTGCGGAAAAGAATGACAACAGTAACTGCCGCTGTGCGGGGTTGAGATTGCTGGCAGTACTCAACTCATTCCGCGCTGCGTCAATGGTCGGCTTCAGCTGCAGCGGATTTCTGAAACGTTCCCCGGCCAGCGTCCCCATCGCCTCCATAACGAATCCGTGAATCATTCCGGCTTCGCCACGCCGCGACGGATCAATTCCCACCTGCAGCACCGGCGGAGTTCCCCAGAACAGACCGGCCCGCGTACCGAATCCGGCAGGCAGAACGATCATCCCGATTCGCTGACCACGACGAACGCTGTCGCGAGCGACAGCAACGGGATCCGAGTATCCTTCCGTCGCAGCAGCACTCGAAGTCACTGCTGCTGGTCCCGAAATCTCGATGTCCAGCTGCCGGTTTCCCGAAAGAGCGTCAATGAACCTGCCGGAAAACTCCGACTGATCCAGATCCACGATGGTGATGCGGATTGCAGCTGTACCCTCCGAGCCGGGCTCGTTCCCGAGAATCAGACCGAAAAACACACCCATCAGCACCGGAAAGCCCACAATGAAGAAAGCCCCGGCCCGATCCCTGAACAGGATCCGCAGATCCTTGATCGCCATGTGAATTACTGCGATCATTCGTCTCTCAGACTCCTGCCTGTCAGCTTCAGGAACACACTCTCCAGATCAGGCTGAGCAATCTGCAGTGTTTGAAAATCCACGCCCTGCTGTTTCAGGGCGGCCACATCCTGCACCGGATCGTCTGATTCAAACCGCAGCTGATCTCTGTCGACTGTTCCCGGCAAACTGACGCCAGCAGCCCGCCTCAGCTTTGCGGTCACAACGGACTTTCCACCGTGGCTGGCAATCAGTCGAGGCACGGTATCCAGCGCGATCATTCTGCCGTGATCGATAATGGCAACCCGATCGGCCAGCCGCTGCACTTCTGCCATCGAGTGAGTGGTGTAGATGATGGTCACACCGGTTGAACTCAACTGTTGGATACAGTCGAGGATGTAATGTCGAGATTGCGGATCAACACCGACAGTCGGTTCATCCAGCAGCAGAATTCCCGGTTGATGCATCATGGCAACCGCAAGATTCAGCCGCCGCTTCATTCCGCCCGAAAACGTACCGACGCGATCGCACCGGCGTTCGACCAGCCCGGAAAACTCCAATGCCCATTCTCGGCGAGTTCTTAAAGCAGATCCGTTCAGTCCGTACAGCCGAGCAAAAAACTCCAGATTTTCGTTGGCTGTTAATTCGTCATAGAGCGACAGTGTCTGCGGAGCGATTCCAATCAACTTCCGAAAATCAGCGTCCTGCGGAGGGCCGCATCTGTCCGCGGAATGGCCCACCTCAATCACACCATGGTCGGGGTTCAGATATCCCACGATCATACTGATGGTCGTGGTCTTCCCGGCACCGTTCGGCCCCAGCAGCCCGAAGGTTTCACCCGCGTTGATTTGCAGGCTCAGGTCATCGACAGCAACCTGACTGCCGAATCTCTTGCGCAGATTTGTGATCCTGATCATTTGCGTGAACTCATCTTGCCGACAGCTTTCAGGCATCAGAATGCGACGCCCCCGGGAACGCTCCGCCGCCACCGACAAACGCCTGCGGATTTGCAAAACGCTCGCCGCTGCTGTTGTAAAGAACCGTCCGGGGATTGTCTTTCGGGAATCCGCGATCAAAAAATTTTCCGGCAGCCTGGTACCGAACTCTTCCCCGTGGCAATGAATCGGAGCAGCAGAATCTGGAAACATGCCAGGGGCTCCGGCCGGTGGAAACCGAAATCAACAGGCTGCAGCTCGGGAGTGCTTGAAATCAGATGCCACCGAGGAATTCCTCTGGTAGACCTCCGGCAACCCACCTGATCATCTTTCCCGTCATCCGGCAGCAGGTTGCGTATGTTCGCCATTCCGGTCGCAGTCCGGAACCGAATTCTCCTGGCTCGTATCTGCCTCGCTCTTTTGGTAGTTCCGCCGGCTGCAAAGGCACAAATCTCCGGGAGTGGATGGCACCGGCAAAATCCCCATTCTCCCCCATCTCTCGGGGATGAATCCAATGGCCGGTGCGATCGTGATGGAACCGCAGAAACTCCTCGACCCAACGGCCGTCAGTCTGATTGGTTCGCCTGGCCAACCGGCGGACCTGGCAGGCCGCCCTGAATTGTTCGAGGAGTTTCACCCCCACAGTTTTCCGCGCAAGACTTGCTCGGTCAATTCGCGCGGCGAATTTGATGTATCTTCATTCCCCGCATGAAATTGACTGCCATCCCTGCCGGAAGTATTCTCAATGCGGATTGTTGAGAGACAACCAAGTTCTGTTGCTATTCACTCGTAACCTCGATTTTACGACAGGCGCGTATCCGACGCGCCATCTGGTCGCGCAGACGACACCTGGAATTACCCGTTCTTCAAAAAGAGCCGTACATGTCATATGACGACACATTGATCGTGGATCACATCAAGAAAACGCACGCCACGGACCTGCTCAGCGAACGGGAGAAACACCTGGTCGGTTTGGCGGTGACAATGACCCGCGGGTGTCAGGTTTGCACACGGAACCGGATCGAAAAGGCGCGAAGTCTTGGGATTTCCGAAGATGAACTCAACGCATTGGTCGCGGTAACGGCGGCGGTCAACAGCGGCGTTACCGCTGCCACTGCACGCGTAGCGTTTAGCATGATCGAGCAAGAAGAGGTTGCGGAGTGCGACGAGACTTGTTCACCCACCACCAGGGGAAACTAAGAGCAAGACAACAGAACAAACGGATGAACCGGAGCCGGAACAGCGTCGCGCGTTCGCTTCGCTCATCAACGTCAATTCCCGGCCCGGTTATCCTG
>JAFMMM010000223.1 GCA_017859815.1 Planctomycetota bacterium | reverse complement strand
CGCCGGGGCAGCCACAATTGCTGAACTTTGCTGTGCAGGAATTCCGTCGATTCTGGTTCCTCTTGAACACTCAAGTGAAGGCCACCAGGCATGTAATGCAGCGTGGGCCAGTAAGCAGAAATTCGGCGAGGTGCCTGCAGCTGCGGGCAGGCTCAGTGTCCAGCAACTCACCGCAACGTTACGCCGCATTTGCTTCACACCGATGACGCAGGAACAAATGGCATCCAATGCTCGCTCAGAAGCACGGCCAAATGCAGCAGTGCACGCCGCGGAAGAAATCCTGGCTACAATCACAGCCATGGATGCGAGACGCCAGCCCGCCGAAGACTGAGTTGTTCAGGAGAATGAATCGATCACAGAAACGCCACGACCGGGGAACTCGGCCAGTTCGGTGAGCAAGCGGGCTCCCTTCTGTAGTGAGACACGATCACTGATTAATTGATCCGGGGTCAGCAGGCCAGCAGCGATCATCTGCAGCATCCGGTGATACTGATGTGCCTGCATGCCGTGACTGCCCAGCAACTCCAGCTCTCTGCCAATCACAGCTGACATTGGAACCGCCGGGTCTGACTCGTTCCCAAGCAGCAGACCGACCTGAATGTGCCGCCCTCGTTTGCGGAGTGACAGAATCGAATTTCGACAGGTTTCTCTGCTTCCCAAAGCATCAATCGAAATCTGCACTCCGCCACCTGTCATCTCCTGAATGGCATCTGCGACCTGCACACATTGACCATCCAGTGTCTGCTCTGCGCCGCATTTTGTGGCGAGGTCGAGGCGATCGTGGCGAATGTCGACCGCAATCACCCGCAATCCCAGAGCTTTGCCAATCATCACGGCTGAAAGCCCTGCACCACCGCACCCGTGCACGGCCATCCATTCGCCGCCTGCAGCCCGTCCCTGCACAACCACTGCACGGAAAGCCGTCGCAAATCGACACCCAAGGCTGGCTGCCGTGGTGAACTCCATCTGCTCCGGAAGCTGCACCAGATTCACGTCGGCGTGCCGAATTTCAACAAACTCAGCAAACGCTCCCCACTGAGTAAAGCCTGGCTGGGTATAGCAGTCACAGATCTGCTGCTGCCCCTGCTGACACTGCTCGCAGCTGCCGCATCCGCAGCAGAACGGCACAGTAACCCGCTGGTCAGGTTTCCAATTCCGCACATTGTCGCCCACCGCCACAATTTCCCCTGCCAGTTCATGCCCGGGAACATGTGGCAGGTGCACATCAGAGTCATGGCCCATCCATCCATGCCAGTCACTGCGGCAAATCCCGCAGGCGCGGACTGCAATGATTGCGGCGTCTGACTGAGGTATCGGATCCGGAACCGTTCGAATTTCCAGAGGTCCCTGGAACTGTTCAAACACTGCAGCCTTCATCGTCCTCTACTTTCATCATGCACAGGGCTGGTGACACCACGAAGATTCTCAGCGAATCGTCGTCCCCATCTTTCAGGGCCGCAGCCTCATCCCGGCCGACTCACCGCGGCACAGCCAGCTTTGCCCCGCACTCTCTCAGGTTTTCTGTCGAATGCCAACACCGCACGTGAATTCCAGAACCGTGCCTGTAGATGTTGCCCCGTTGGGTGTTGAGAGATATCTTTCGGGAAAAGCCTGAATTCAGCGTAGCCACAGTCCGAACAAACCAGACTTCCGACGAAAGCAGCTCCATGCCGCCAGCGGACATCGACATCTCCTCCTCCCGCGTCCTCATTGCTGATGACATTCCACAAAACCGAGAACTCCTCGAAGCCTGTCTTGCCGATGAAGGCTACGAGATTCTGATGGCTGGAAATGGCAGCGAGGCCATGGAGATGGTCGAGAGCCGGCAGCCGGACCTGATTCTGCTGGACATTATGATGCCACGTATGAGTGGCTACGAAGTTTGCGCTCAGCTGAAGCAGTCCGCCGAAACCCGTCAAATCCCGGTGTTGATGGTCACTGCCCTCAATGAACCCGGCGATATCGAGAAGGCCGTAAACGCAGGCTGCGATGACTTCCTGACCAAGCCGGTCAATCGCCTCGAACTGAGAACTCGGGTGCGTTCGCTCCTGCGAGTTCGGCACCTGACCAGCGAACGCGATCGACTTCTGGCTTATCTCGAAGAGATGGAGCAGAGAATCCTGCGTAATTGAGCACGCATCGCCACTGCTTCAGCAGGTACCCGTTCCACAACTCGAATCCCTCAAAAAACCGCGGTGCAAAATGGCAGACTCCAGTCCCCCGGTAAACGTGCGACAGACCGACGGCCCGGTCACTGCAGTCATCCGCCACCGACGTGCTCAACCATTTTTCGGTCGACACCCGTGGGTCTTCGTCGGCGCAATTGAAGAACTGCGGACGCCCGATGGACAACTGCCTCAGCCTGGTACCGTGGTTCGCGTCATCAGCCATGAACAGAGATTCATTGCATGGGGTCTGCTGAACCCGCACAGCCGAATCATCCTCCGCCTGTATTCCTGGGATGAATCAGACCAACTCAACGAGTCGGAGTTCTGGCTTGCCAGGGTGACCAACGCCGTCAACCTGCGACGTCGCCACTTCAATCTGAGACAGGATGGCTGCGGCTGTCGCCTGATCTTCAGCGAATCCGATGGCCTGTCGGGCCTGACGGTGGACTTCTATTCCGGCTGCCTGCTGGTTCAGTTCACCAGCCTGGCACTGTTTGCATTTCGAGATCATCTGCTGAATGCGTTGGAACAGCAGGTGGAATCCAGCAGCATCTGGCTGCGAACCGAACGCGGAATGCGCGACCAGGAACAGCTCGAAGCTGTCGACGGACTGTTGCGAGGGGTCGAGCCACCGCAGCCGTTGTTTATTGAATACAACGGGATCAGCTTCGGTGTCGATGTGCAGCAGGGACAAAAGACCGGCTATTACCTTGACCAGCGCGAGAACCGCATTACTGCCAGTCGTTACCTGCACAACGCTGCGGTACTTGATGCTTTCTGCTTCAGCGGTGGATTCGGAATCACAGCGGTCAAACATGGCGGAGCAGCGTCCAGCCTTGGGGTGGATTCTTCTGAATCAGCTCTGACTCTGGCCGCCGCCAACGCGGAACTCAATGGCGTGGCAAACAGGTGCGAATGGAAGAACAGCGACGTGCATGCTGCATTATCCGAGTTCCGGAGCCAAAACAGAACATTTAACGGAGTCATCCTCGACCCACCCAAAATGGCCCGAACTCGCGGCGGACTGGACCGTGCTCTCCAGGGATACCGCCGCCTCAATCTCGCTGCGCTGGACGTCCTCCAGGTCGGCGGGATCCTTGTGACATGCAGTTGCTCAGGACTTGTCAGCCGGCAACAGTTCGTGGAAGTCCTGGGAGATGTCGCCCGAACTTCCGGCCGCGATATTCGCATCCTCGAACACCTCGGACACCCGGCCGATCATCCGGTCAGTGCGACCTGCCCGGAAACGGACTATCTCAAAGTGCTCATCTGTCAGGTCGACTGACCAGGGCCGCCTCTGCGATTCGACACCGCGTCACGGAATCATCTGGCAGCGGTCGTTGCATTCAGTACGAATCGCGATCGCTCACCCACCAGTCCGGCAACACTGCGAATCTCTCTCTGCCGGCGTCGCCACCAGATCAGCCCGTCCGGTTCGTCGATCAGAATCCGAAACCGAAGATCCGGATCACTTTCAGAGAGAATTCGTTCCAGCACGCCAAGGTGAAAACGATCCTCCGGATACATCGGGCTCCCCGTCTGCGCCAGACACATGCGATCAAGCTGAAGGACTCTCCAGCCTCCCACGCTGCGCGTGGAAAGCCACCGCTGATAAGCATCCGGCAGGCGACTGCGACTCCAGTCGTGTATCCACAATTCCCAGCGTTCCGGCCGATCTGAGTACAACTGCCAGCCTGCCCAGTTGTCAGCCAATCCGCACAAACCGGAAACGGAAAAAAACAACAGGGCAACTGCAATGATGCCACTGCGAGCAGAGCTTCCTGAATCAATGCCTGGTCGAAGAAGCAGCGGAATCAACAGTATGAAGAACATATTCCACAACAGCACACCCGCGTGGTGATTCAGCCGCAGTGGCCCCAACGCAAAAAGCAGAGAAATATGCAGCAGAACGGCAGAAACAAGTATCGGAAGACGCAGCCACGAGCGCTTCACTGCACCCAAACAGCACAATCCCAGCAGGATTTCACCAGCCAAAGCCAGTCGCGTTAACCACGCAGAAAGCTGTGGTGAGATCTGTTGCGGAATGAGCTGTTGCATCACCAGCGCCGAGATCCCCGAATCAATCTGCGGACTGATTCGCGACAGTCCCGAACACAGGTACAGACCGCCAAGAACCATCATCAGCGATGCCCTTTGACGGTGAGTCGGCTCGACGGCTCGGATCAACATCACCATCAGAAAAAAACAGTGCCATGCCTGAAAACAATGAATATTGATGACTCCGGGGATCAAGCCGATCAGCAGAACGATTCCGGCGAGCAGACGTCTTTTCAACTCGCCAGCCGCACATGACCTGCCCAGTAAGGACGGGAGGATCAGGACACACCCCAGAACCAGCAATGCAGAGGACACCGGAAGAACAAAACCGGGTATTGGCACGGCGAACAACGGAACCGCTGGAAAATCAGAAACTCCGGTCCAGAGCGATGACGTCACCAGCATCAGCAGCAGCTGGAACAGCGCTGTCAGACCAACAATACGCTCCATCACTCGGCCCTCAGCCATCTTCTGCTTGCCGCTCGTTCTTTCAGCAATTTCCCGATGGACTGTACCTGCACGTTGATGTGCGATTTACAAACCGTCAAATCCGCCCACGCCGGGCAGTCCCGACCGGGATATCCGGTCAATGCAACGACAATCGATCCACGAGTTCTGTGGTCGACAAGCGTCGAGATTTGCAGCTCAGCCACATCGGCATCCACCAGAAACAGCAGCGAGTCCGCAGTTGCAGAACTGCTGGTCGAAACGGTGCTGGCAGCTCCCGACCACTGGATGTGTTCCGTCGGCAGAAGCCTTCGCAGCATTGCAACCGTGTCTGCATCTGTCGTCACGATGAAGGCTGTCCAGCCGTGCAGATCTTCCGGCGAAATTCCTGCATTCGCCTGAGCCGCGAAAACATCTTCAGCCGCAACCAGCGGGAGCAACGCAGGAACCCCCGCGCAGAACTCTGCGAGCTCGCGAGATAATCGGGCCACGCTGTCTCCCAGCGACACACGGCAGGTCACGGGCCAGTCGTCATGTGTCCGCGCCGCAGATCCGCACCATTCGCTGCAAATACACAACACCACGGCACCAGGGACTACTCCAATCAAAGTCGAAACGTCCTGCTCCGCGTATTGCCCCGGATAATCCTGATAGACAATCACAAAGTCCGGTGCAGGGACGCGACTGGCCAGTGTCGATAACGCTGTGGGAAGTGCATCAACAACATCAATTTGCCCCCACGCCCCTGCTTCGCGCAGCCAACCGTCAAGTTCCCTGAAGGCAGCCGAGACATGGCCAACCGTCATCGTCCTCGGTGTGTTACTGGTGCCGTCCATGTCGCTCTCATTCTGCGTCATGCAATTCGTCGTTAGTTGGCATCAAGTAGAGTTGTTGCTGCTTCACGAATGCGATCGGTTGCCGACGCAGCAACTGCTGACAGCAGCGGCAGATGGCGACCGGTCCGTGCAATACCGCACAACTCGACGGCTTCATGCAGGACCCGAATTGGATTGATCTCATTCCGCAGATCTTCCAGCGGCAGGAAGACTTTCCGAATTTCCTCGGCCTGCTGCAAATCACCAGCGATCACAGCTTGCAGCATGCGTTGCGACAAGCCCGGATTCACGCAGACGCAGCCGCTGGTATATCCGGTGAGACCAAACTTCTGAAGATGCACAATTGCCGGCTGCTCACCAATACCACTGCAGATCAGCTTCGGATCCACCAGGTCAGTCAGACGACTCAGGTAATCATCCTCCGCAGGATTATCCCGAACGATCGCGTACTTAATGAAGGAGACCAGCCCGTCATTCACCAGTTCCGCCGCGCCCTCAGGAGAAATGTAGCCGTCCTCCTTAATGTAGAGCACACCAGGCCGATCGATGACCTCAACAAATCGTCGAAACCCGGTCATCAGTCCGGCCTCCGTCATCACGACTTTCGTTGGCAGGACCATCACGGTAGGAAAAGCAAAATCTTTGAGCAGGTCAGCCTGATCCATCATCAGACCATAGGATGGCCCCACAGATGGAATGACCAGAGTCGTCTTAGCTGCCTGCTGCTGAAGTACTTCCAGCAATTCTGCATACTCCGAAAGCCGCACGTGGTACAGATTCGCGTTGCCCCCATACAACAACATCGACACTCCGCCACTTTCAAGATGCCGGATAATTCGCCCATTTTCTTCCTCGCAAATCTGCTCTGAGGAGTTTCGTGCAAGGGGGGGGACTGCGAGAACAGAGTTCTGAAACTGGTCAGAATGAACCGGAGTGGTCTGCATGGATGAAGATCTTGTTTCACGTGTTTAAGAACCCCTGCTCACAGGTGAGCAGGGAATCAGGGCAGGGCAGCTTATTTCCTGAAGTCAACCAGCACACGGCTGGTCGGCTTCAGGACGCCCTGGTCACCAAATGCGAATTCGTTCCGCAGGTGGCTTCCACAGTTTGTCACCAGGCTTCACACCGAATGCCGTATGGAAAGCGTCCAGATTTGTGACTGGACCATTCGCGCGGTATGCGGATGGTGAGTGCGGATCAATCAACAGCCGCCGGGCCATCTCATCATCACGATACTTACGCCGCCAGATCTGAGACCAACCGAGGAAATATCGCTGTGTGGGCGTGTAGCCATCCAGGTCCTTACCGCCTTTATCCCCCAGCGAGATCAGATACGCCTTCAACGCGATCGACATTCCGCTGAGATCCGCGATGTTCTCGCCGAGAGTCAGCTTGCCATTCAGCTTCTGTCCAGGCAGGGGTTCGTAAGCGGCAAATTGTGCAATGAGACGACTGGTCAATTCTTCAAAGGACTTCCTGTCTTCTTCAGTCCACCAGTTCTTCAGGTTTCCGTCGCCATCGTACTTGCTGCCCTCGTCATCAAAACCATGACTGATTTCATGGCCAATGACGGCCCCGATTCCGCCGTAGTTCACGGCGTCGTCAGCAGTGGCATCGAAAAACGGCGGCTGCAGAATTGCCGCGGGAAAGACAATCTCATTCAGGCTGGGATTGTAGTACGCATTCACGGTCTGCGGAGTCATGCCCCACTCATCTCGATTCACAGCATCGTTCAGGCGATTGACCTGGTAGAAGTGCTCAAATCGACGGGATCGAGCGATGTTCCCCAGCAGATCACCCGCGCGGATCTCCAGTTCAGAAAAATCGCGCCACTGATCCGGATAGCCAATCTTGGGAGTGATCTTGCTGAGCTTTTCCAGTGCTTTCGCACGCGTTGCCTGTGTCATCCACGGTAAATCCTGCAGGCTGGATTCGTAAGCCTGCATGAGATTGTTGACCAGTTCCTGCATCCGGCGTCTGGATTCCGGTGGGAAGTGCCTACGAACATACAACTGCCCCAGAGGCTCGCCAAGAACCCCAAAATCTCCCGCACCAGCCCCGGACGTCGCATCAACGGCTCGCTTCCACCGCGGCTTCTGTTCCGGCACACCGGAAATTGCACGGTCATGAAGCTCAAATGACGCGTCGGCAAATTCCTTCGGCAAGTATTCAGCCGCCGAATCAAGGACGCGGTACTGAGCATATAAAATCCAGGTTTCGAGCCCGGCGTTTTCACCCACCTCCATCAATCGCTCGAAATAACTGGGTGTGACGACGTTGACTTCAGCAACATCCGGGACACCGGATGCCTCCAGAAAAACGTTCCACGGAAGTTTTGCCGAGAGTTTCGGCAGGTCCTCCACCGCATACAAATTGTAGCGTTTTTCAGCATTTCGCATTTCTGTTCGCGACCACTGAATCTCAGCCAGCGAACGCTCGAGCTGAATGATCATTTCTGCCGCCTCCTCGGGAGCGGCGATTCCTGCGAGTTCGAAGAGACGATCGATGTAAATCTTGAGTGCCTTGCGCGCCGCAGCATGATCCTCACGGTCGCTGAGATAGTAGTCGCGGTCAGGGAGAGTCAGCCCGCTCTGAATCAAATGCACCACATAACGAGAGGAATTTCGGTCATCAACACCAATGAAAAAACCAACCGGACCACCAACTCCGGTAATCCCGGCAGTGGCAAAAAACCGCAGCACATCTTCAGCAGACTGCATTTGTCGAGCGGTTTCCAGCATGCCTGCCAGCGGCTTGATACCACGCGTTGAAATTGTCTCTTCGTCCATATAACTGCGATAAAAATCCCCCACTTTCTGAGTGATCGGATCGTTCGAAGTTGCAGACTGTTCAACCGCCTCTTCGATGATCAACCGGATATTTTCCCGCGCCTCATCATCCAGCTGCGTAAATGAACCATAGTTGGATTTATCTGCGGGGATCTCGGTCGACAAAAGCCATCGCCCGTTCACGTGCAGGAACAGATCATCCTGTGGCCTCACCGTGCGGTCGAAGTTGTCGATATCCAGTCCGGAATACGGCTCGTCCGCCAAAACCGGTAAACAACAGCCAACAAGGAGTGCCAGCAGTGCGCGTTTCATTCTTCTTTGTCCGTTGAAAAACTGCACGAGAATTCAAAAAAACAGCGTAAAGCCACTGCCAGCCCCGGATCACAGAATGCCAGGTGCGCCACAGCGACTGGGCAGCAGTGTTCGATGCATCTCGTCGGTATGGTAGTAAAAAAACGCAGTTTCCACCGCCAACCAGCACAGATTTCAACCGGAAGCGACGCGAATC
>JAFMMM010000015.1:0-30000 GCA_017859815.1 Planctomycetota bacterium | reverse complement strand
CCGAGGTCATCACCGACTGAGGTTGTGGACGGGGTGACTCTTCCCAGTTATCGGGGTGACATCGTAAACGGTTCCGAGCCTGATATCCGTGCTCGGCGGCCGGTGCCAGAGCGAATGCTGAGGGCATACGAGCGCAGTGCGATGACGCTCAATTACATTCGTGCTCTCAGCGAGGGTGGGTTCGCGGATTTGCACCATCCGGAGAACTGGGATCTCGAGTTTGTGCGTAACACTCCGGGATCAAGGCGGTATCAGGAGCTCTTGAGTACGTTTAGTGAGGCTGTGCAGGTGTTGGATGTGGTGGCTCCGGGGAATTCCGCCGAGTTATCGCGGGTGGATTTCTTTACATCTCACGAGGCGCTGCTGCTTGAATACGAGGCTGCTTTGACCAGGGGCGACCGCAGGTCCGGGTACTATAACTTAGGGACCCATTTTCCGTGGATTGGTGACCGGACACGACAGCTTGATGGTGCCCATGTTGAGTATTGCCGGGGAATCCGCAACCCCGTTGGTTTGAAGGTGGGTAACACGGTTTCGGGAAGTGAGCTGATCGAGCTTCTTCGGATTCTGAATCCGAACAATGAGCCGGCAAAGGTTGTGTTGATCCATCGATTTGGCGCGGGGCGGATTCGAGAGCGACTTCCTGTTCTTTTGGACGCCGTTTCTTCGAGTGGACTTTCGGCGGTGTGGTGCTGTGATCCGATGCATGGGAACACGGTCAGCACCGGGACTGGTGTGAAAACGCGGGCGTTCGACGACATCGTGTCTGAGGTATTTAGTGCGTTTCAGATTCACCGGGAGCACGGGTCGCGTCTATCGGGCATTCATCTGGAACTGACGGGTGATGACGTGACGGAATGCGTGGGTGGCCCGGGTGATCTGTCCGAGAAGGATCTGGAGCGCGATTATCGCAGTACAGTTGATCCGCGGCTGAATTACGAGCAGTCGATGGAGATCGCATTCTTGTTGGCGGAACAGCTTCGCGAACAAGCTTTGTCTCACTGAGATGGTTGCTCAGCCGCTGGTTGAGGGGAGCTCGTTACGGGAATAGTGCTGCGGGGTTTTACGGCAGTGGTTGATTCCGGTAGCTATGGTCGAGAATTTCCATCGGATGCATGACTGGAAGATCGTGTCCTGCGGATTTGAGCTGTGCCTGAAGTTGCAGTGAGCATCCGGCGTTTGCGGATGCAATGACATCCGGCGCGTTATTCAGGAGATGATTGAGCTTTCGCTGGCCGAGGCGATTTGCCATTTCAGGCTGCGTAAGGTTGTATGTGCCAGCGGCGCCGCAGCATAATTCCGGCTCGTCAACGTGTGTCAGAGACAGCCCGGGGACCATTTGCAGAAGATCGCGAGGCTGTTTTTGAATTCGTTGGGCGTGCTGCAGGTGACACGCGTCCTGGTAGGCAACCTTAACTGGCAGTTTTCCACTGGGGCTGATCGGGCCCAGTTCAGCAAGAAACTCGTGGACGTCTTTGACAAGTGAGCACAGCCGGTTGATTCTGCCTGCCGCATCCGGGTCATGAGTCGCGAGTTCTTCTGTGACGTGCGAGTAGTCTTTCAGCATTGATCCGCACCCGGCGACATTGACGACGACCGCATCGAGTGGCTTTTCCAGAAATGCGTCAGCGTTCATCGCCATGAGTTGCATCATGGGCTCGGACGCTCCGGAGTGATAGTGGATTGCGCCGCAACAGGACTGTTGTCCGGGGATGATGACATCGCATCCGTTTTCCTGGAGCACACGAGCGGTGGCCCAGTGGACATGGCGGAACATAGCATCTGCCACGCAGCCAATGAACAACCCGACGGTGGCTCTCCTTGTTCCTTTTGCGGGCAGAAACTCGGGTAGTGGTTTTTCGTGTGGTTTGAGGCGTGGTAACTGTTGTTGCATGCGTTGCAGATGCGTTGGCAGGAACCGGGTGATACCGAGTTTTTCCGCCAACCGGTCAAGTCCAAATTTTTGCATCCAACGTGCTGGCGTTAAGGCCCATTCCAGTCGCCGCCTGTAGGGAAAAAGTCCGTACAGAATCCACTTGCGGAACCACGCGGGGGTCGCATCACCTTCGCTGGTGGTGAATGCCGGAATTTGCTGCATGTCGACGCGGAAGGGTTCGAGAATCCTGCCGTACTGAACGCCACTCGGGCAGGCCGTTTCACAACTTCGGCAGTCGAGGCAGAGGTCCAGGTGTTTTCGTGCCGTATCAGTGAGTTCAAGTCGACCGTCAACGATGGCCCGCATCAGGTAGATACGACCGCGGGGACCGTCGTTTTCGTTGCCGGTTTCAGCGTAGGTCGGGCAGGCGGCTGTACAAAGACCGCAGTGAACGCAGTCAAGGAAGCGTTCATAGGGGATTTGCTGTCCCAGTCCGTGACTGGTTGCCGAGTCAGTCGAAGTATTGGAGTGATTCACTGAATCAGTTCCTGGAAAGAGCAAGTTGCTTAGTTGTCCCAGTTTACCCGTCTGTATGTGTGCCCAGGACATCTGTTAGCTTTGAGATCAGAGCCTGAACATCTGGCGGTGGATCCATCAAGGTTGCGAATTCACCACGCAGAACACGGACATAACCGTGGCTTTCGGCAATCATTGACCGCGCAAGCTGGATAACAGATTGTAGTTCCGCTGTGTTCGATGCGATTGCATTGGCTGACGGCCCTGCCCATAAGCGACCATTTCCGATATGCCCATAGATAACGCAGCCCGCTGCCTGCAGCCGAAAGGCCATGTCCGCTGACAGGGAAGGCAGCGTACGTATCTCGACCAGCCAGTCCGGATTATCTTCCTGAACAGAATGACCAGCCAGCGTACATGCAGCCTTGCACCAGTGCTGGAATGTGCTGTTGGAGTTGATGACGACTGGCGGCTGAACACAGCCTGAAAGTTCCAATTGAACTGTCTTAGTCTGCCAGTCACAGACATCTTCCGGACCGCAGAAACCAACGATGAGATGCAGTCTTTGTGAGGAATCCGCCGAAACCTTGTAGTTGGTCGCACTTGTGGAAGAAAGCACGGTTGCAATGAGATTGGAGCTCGCAATATCAAGGATCGCAGGTGTTGTTTGTGATGTATTCAGGCGCAACAGTGCAGCTTCGAGGCTGTTTGAATCATCAAATTCGCAGAGAACCAGACACCCGGACGGAGAGTTCGGGATCACTTTCAGCGTGACCGAATTGAGACGACCAAGCTTTCCCTCTGAGCCGACCATGAGCCGGCAGAGGTCATAGCCTGCGACGTTCTTGACAACTCGACCTCCCCCGTGGAAGACCCGCCCCTGTCCATCGGTCGCTTCGATTCCGATCACATAGTCTCTCAAGGTGCCGAAACTGTACTCGCGAGGGCCACACAAGTCGCGATAGATCATATCTGCGATTGAGAGTGAATCGCTTCCAGAGTCAATTGGCAGTTGCTGCGATTCAGTTGCCAGAACGGACTGCAGTTCTCCATAAAGCATTTCGGCCCGAATGGTGATTGTCAGATCCCGAGCTGGGTAGTCAATCACATTACTGGTGGGATCGGGAGGACTGGAATCCTGATTCATGGCTGCTCCGGAAGGCGAGGAGACCAACGACCGCGAAGAATCGAGTGCCGATTGGGGTGGCAATCTAAGATGTTAGGAAGATTCAACCGGGGATTGAAATCCAATAGTGGATGGAAGCAAAGAACTCACGGGAGTTTCAGCAGCGCAAGAGAAAGCCTCTGGCAGAATCACTGAGCAAAATCTGTTGACGCCCAATTCACAGAAATAAAGTGGGCACCCGACGCCCGGGTCATGTGATCCGAACATGGTCGGCTTGACATTCGGCCAGAATCAGACCGGGTTCCCGTTTGGGTAAATCTGTAGGGTCAACTTGTTTTGCTGCAGCAGAAACTGTCAGAGGCTCTGGCAGACGATACGGATCGTCTGCAGGAACTGCAAGAGAATCACGCCAGCTTTCCTGTCGGTGTACTGCTGTGGATGCAACGTGATTTCTGGGCGGAATCGGCGAATCGGGAAGAAGCTGCAGGCCAGGCCCGGACTTTTCTGTCACTGCGGCCACGGAAGAGAAGAAAAAGCTTGTATCCTGAATGAGAGAGATCGAATCACCCGACATTCGCGCATAATATTCTGCCTGTTCAAATGACTCGAAGGAGAAGCAACTTGAGTGCTGCTGCAGAAGCTGAATTCCCGGAACCTGCCTCCACATTTGCAGAGTTAGCTGCATCGCGGCGTCTCTGGATCGATGAGGTACTCCGTCCCTGGTGCACTACAGCAACAGTCAGCCAACTGCGACTGGCGGAGTTGGAGTGGCTGGATATCGCAGGCCGTGCAGATACGCAGTCCACACTCTGGACATGGGCGTGGAGCCGTTTCCCGGACATTGTGCACGGAGAACTTTCCGGGATTAATGAGACTCATCGCGTCAAAGTGGTGACGGCATCCGGTGAAGTGCTTTCCGGATACCCTGATGGCCGCAAGAGCGAGCGAGGCAAACTTTTTCTGCTTGGAAACAATATCGACGGTGATCTGGTGCACCTTCCGGAAGTCAGCCTTGATGACATTACAGAAATCCGCAGATGTTCGGATCAGCAGGAAGACGAGGTGTCTGTTTCGTCATGAGCCGTGAGAAACTGATGAATTAGACACCGGGCTGTGTCCTCAAAGAACTTACGGTAGAATTCAGGTTTCTTGGATTACGGTCTCCATCGAATGCTGGAGATGGTTCCAACAGCAATGCCTCGATTTTCCAGCGGTAGTCGGGCAATTCGTTCAGGAGAGGGCTGAGTCATGTTTCACCACGTTGCCGGGCGTTTGATAATCACGCTGTTAACCGCTGCGCATGGTCTGACTCTTGCCAGTGGATGGTGTTCGCAGGAGTCTGAGTCGCCGCCGGTCCTGACATGGAAGTTCGAGGGTGGTGAATTTGACGGTGTGGGTAAGGCTGCGGTTATTTCAGCTGTTCGGGGGAAGCCGACGCTGGAAGTATCCGGTCCGCGCCCGCCCGAATTTCCTCACTTTGATGAGCGCAATTCTGCTCTCAGGCTTGATGGGAATTCCTGGCTGGAGTTAGTCGATCCGCCGGATGGTTCCTGCAGGTTTGCAGAGGGCGACACGATCAGTATCGAAACGTGGGTGCGTGTCTCCGAACTGAAGAATGGATCTCAGGTTTACGTCATCGGAAAGGGGCGTCTGGGCAGTAAGGGAAAGCCCCGCGACAACCAAAGTTGGGCATTGCGATTAAGAGGCGTGGACGGCTCCGCGAGGATTAGTTTCCTGTTTCGTTCGCTGGACGAAGAAAGCGCTGCTGCGGAGGCGGGCAGCCGAGCCGGTGAGTTTCATCGCTGGAATTCGGATCTGGGATTTGTTCCTGATGGAGAGTGGCACCATATCGCTGTCAGTTTTCAGTTTTGCGGAGAAGCGCAGCCAATCGGCTGGGTTGATGGGAGTGTTACCGGCGGGACGTGGGACATGGGAGCAGCCGGATTCCAGCGCCGACCGGTAATCGACGATGATGCGATCTGGATCGGCAGTTCAATGGGCGGTAATGCGAGCGGTACATTTCGCGGCGAGCTCGACAATATCGCGGTGTATCGTCGGGAGCTTCGCCCTGATGAAATCGCAGACCGGTGGGTGACGACGAGGCCGGCGGGATTCTTACCGGAGTTGGCGGACAGTGATGTTCCGGTTGATTCCGTCACAGTGGAAGTCAGGGAGCGAGTTCAGGTTGCCGAGCCATGGGCACGCGAGGGGACTCAGGTTACTCAGCGATGGCAGCAACCGGTCGCGGCGCTTCACCGGCTGCCAAGGCATTACATTAAGGGTGGTTTGGCAGGAGATCGAACAAACCCCTCGACTCTGCGACTTCGCACAATTGTGGAAACTCCCGAGTGGAATGGCCGGGTGCTGATCAGAGCTCGCAGTCAAGCAAGGCTTCTGGTGGATGGGGTGGTCACTGCACAGCTCGGTATGATGTCGAGTGCAGCAAGCGGTCACCAGGAGGTGCCAGAGCCGCCCGCGCCTCATTATCCCCAGATGCATCCCGTTGCATCGGGTTGTCAGGAGGCTGTGGTTCCACTGTTGCTTACCGCCGGGCAGCACATGTTTGAACTGGAGACGCTGGTTGGGGGCCGCAACATGCGATTGGAGATCGGGGACACACTGATCGCCTTCAGTGATGACGGGAGTCGTTTTTATCTTCCGGGGCACACCGATCGGCACTGGAGCCTTGACGAATCAGACTGGCAGGAATTTCTCGGAGTTCAGGAACAGTTTCTCAGAGAGCATGAAGCAGAGACTCGCCGTAGTGTGAGTATTGCTGAGTCAGAATACTGGGCTCAGCGGCACCGTAGAATTCAGGAATGGATTGGCTTTGCTGCGTCCGAATTGTCGTCGAACGATATTGATGACATGCTACTTGAGGGGCTGCAGAGCAGGGGGCTCACACCGTTACCGAAAACGGATGAGCTGGCGTTTCTGCGGCGGTTGACCTTGAATACGGTTGGTGTGATTCCTTCGGCGGAAGAGATTGCGTGGTATCTCAACCTTCCTGCGGCTAACCGAAGGTCTGCCGCTGTCAGCAGGTTTCTGGAAGACCCGCGGTGGGCAGATCACTGGGTTTCGTACTGGCAGGACGTCCTTGCCGAGAACCCGGGCATCCTCAAGCCTGAGCTCAACAATTCCGGCCCGTTCCGATGGTGGATTTATGAAGTGTTCCGAGACAATCGGTCGACAGATCGATTTGCAACGGAATTGGTCATGATGCGAGGAAGTCAGCTTGGCGGAGGCCCCGCCGGTTTTTCGCTTGCCACCCAGAATGATGTGCCGATGGCCGAGCGAGCCATTGTTCTTTCAGCAGCATTTCAGGCACAAAATCTGGCATGTGCAAGGTGTCATGATTCTCCTGTCAACGGTGTGAGCCAGGAGTCCCTGTTTGCGATGGCCTCAATGCTGAACCGCGGGGCTTTGCGGGTCCCTGAGACAAGCAGCGTTCCTCGGGGGCCTGACGGGCAACGTCATGCCGCAGTGACCGTGAGTTTGGAGCCCGGTTCTGTTGTTGAGCCGTTTTGGGCGTTCGCGGAAAAGTCTGACAGCGGGGAAGCATGGGATGAACTCCTTCGAACATCATCTGACACTCGTGAGCAGCTGGCATTGTATCTGACGCATCCACAGCATTCCCGGTTTGCGGAAGTAATTGTGAATCGCCTGTGGCATCGCCTGTTTGGCAGGGGCTTAGTGGCCAGCACCGATGACTGGTTCGAGGGCGAGTCTCAACATGCGGAGTTGCTTGCGGCCCTCGCTCGGCACCACATGGCTTCGGGGTATAACTTGAAAGCGACCGCCGAGCTGATTATGAACAGTCACGCGTGGCAGCGGCAGGCAGCGCCATCGGAATCACCCGTTGCACAGCATTTCGGGGCCGTTACGCTGCAAAGGATGACAGCCGAGCAGATTGTAGACTCCCTGTACGTGGCTGTTGGCAAGCAATTCGACGCCGAGAAACTTACGCTGGATCCCGAAGGACGGAGACCGGCATCAACGTTTCTGAACCTTGGTGCACCTGCGAGAGCCTGGGAGCTTTGTTCGCTTTCGAATGAACGAGACCGTCCTGCGCTGGCACTTCCTGTTTCACAGAGCCTCGTGGATCTGCTCTCCGTTTTTGGGTGGCGCGAGTCCAGAACCCACACACAGACCGTTCGCGAGACTCCGGCAACTGTTCTGCAGCCGCTGACGATGGCCAATGGCAATGCCGGGCACCGAATTGTGCAGTTCAGCGACAATTCATCGCTGACCGACGTTGCTCTGGAAAGCGAATCGCCGGAGGAGTTACTGAGGGAGTTCTTTCTGAGAACGCTGACACGTCCTCCCCATCAGGATGAGAGCCGCCAGTTTCTGGAAGAACTCTCACCGGGATTCGGTAACCGTCGCATTGCCGGGGCATCGCGGGGATTCATGCGTGGTCGCCAAAATGTCGTCAGCTGGTCAAACCATCTGAATGCCGAAGCAACACGGATCAAGCAGGAGCAGGAATCTGCTGCACGGCTTGGCGACCCACCAACAGAGCGCCTCGAGGCAGAATGGCGATTGACGGCCGAAGATATCGTGTGGGTGCTGCTGAATTCTCCCGAGTTTTGTTTTATTCCCTGACTGTGCGGTGCCCTCATACCACTGATGTCTAAATTCGTTTTCAGCAGATAAGAGGGGCACTGGAATGTCGCAGCCTCGAATGGTGATTGGAATCTGTGGCGGATCAGGATCCGGTAAGACAACCTTCGCACGAGAAATTCAAAACGAGGTCGGGGCAGACCGGGTTTCGATGCTGCAACTGGATGCGTACTATCGCAATTGTTCTGAGCTGCCGCGTCTTGAAGACGGCACCGAGAACTGGGATCACCCGGATGCTTTGGATTTGGAATTATTTCGTCAGCATCTTGTGCTGTTGCAGTCTGGCCAGGCGATTGAGTGTCCGGTCTATAACTTTGCCACTCACTCACGAGAGTGCGAGACGATTTCTGTCCAGCCTCGAAGAGTTGTGATAGCAGAGGGCGTAATGCTGCTGGCAACACAAGATCTGCAGCAGTTGCTGGATCTGATTGTATTCATCGATGTGCCAGCAGACACTCGGCTGGCTCGCAGGATGAGACGTGATATCACGCAACGCGGAAGGACTCCCGAATCGGTTCTCGATCAGTATCAAAAAACAGTTCAACCGATGCATGATCAGTATGTAGAGCCAGGGAAGCATTCTGCCCATCTGATCGTACCGCTGCAGGCGGCAAATCAGTCGGCAGTGAACGTCGTTGCGGCTGCTGTTCGGGGCGCAATGAACGATGAAGATCAATCGGGCAGTTGACCGTTGCCGGAGAGTTTGGTCTTTCGAAGTACTCTATCGCAGCGTCGTTGAGCAATGACAGGAATCTGGAGCAGGTGATGGCAGAGGAATCTCAGGGCAGGATTCATGTAACGCGAATTGGGCGGCCGGATGCCGGCGTGGCCCCCCCCGCAACGCCACCGTTGTACCAGACGGCTGCGTTTGATGTTGCCGATCTCGACCAGCTGGAGCAGATCAACGAATCTGCAGTGGGGTACATCTACACTCGAGACAACAATCCGAACCACGAGGCACTGGCCGGCAGCATCGCTGCTCTGGAAGGAGCGGAATGCGGGGCGGTTTTTGCTTCAGGCATGGGCGCTTTGGCGGCAATCTGTCTGAGTCTGGCAACTTCCGGAGATCATCTTGTGATGTCGGCAAGTCTGTACGGGAAGACGCTGGTTCTTGGCAGTCGACTGCAGGCACTCGGGATTCGCGTCACATACTTTGATGTGACGCGGCCGCAGAATCTTTCTGAACACATCACGCCGCACACAAAAGCTGTACTCATTGAAACCGTGGCGAATCCACTGCTGGAAGTCGCTGATATTCCGGCTCTGGCAAAGATCGCCGGAGAAGTGCCGCTGATTGTTGATTCGACGTTTACCACGAGTGAATTAATACGCCCTCTGGAGCATGGTGCGGCAATCGTGATGCACAGCGCTTCGAAGTACCTGAATGGTCATGGAGACGTTTTGTTGGGTGTTGCGGTTGGGGGCAGCGAACACATTCAAAAGATCCGTGAGACGGCCAGTGTGTTTGGTCAGAATGCAAATCCGTTTGAGTGCTGGATGACTCAGCGAGGGCTTCGAACACTTCCGCTGCGAATGAAGCAAATCTGTGAAACGACCCGAGTTCTGGCGGGATTTCTGTCAGGACATTCGGAGGTGAAACGCGTTTGGTACCCCCTGTTGCCAGACCACCCTTCGCATGCGGTCGCGCAACGGTTCTATCCGCAGGGCACTGGCGGCATCCTGAGTTTTGAGTTGCAGACTGATGCCGATTCGGGTGCAGCGAGGGTGAATCGATTCATGATGGCTGCGAGCGAGATTCCTTTTTCCCCAACCCTTGCTGATACCCGAACCACGTTTTCGCATCCTGCTCGGACTTCGCATCGGCATCTTGCGGCTGAAAAAAAACAGGCCGTGGGGATCACCGATTTGCTTGTGAGGCTCTCGACAGGGCTGGAGCCGGCAGAAGTCCTGATCGGAGAACTCGACCACGCACTTCGCGACTCTGCCTAGGCGGACGGAGTTCTGCGGGCGGTATTGGACCTGGCCGGCGTCAGCTGAAGAGTTCTGTGACAGCCTGTCCACGTGCCAGGGGCAGCGGCCGATTCAGATTGTCATGAACTTCCTGGTTGTAATCGATGCCCAGGCTGTAGAACAGCGTCGCTGCAAGGTCACCGATGGTTACCGGATCCCGATCCGGGACAGCGCCGTACTTGTCCGATGCTCCGTAAACGGCCCCACCGGTCACTCCGCCGCCAGCCAGCAGGACTGTGTAGCACTTTGGCCAATGATCTCGGCTGCGATTAGCGTTGATTTTGGGTGTGCGGCCAAATTCCCCCATCCAGACAACAAGCGTCTCTTCCAGCAGGCCTCGATCAGAAAGATCGTTCACCAGCGTCGGCAGGGTTTGATCGGTCAGTGGTAAGTGCCATTCCGGGAGGATTTCATACATGCGAGTATTATCAAAACCATGCGTGTCCCACCCACCATCGGTCTTGCTGCGCCCCCCGATACTGCGTGAAAAGTAGACGGTTACAAACTTTACACCGTGTTCAATCAGGCGTCGTGCCAACAGACAGCCCTGCCCGTAAGTTGTACGGCCGTAGGCATCTCTCACCGCATTCGGCTCAGCTGACAGATCGAAAGCTTTGCGGATTTGTTGAGATGCCAGCATTTCAAGACTGCGGTCGTAAAAGGCACTCAGCCCGCGAGCCACAGCAGACTGTTCCAGCCGCTCCGTCTGACGATTAATCAATTGCTGCAATTCACGGCGATTATTCAGTCGATCAAGTGAGAGACTTTCGGGCAGACTCAGTTGAGGAAGCTGAAAGTTCTCTGCGTTTGGGTCTTCCTCGAAGAAGAGCGGATCGTGCCGCTTGCCAAGAAAGCTGGCGCGTTGCCCGGGAGTTGTGGACCCATCTGCGATTCGGTGAGGGTAGGCGACGTATGTGGGCATCCCGTTCTGATTGGGAGCCACAGCATCCACAACCGAACCGTAGCCGGGAAACAGATCGAGAGACTCTCTGAGTCGCTGATCATCGATAGGCGGTTCGACTCCGGTCAGGGCAGTATAGCCAGCGGAGTTGTGATTGTTCATGCGGTGGTGAACCGTCCGAATCTGCGCAAATCGATGCATCATCTGCGCTGTTCCGGGAAGATGTTCACAGACATGCAACCCGGGCACGGATGTCGAAATGGGTTGATAAAGAGATCGATAGCCATCGGGTGCAGTAGGCTTCATGTCGAAAGTATCAACATGGCTTGGACCACCCCACTGAAACAGGAAGATTACACGTTTTGCCTTGCCGCCACCGCCGGGCTTGAGCTGCGAATCTTCGGCCTTCAACACGTGTGGATGATTCAACCCCAGCAATCCCGCCCCGCCAACACGAAGCAGCTGTCGGCGATGGCAGTCCACAAGTTGATGCAGCATGGAGTTCTCCATTGAATCAGAGACCGGATCTTGTTTATCGGCGTACGAGAAACTCATTGGAGTTGAGAACTGCCCAGACGATGTCTTCAAGGCTTTTCCGGCGATCGGTTGATGAGAGCAGATAGGTTTTCATCGCAGTGAGTTCATTCTCTGAGGGAGCTCTGGTGAGAGCGTTCCACCAGATTGACGAGATAAATGCGTCATCACTCTCGTTCGCGTCAAATGATGAATCAATGCGATTTCCCTGCCGCAGCATAAGTTCGCTGACAAGATCGCCACTGACCAGTTCCATGGTCTGCGCGAGCGTTGTCTCTGTGGAACGCTCACATTCGCAGGTCAGGAGCCTGCCAGGTTTGCCGAACAGTGTAAGGAAGCGATCACCTGATTCCGGTCTGCTGTATCGGTGACCCCCATTGCGAACCCCCGGCAGCTGCGCAGCCCGCAGCCCAGCAGGATGTCCTCCAAATTCCGGCGACACGCCGAGAACCTGACAGATGCTGTCAAGCATTTGCTCTGCGCTCAAACGACGAGCAACCGTATGCGAAAACAGAACTTCATCATGCCGATTCGTTGCATTGCCAGCCGATGACAGTTGCCAGACTGCAGAGTTGAGAATCAACCTCATCAACGGGCGCACTCGCATACCACCCTGAACAAATCGCTGTGTGATCAGTTCAAGAAGCTGAGGATTTACTGCCGGATTCGTGCTTCGGAAATCATCGATTGGGTCCACAATGCCGCGGCCGAGCAGATGAAACCAGATCCTGTTTGCCTGACTGGCCGCAAAGCGATGGTTGGTGTCATCGGCAAACCAGTCGGCAAGGACCAGCAGGCGGTCCTTCTTTTCCCCCAGTTGTTCTCGCAGATCCTGAGAGCTGCTGCCGAGGAATCGAAGGGGCGCTGGTTTTCCGGTGGTGGGGTTTGCGCTTTCCCCGGTGGATTGAAGGTACACAATCTGCTCGCCGTCAAACTCATGCTTGTCATTCGAATCACGGCGGCGATTTTCAAGGATCTTGTAATCCAGCCGGGAAAAAAACCCTGTCCAGCCGTAGTAGTCATCCTGAGTCCATCGGTCAAAGGGATGGTTGTGACACCTTGCACACTGCAGCCGAATGCCAAGGAAAACCTGAGCCGTAGCCTCCGCGCGTTCTTCCGGTTTTCTGAGCGCCCGATAGAAATTTGCCGGCGGCGATGAATAAGTACTGCCACGGGCAGCAATGATCTCGGCCGCGAACTCGTGCAGTGGTCGATCGCTGGCAACTTGTGATCGGATCCAGTGATAGAACACACCAACTCCCTTGGTGTCCAGCGTCTTGTCTTCCACGCGCAGAAGGTCTGCCCAGCGGAGAGTCTGAAAGTCGACAAAGTCAGGAGTATCCAGAACGTGATCGATGAGTTTCTCGCGACGCTGCGGGTCTGTTGAGGACAGAAATTGACGAGCCTGTTCCGGATCCGGGAGACGGCCGGTGAGGTCAAGATACAGACGGCGCAGGAACGTGGTGTCGTCGCATAATTCTGAGGGATTGATCTTCAGCCGTTTCAGCTGTGCAAAGACAAGATCGTCGATCTCATTTTGTGGGGAGGGTGCCGAGAACTCGAACGCTGGTCGATTCGGCACATGTTCGACTGTGCATACTGACTGCAGTTGTAGGTATCGCACGGTGATGGAAGTCTGTTGGGAGAAGTCAGAGTCCGGGAATGTGACTTTGCCGGCCTGTGAGATCTGGACCGCCGGATTAGAGGACTCAAATACAACGAGGTCGGTGACATTTTTCTTTGTACCGTCAGCGAAGACCGCCGCAGCACGAAGATGTAACTCGGTCTGCGATCCCTGCAGCGTTGCATGCGGCGGACTAATGAAGAGAGAAGAGGCACTCGGTGCGTTGTCGGAGTCGTCCGGCATACCGTCTGCAATCCAGTCGTGGATGACGCGGTATTCTGAACTGTCCGGTGAAAACCTCCTGCCTCCTTCGTGGGGAACAGTCATCAGTGGCTTTCGCAGCAGCAGGCTGTTGGCGGGATTCAATCGATTGATGCGTCGTGCGGCGAGCGTCCGGGTTAGTGTGGTGAAATCCCGTTTCGGGTATTGCCCCCGCAGCGAGAGTTGCAGCCCTCCCTTCCCATTCTGGTTGCCATGGCATGTTCCGAGAGAGCATCCGGCCCGTGAAAGCACAGGCATGACCTCATTGCGAAATGATGGCGGAGTTTGACACCTTGCGGAAGCCTGCAGGACGATTGCGAGAGGCAGCAGGATCATCAGACGTGGTAAAGTAGTCTTCAATTTTGGAGAGCCTGCTGTCAGGGTATGTGATATCAATTCATGGCGATGGGGCGAATGCACGTCGGTATTGCTGTCAGCGCAGGCGGCAGATCTACACTTGATATTGCCGGCCTTTTTCTAAGAGCGGCGGGCTCAGGACGCGGGTTTCCTGCGGAATGATGGATTTTGAATTCCTCCCGCCGAACCCTGTGCAAATGAGAACATGACCACTGTGAGACTGAAATGGAAGACGGCTGCTCTCTTATCGCGTGATTTTGCGTGCTGATCCACCAGATCTGTTTGGGTCGTGGAGGAGAAATCGTATTCGGCTCAACAAGCCAACGAGCGGAACAAAAAAACGGCCACCCTCGCAGGCGACCGTTGATTTGATCTGGAAACAGATAGTTTCGGACAAGGGTCTTATTCAGTTTCAGGCTCTGCGTCAGAGGCCACGGCTGAATCGGAACCGTTCAGCATAGACATCTTTGTGTCCATTGTCGGTGGCGCCTCGTCTTCCATATCAGGCTGTGCTGTGGAATCGCCACCGCCACATCCGATGCCTGTAAACAGAAGGGATGCAAAGGTGAGCGAGGTCAGAAAAGACTTCATCAATCAAACTCCCGGAGAGGGAAACGAGAAAGCACGAAAAAAAAGCGTCCGGCCATCACACGTCCGGACGCAGGAGTTGTCAGTGCGTGATCAGAACGGAAGTTCAACCGTCTCCCCGCCACTGCGAGTCGTCAAAGCCTGAAGGACCGTCTTGTCAGCGTTGTATGACAGGAACTGTACCGATCCATCAACCATACCGAACTGAGCTCCACCAGCGTGATGGCTCCAGAAGTGGTACATGTCTTTGTAAACGTTTTTCTTGCCCTGCTGATAGTAGCTGGGCTCGTTACCAAGCTGGGAAAGCCCACCGCCAAAGCACTCTTCCATTCCGAGGACCACATCGGCGACACCGAAGCCGTAGCCATCAGCACCCCATCCGGCGACAATCCAGCCGTAACCCTTGCCGTCGGGAACATGGCGTTCCCCAAAGAACAAGGTGTTGGACGTTCCATCAGTCACGTCACGGAATCGGGTTGACGAGTTCACGTACAGCATCCCATCCTGGCCGGTGACCTGGGCGAACTGGCCGCCGCGGGGGTCGGGTCCACTGTAGGTCCGCTGCTGCTTGTAGGTGTGTGTACCGATCACACCGAGGTAGCTACTGACTGCGGCACCGTTCGGCATGGTTCCCCAAACGCCAGCGGCATTTGGATCAGATGGGCACATGAATGTTGGCAAGTTCACAGAGGTAATCGCGTTTCCATCCTGCATCTTGAGCCACCATGGCCAGGCACCAGGGCCATCCTGTGGATTCATCTGGTTGTAGATGTTGGCTTGTTCAAGAAACGGCAGACTGTAGAACATCCAGGAGTAGCATGGGCCTTCAGCAGGATAAGAAGAACCAGCGAAGCGATAGCCACCTGGTGTTTCCGGGTAGTTATTCTGAGAAGTCCACCATCCTCGTCCAATACTGATTCCGACTGGGAATCGACCCTTAACGTCATGGTGGTTGTGCAGTGCCAAAACCATCTGCTTCAGGTTGTTTTTGCACTGAGTCCTGCGTGCAGCCTCGCGAGCCTGCTGTACAGCAGGCAATAACAGCGCGACCAGAATCGCAATGATTGCAATCACGACCAACAGTTCAATCAACGTAAATCCGCGTCTGGTCGACACTGATTTTGGTATCTTTCGTCGCAGCATTCGTACGGCCTTTCGTGGCGAAAACAAAGAAACCTCGGACATCGAGGAAGATCACAGGCAAGGAGTGAATCAGACTTGAAGTCTGCTCCAAGGTGAGGGCCAACTGAAGCAGTTGACACCGTCTTCAAATAAATGCGGCCTTAGTGTAAGCAAAAGGGACGCCAAATCACGGATTTCTGTATCGATTTCGCCCGGATAATCGCAAAAACCCCAAGGATCAATCCGATGCAATCCGGTTCCGGCAGTCAGCAGCATTTTCTGGAAAGAGACAAGAACTGCGTTCCCATCGAACAATCAAGCAGTCCATTGGGCAACTCGTGCACAGCTGTTTCGAACTGCGGGGCTCGCATTGACTTCAGGAACGTGTACGAGATACCGCGTTTGAAACCGATTTCTTTCAGATTCTCGGCAAACTGCTGGTCTGAGCTTTGAGAACGCCGACGGGGGACTCAAGATTGCTCGGTGCACAGGTGTTGGTGCCTCAAATTTGGGCATTTGGCGGGTGAGCTTGATGCGGAGGAGGGTGACAATTCCAGGACTGATCAGAATCAACCAGGGGTTGGGGTTGGAACTGGGCAAGATTCTGCCAGACCGTCTTAGTCGAACGCGGTTGCGCCCCCCCCCAAACTCGCGCATTGTCACTTAATCCGAGGGGAAAAAGAGGATTTCTTGTTTTTTTGGCTGATCAGAAGTTCCTACGCTGGCTTTTCGAGTCGTTCTGTAGTGTCCTAGGTTCAAGACAAGTTTCTGCGGGGGCATATGATTTGCTGCCGACAACGACGGTCGAATGAATCCGCCAGCACTTTTTTGTTGCCGTCTGTGGTTGATCAATTGCGGTCGATGCAAGGGTAAGACCTTCCTTCGGTGTAGTCAGGCCGTAACAAGCGTGTTGGTGATTGCTGTCCGAAATGCGGCTGTGAGTTTTTGCACGGCCTCGAAATACTGCACAAACAGTCTTTTGTTTTCGTTCTAATGATTTTTGGAGGTTTTTGAAATGAGAAGGTACGTCGCTTGCAGCCCTTCCGCGGACCGAAAGGCGTTTACGCTGATCGAACTCCTGGTTGTGATTGCAATCATTGCGATTCTGGTGGCGCTGTTATTGCCTGCTGTACAGCAGGCTCGCGAGGCTGCCCGTCGCACACAGTGTAAGAACAATCTGAAGCAAATCGTTCTGGCGGCACACAACCACCATGATGTGCATAATCGCTTCCCAATTGGGCATTACGGTCCGCCGGCCACAGTGCCGTGGGGTGGCACAGGTCCAGCAAACCTGGGTTTCTTTGACCATCAGTGGATGTCAATTCTGCCGCAACTGCTGCCGTTCATGGAGCAGGACAACTTGTTCAATCAGATTGCGATCTGGAAAGGCGTTGATCATCGTCCGGACCCAGCTTCAGCGGGACAGTTCATGCGGGAAACTGTGTGGTGGTCAGATGCCGACACCAACCAGCTTGCCCAGTATAAACTTGGTGCATTTCTGTGTCCGTCCGATCCCCAGAAGACCCGGCCAAGTCCTCCTTACTGTCCGGTTTTGCTGCACCTCGACACTCGCGGTTACATGACCGTCGGTGGTTTCGGCAGCGAGCGTAACTATGGGTTCACGAACTACCTCGGAGTGGCTGGTTATTTCGGCGATGCCCTGTCATCCCGATGGAAGGGTGCTTTTGGCGCTCGGAATATCCAGACACGGTTCCGCGACATCACCGATGGTACCAGCAACACCCTGCTGTTTGGTGAAGCGACCGGTGGTGATTTTCTGAACTGGCGATGGATGGCCGGTAGCGCATTCCCAACCGCTTGGGGCTTCTCCAAGGACGCAAACCAGAACTGGTGGCAGTACGAAAGCTTCCACACGGGTGTTGTTCAATTTGCACTGGCTGACGGTTCAGTCCGGGCGATCTCAAAGAACATCGACAATAATCTGTATCGACTTCGTCTTGCTGCGATTGGTGACGGCGAAGTTGTCGGTGAGTTCTGAACAGTGTTCTGTTAGAGTGCATCGAGAGGGGGGTGAGTCCTCACCCCTCTGGACTCGTTTATTTCACGTGATTTCTGAGTGAGATTCTGCAATGAGCAAGATGATTCTTTCGCTCTTCTGTCTGACACTGTTGATCGGCTGCGGAGGCGGCGCCAGTAACACAGTGGAGGCACCGGAGGAGGTTGTCGAAGCAACCAACGACATGCCGTCTGCTGGTAATGATGGGGTTCCTGCCCCGCCGCCACTGGAAGCACCTCCCGGAGAGTGATTTCGTAACAGGCGAGACGAGAGCCCTTCTGTTCAGCAGAAGGGCTTTTTTTTTCGCTGGCTGTTCCGGTTTGTGTTCCAGAGTGTCTCGCGAGGCTGTGGCGGTATTCCTGCCCGGATGGTTTTGGACTTCTGCAGTGAATAGAATTCAGCCATGAGCCTGACTACCGCGAGCGAAGAATTCTTTTCCTCTGAAGTGACGCTGAAGCGAATCCAGCGAGGGAAGGTTCGTGCACTGAAGGGTTTCCGAAAATCTCATCAGGTTCCTGCTGAGTACAACGACTGGGCTGCAGCATTCGCGGCGAAAATCGCAGCGGACGATTTGACAGAAGATATCGAGCAGCGATTTACTGATTTTCGTCGCCAACTGGGATGGCGTCGGGTGGATCTGCAGGTTTCCGATCCGGATGGTGGTGTTGCGGCCATTCGGACGCCGGCCTTCGAGTATCGGGTGCAGGTCGAGCTGGCCGAAGATGATCCTTCTGAGGTGGAATGGACATGGATGTTGCATGAATTCACCAATTTCGGCCTGCTTTCAGATTCGGGGATGGATCGAATCTTCAGCGGCACGTTTGATACGGTGGAGTTTTTCCCAGGCGAGCCATTGCAACTCGAGGGGTTCATCGATCGCATTGAAGAGCAGGGCCCGGCAGGAATCATCCTGGATTATGACCACCATGCCACATGGTGTCGTCTTCAGATACAGGGCCTGGGTGGAGAATTACTGCTGACGTCAGACAGCATCGCGATGACCCTGCACGGCACGATTACTCCGGGAGCTCTGATCTCAGCATTCATGACAACGCACCAACGCTTCTTTTGAACGTTTACAGTGTGTTGCGGAGTGAAGGGGCTGCTCCTGCTCTTGCTTGTTGGGGCCGCGCGGCCCGTTCCGAACGAGACAGACATACCGACTGTTCGGATTGTTCTGACTGTCAGCAGATGGTACCGCTTCCCGCAGATCATCGGCAGAATCCACCGAAAATAACTTGCGTCTTTGGATCCCGTAGTTCGATACGAGGAAGGTGATGCTTTGCCAAAGGACGGCAGGTATTCGCGAAATCCAATCGTTTCGACAGAGAGTCTCTCTGCGAGCATTTCAATACAGGCGGACGGATCCGCGCCAAAGCACGGCTGCTTTCTCGGAGGAGAAGCCTGGATGGCGCGCAAACAGTTTTCAATCGTAGGATCAGTGGCGTTGGTCTCTTTGGGCCTCGCTCTCGGCGGCCACCTTCATTCGCTGAGGCTAACGAAGGATGCGGCGGCAGTTCCGCAGCCGGTCAGATCCGGTCCGATTGCCTCGCAACTTGCTTCAGCTTTGTTGCAAAGCGGCAATCATATTTCGGATTTGGCAGGTCAGGTGCTTCCTTCGGTCGTGCACATTCAGGCCGTGCGGATTGAGAGTGATCGCAAGATCGAAGAGACCGGCTCCGGTGTTCTTGTTCGCTCACAGGCGACCCGAGGACTTTTCGTTGTCACGAATCAGCATGTAGTTCGTGGTGCTGACCTCGAACGTATCGACCTTGTCATGCCGGATGGATCACACCAGAACCCTTACCGTGTTTTTCGCGATGCAGAGAGTGATATTTCGGTCTTGCAGGTTCGCGATGATGGCCAGCAGGCGGCTTCCTGGGGGAACAGCGACTCCCTGAGCATTGGACATTTTGTGCTCGCGGTAGGCAGTCCGTTTGGTCTCAGCCGCTCGGTGACGATGGGGATTGTCTCGGCGAAAGGGCGCAGAGATCTCTCGCTTGAAGCCGGGCAGAGTCTGACGAATCAGGACTTTATTCAGACGGATGCCGCCATCAACCCGGGGAACAGCGGCGGTCCTCTGGTGGACATGTATGGAAGTGTCGTCGGGATCAACACCGCGATCGCGTCGAGCGGTGGTGGAAACGAAGGCATCGGCTTCAGCATCCCCAGTAATCTGGCTCGAGTCATTGTTGATCAACTGGCTTCCACAGGACGAGTTCGCAGGGCTTACCTCGGTGTTGAACTGGACAACGACTTTAGTCAGAACACCGCGCAGCGACTTGGGTTGCCGGTGGCACGCGGTGCTCGGATTGTAAGGGTCTACAACCAGCAAAATTCTCCTGCGATGATGGCCGGATTGCGCCCCGATGATGTCGTGATCTCCTTCAACGGGGTCACCATCACGGACGAAAACCATCTGATCAATCTCGTGAGTCTTTCAGACATCGGGCCGGCGATTCAGATGGTCATTGTCCGTGGAAAACAGGAGACAACAGTCAATGTCAAGTTGTTGGATCGCGAAGCGTATCGAACAGTGAGCGATCCTCGGGGAACATTTAATACGCGTTGAATTGCCTCCTGATCGCGTTTGAATGTGTTCAAGGGCTGTGCTGTTATTAAGCTGCGGCCGTACAATGTCGGGGCGAAGACGTTGATGGGTCGGTTTTGCTGTCGCAGGACCGACCCGTTTGGTAGTTAGACCATATGGGTTTCACGCCCCATGCGGCCTTTCACTTCCCTGTTGCCGTGATTCGGTGGCTGGCCCTGAGCATAGCGGTCAGTTGTGGTACAGCGAGGGTCGATTGACTGCGTGACTGGCATAAGTTGCGGCAACAACCGAACATCGTTGTATCGAAGTCACGTTGGCAGGGCTGAACCGGTGTGTGCTGTCCATGATAACACCTCGTGTTCATCAAATATCCAGCCATTGCCCTGCTGCCCCGCAGCAGCGTGATCGTTTCCGTGAGAGCCTTCGCGAGGCGGGTCATCCCTGTCGGGTACTGGAGCAACAGGATTAATGTCTGAGTCTGAGCCCACGAAACCGAGAAGGACTCGGCGGCAAAAAGTGTTTGCTGTTCTTCCGACCTTGCTGACGCTTTCCAATGCCGCATGTGGCTTTGCTGCTGTGACGATCACCGCGAAGGTGGGACCGGAGCATTTCGGTGGCAGCGAATTGATTACCGCGTCGCAGTTGATCTTTTTGGCGATGCTGTTCGATGCGCTGGACGGCAGTGCCGCTCGTCTCACTCAACAAACGTCCGATTTCGGGGCACAACTGGACAGTCTTTGCGACGCGATTAGTTTCGGTTTGGCGCCAGCGTTCATATTCCTGCAGCTGTCCCACCCTGATCACCGCCTGATGGATAGCCTGGCGGAACAGTCGCTGCATTTTCATCCGCGATTGTTGTGGGCCATCGCTGTGCTGTTTATGACCTGTGCAATTCTGCGATTGGCGCGATTTAACGTTGAGACTGACGAAGAAGACAGTCACGAATTCTTCAGCGGGCTGCCATCACCGGCTGCTGCCGGGGTTGTCGCCTCTCTGCCGATAGGACTGCGAGAATTACGAGAACATTTTTCACCGGGTGGCCGGCTGAGTTTTCTGGAGGTCCAGTGGATCTGGCCGGTCATGGTGATCCTGGTGCCACTTGTGACACTGGCGGCGGCGGTCTTGATGGTTTCCAAATTACGGTACCCGCATGTGTTTAACCAGATGATTCGCGGACGCCGGGGACGCCTGCAGATACTGCAGATTGTCTTCACGATTGTGCTGCTGTTTGTTGTCCGCGAACTGGCGATTCCTGTGTTGTTCTGCTGGTTCGCATTTTCTGCACCGATCCGGTGGACATGGAGACGCTGGTTCTCTGACAACGCCACCGCCGGTGCGCTGTTTGAAGATGACAGCCCCAGTTCGCTTAATGAAACTGGTTGAGTGCATCATGAGGTCAATCGGAAGTCCCGTTGCAGGTCCTGCCCGGCTGCGTGGCTGGCGCCCGTCGAAAGAGGCACGATGAGGCCGTACCTGCTGATGTTGGGAGGAGCACTGTCGTTCGCCATCATGGGAACTCTGGCCCACGCCGCCGGTGAACGCTGCGAATGGCAACTGGTTGCTTTGGCGAGATCCTTTGTAGCCATGTTGCTGGCCTTGATCCTGACTCGGATTGGGAGAGCCAGACTGGTGGTTTTTCGCCCGCCCGTGCTGTGGTTGCGAAGTCTTGCCGGCAGCGCAAGTGTGGTCTGCAATTTCTATGCTCTCGCTCATCTTCCTGTTGCCGATGCGTTGACGCTGATCAATATGTTCCCGGTGTGGATTGCTGTGCTGTCATGGCCGCTGCTCGGCCATATTCCTGCAAGAGATGTCTGGTTCAGCGTCATCTGTTGCATGGCTGGAGTTCTCGTCATGTATCAGCCCGGTGTTGCAGGTGGTGCGGGCACGATCGCAGGTGTCATCGGGTCGGTGACCAGTGCTGTTGCCCTGATTGGTCTTCACAAGCTGAAAGGGATCGATCCCAATGCGATCGTCGTTCATTTCTCAGCAGTTTCGGTGGTGACGCTGATCTGTCTGATTGTGATTCAGCCGTTGTCACCACAGTCCGTCGCGTTACTCGTGGGGGGAACAACCCTTCCGATGCTGCTGCTGGGAACCGGCCTTGCAGCCGGAACCGGACAACTACTGCTTACCCGGGCATTCGCAACAGGTGCGCCGGCCCGCGTCAGCATTGTCTCACTGACGCAGGTGGTTTTTGCAATGGGTTTTGACCAGCTGATCTGGGGACGGCATTTTTCGGTTCAGTCGCTGTTTGGAATGGTGTTGGTTTTAGCACCGACCGGATGGATGATCCTGCAACGAGCCGGCCGCCGCTGAATCAGAGTCCGGCCTCCAGCCGCACGCAGTCTCCGATACGCAGGTCGAGGGCTCGATCCTGCAACCGGAGGATCATGTGGTGGTCGGAGATCGCTGTAATCAGGGCACCGGATGGATCAGAAACTGTGGGATTACCTGGCATGCCTGGCGTTTCGCGACCGGCAGCAAGAACACAGGTTGTCAGCGACGGACGCGATCTTACAGAGACTTCAAGACTCCCGCTCGTCGGACGCGGCGGTGTTCCTGCTATGGTGCCAACGTTTTTCTGAAGCAGGGTTCCCGCAGGCAACATGCGCTGCAGATCCTCCGGAAAGTCCACGAAGACAGTTCCTGCCCGCTTCGGAATGTCTCGCTGAATCAGTTGGTGGCAGGTTTCAATAATGGACAACGCCTGCACAGTCCAGTCGTGCCTGTTGGCAAGCAGAGATCGACCGGGGTACTGCAACATGAGTCCGCCAAATGGCACCTCTGGAATTTGCTGCAGCGACAGGGACAGATCGCAGGTGTCATGACCCGGACGGATGCCACCAACGCCCGAGCCGGTGTCGACCTGCAACAGGGCAGCAATCGGTTTTTCGGCGACAATTGCGGCATCGCGAATCCACTCGATGTGCCGAAAGTGATCTGCTGTGACAGCGACTTCACTGCTTCGAGCAAGCTCTCCCAGTTGTCGCACCTGAGAGGTGTTCAGAACCGGGTCTGTCAGGATCCAGCATGTCTTTGAGTGAGGGAGCGTAAGGGAATGCAAAGCCTCCTGCCATTCCAGGGCGTGTGAAATCCGACGGGCCGCCAACACCGCAACTGTGACTGCCTGCGGTCGATTCAGCCTCACAGCAACCGGATCGATTTGCTGACAGGATGAGACAATTGGAATCGACGGTTTTTCGTCACGAATCAGATTGCAGAGGTTCATGGGCCGGTGACAGGCAGCGAAAACAAAGTGAAGAGCAACGGATGTTATTTGACGGTGTGCAATTGCTGCAGAAGTCTTTCGGCTCGCTGTCTTCGCGATGGACTCCCCCAGTCCGGGTGCAGGACGCCGACGACTGAGAGGATACGCGTCGCTTCCTTCGCATTGTCGTCAAGGTTCGCAAGTCTTGCCAATTGCAGGGAAGCTTCCAGCCAGTCGTCTGTTCCATTTGGAGAGCCTCGCAGTACTTTCAGCCACCACGAGCGGAAGAGACCTGATAATTCAGGATCCTGATTCAAGGTTGAGTCAGCGACAGCAGCAAGAGAATGGATCAGGGTCTGCCGTTCGGGATCAGCCAGTTTGGTTTCTGAGATCCGTCGCAGTTCCTGCCCGACAAGTGCGGCATCTCCGGCCATTGTGGCAAGTCTGATCCGCAGGACGGGAGAATTCTGACGGTCAGCTGCGGATGGCAAGTCCGGGTTCAGTAGCAGCAGCAGAAACTCGCTTAGCTCCAGGTGGCCGGCAGCCCGCGGCGGCTTCAGCTGGTTGGCCAGCAAGTAGACAAGCCAGGTACGGAGTGGTTCCGGCTGGCTGAGCAGGTGTGCCCGGAGTCCAGCGTACTGCTGCGGCGGTGTCAGTTGCCTGAGTTTGCAGAGAAGCTTCAGGCTGTTAGCGGCCAACTGTGCTCGCAGCACGGGATTGTCAGAGGGAAGCTCCTGCGGCAGGTCGGCAAGGATTGAAAGTGTGGAAGCGATAATGTCGTCCACCTCATGTTCCAGCTGAGCCCAATCGGTGCGTTGTTGATCTGTTCCGGCCCAAAGGAGTCGTGAACTGTTTTGCAGAGACAGTAGCGCCAGGTCCGGTGATGCTGATCCAGTCTGCTCCGCAAGCAGTGGCTTTGACATCTTCATCCATTCGGCCACCAGTTCGAAGCGGACCGCGTTCTCTGTCTGCGGTGTTCCTGCAGCCCGCAGCAGCAGATCTGCCAGTTGTGTCTGCAGTTGAGCCTGTTCATTGGGATCTGAGCCGTCTTTGTTTTCCGGAGAATCGACCGCGGTCCGGCGGCAGAGCGGCAGCAGTTGTCGTGCGGCATCGAGGGGGTTTTCATCCCGCAGGTATTGCACCAAATAGGAGCGTACTGTGGTGATACCAGACTGTAACGGGAAATTCGCGATGTGCTGAAGCATTGCGGCGTGATAGCGTTGTTCAGCCTGTTTCTGATTGTCGACCGCCTGTTGCCAGAGTTGTCCGAGTGCGAAGATGCGGAGAACGTCGGAGCGGGCCGCCGACTCAGCTTCATTCAGTTGAAGAAATCCATTGATTGCACGCGAGAGATCTGCTTCGGCGGCTGCCCAGTCCTGCAGATGCAGGCCCAGATCGCCCGCTTGATGCGCTGCGAATGCTGCAAGAGCGGTATCGGTGCCAGCTTGCTGCAGTAGCACATAGAGTGCATCCCGTGCCTGCTGATACCGACCACCGGAAGCCAGCAGGCGGACTTGCTGCAGGCGAGTGGCGGCGGCAGGGCCGGCTCGCAGCATCAGCTCAAATCGCTGCTGACAGCGGGCAAAACATTGCAGCCAGACGCCTGAGAGTCCTGGTTCCAGTTGTGCGATCAATCGACGAACTTCCGTACTTGCGTCGAGTAACGCCTGTTGACGTTCTTTTGACGGACTCTGGATCTGCAGCAGCAGTTCGACGGACTGCGACATCGCCTGAAGCCTGAGCAGCCGGGCATCGGGAAGACGCTCGTAGAGACTGTTCGCTGCCGCTTCCCTCTGCAGCAGTGCGATTGCTTCCGATGGTTCCTGCTGGTTGAGAAGAAACCGCACTCTCAAAAGTGTAGCGCGGACTCGATCCTCTGTATTGGTGCAGTTTGACAGCAGGCTGCGGTGTCGCAGATCGAAGGTTGCCGAATCTGTGGCCAGTAATGCAGAAAGATAATGAGCTCGAAAATGATCCTCTGCTGAGCCACTGCGTGTGAGCTGTTCAGTCTGCTGCTGCAATTCGCTCCATATTGGATCCGCGGGAGGCGTATCGCGCAGGCGAGCGAGCGACAGACGGAATTCCGTCTGGATGAACTGTGTCCGGAGGCGGAGTGCGCGAACAAATGCTGGATCCAGTTCGCGACGGATCTCCGTCAGCTGTTGATTCAGCCGTTCAGCAAGTTGCAGCCCCTGAGTACAGGCATCGACAGCAAATTGCAGCTGCGGTACTGCGACGCCGGAGCCGACCATCACAGTTGCCGCACTGGCGGGAGTTGAGCCTCCGTAGTCCAGAACGGTGGTCTCCATCAGCCCAACGTTATTCAGCAGTTCCAACTGACGAATCTGCAGCTGCAGATTCAATTCCGGAGACGGTGGATGATCTGCCAGTCGCGAGGTAATTCGGGACAGGGCGACTTTGATCAGCTGCATTCGATCGCTGCCTGACAGCAGCCATGCATGATCTGACTGACAATCGGTCAGCAGCAATTCCCATTCGGCCTGAAGGTTTGGGTGGGATGATTCTGAAAGATTGCGAAGGCAGTAACTTTCGGCGATTTCATAAAGTCCGCGTGATCGGAGCTGGCGTACAAATTCCGCCTCACCATCCGCTAGTCCCGAATCCGCAAAGACAGGCTTCACAGTGGCTGTATGGATCAACAGAGCGAAAATCAGGAGTCTCCATCCCATTCCTCCAGTGTACACTTGGAGTCAAACAGACGAACAGCACGAGCCTCGGATTACGGCAGAAGGCCGAACAATCGTAAGACCAGAGCGATGCTGGTGGTCGGTTGATCAGGAATTCAACGACCACTTCGAATTTTCTGGCAGAATGAGTCCGGACGGGGTGTTGGAATTACCAGGGAGCAGCGTCTTGATCTGCGAGGGCCGTTGAGATGAGAAACCCATGGCTGTCATGTGGCGGCTGCGGTTCGGTGAGGGGAGGACTCTCATGACCGATCCGGATCCTGCCGCAGAGATTCCCAGGACAGAGGCTGTTGACCTGCAACAACTGTACTCCCGGTATGCGCGGGAACTGTGGGCCGTGTTCTACTCGGTTTGTGGTGACCCGGAGCGTGCCCAGGACGGTGTTCAGGAGGCTTTTCTTCGTCTGCAGAGCTACTGCGGAGAGTCGATTCGTGATCATCGAGCATGGCTTTTGCGGGTTGGTCAAAACTGGTTGCGGGATCAGGCGCGGCGACGAGGGAATTCGTGCATTTTGCTGCCTGGGCTCGACGACCGGACTCAGGGGCAAATGTCGGCGTCGGACGTGCTGGCGTTGAGTGAGCGGCAGCAGTTGATTCGAGAATCTCTGCAGGAACTGAACGAAGATGACCGGCGTGCTCTTGTCATGAAGTACTCGATGGACTGGTCCTCTGCGAGGATGGGGCAGGTTCTTGGTTGTTCGGCGGCAGCGGTCGATATGCGTCTGTCGCGTGCTCGCCGACGATTATCAGAAATTCTGGAAGCTCGAGGTATCGATCATGTCTGAACAATCCAATGCAGAGCTGATGTCACATCGCGAGCAGCAGGTTGAGACTCTGATGCGGGATTTTTTTCGACTGGAGGTACCTCACTCCCTGCCTCCGATTACGTCCGGAGAGAGCTTCCCCGCGAGTTCAGCTCAGCCAACGGGGGGCATAAAACGTGCGCAGACTCCGGCCCGTGCTTCCGGATTGCGAGGTGTGATTACAGCCACTGCACTGGGTACGCTGGCCCTGGCTGTCCTGCTGCTGACGGGGGCCGAACAGAATCGTCCGCAGCAGGCGTCCGCAGCAACGAATGCATCACCGCAGGCGGTCACGGAACAGCCCGAGAAACTGATGCTGGTGTCGCCTGAAGCAGGGAAGGATCAACCTGCTGTTAGTGAGAATGGTTTGTTGCTGCAGGAAACGGATCAGATCGACTTGAACCCGCAAAACGAGAAGTAAGCAGGTTTCGGTCACTGGCAGCCGTGTGATCTGTGCATGGTTCAGGGTTGCCGAAATAAGTCTTCCGCGAAGTCATCCTGCTCAGGTTTCATCTTCTGCAGCAGGGTTTTTGCGGTTGCTGATTGAGGCGATTCGGACTGGCTGCACAGACGCAGAAACTCGCGGATCGAACGCAGGCCGGAGACGCCAAACCCTGCAGAACTGCTTTTCAGCTGAGCGGAATCGAGGCTGCTGAGATACAACTCCCAAACCGTTTCGAGGCTCTCCCAGTCCTGCCAGCGTGCCAGCGTTGCGACAGCAGTTGGCTGCAAAACGGGATTCGCGGCCAGACCCCGGATGACACTCCGCCGAGTCTGCGCGAGCGTTAGCTCCGGTTCATCCTGTTCCAGAAATTCAAGGCACTGCATGAGCGCGTAGCGTGCGGAATCATCGGAAGATTCCGAAAGGAACCACGGTGTGATCCGGCTGAGACCGGTTTCGCCGGTGAGCAGCAGGTAGCCGGCCAGCAGTCCCTCACCGCCAAAGCGAAAGTCTCCCGACGCGGAATTGGTCATTTGACGGACAAGGAATGTGGCGTCCTCATCGTTTCCGCAAAGCCCAAGCATGAGTCCATACAGCCCAACGCGTTCGGGGCCGGTTTGCGGGTTGGCAATCCACATTCGGATCTGATCCGGCTTCAGCAGTCGCTTAGTGGACCGTACGTCAGCCCAGGAAGATGCAGCAAACTCCGCCCAGGCATCTGCCGCGATTGCCGGATCCGAATGCTCCAGATAGGGGGCAAAAAAGGCCAGTTGCTGTTGTCGAGAGAGTGTTTGTGGCGGCAGGCTTCGCAGGTATTCAAATAACTGCTCCGAAATCAGCTGATGTTCGGTCCATTCGCAACGATCCGGAATCTGCAGAATGGTCTTATTTGACACGACCACTGTTCTGAATGGCGAACGGGACCATTCCCCTGGAGGCGACGCCGGACCAGCGTTCTCCCTGCTGGAGGCAGGTTTGACAAAGGTACGGGCGAGGCCGGTGGCTTCTGAGCCTCCGTGTGCTCCGTACAGCAGAAATAACTCACCGGGCTTACCGGAGATCGCGCTGGGAACCTGTATTGTCTGGCCGGTCGTAAGATGGCAGGCCTTGAGGAGTTTCTGATCGCCCGAGAGAATGCAGCGGATTCGTAAATGGCTGACGGGTCGCGGTTCATTGTCTCCAGGACGCATGCTGATCAGCTCCGCCACGATCGCAAAATCGCAAAGGCGCAGTTGAGCGGAAAATGACTGCGGCGGGGAGAGACAGAATGGGCAGGCCATCAGGGACCGCGGCAGTACAAGCAGAGCCAGTACAATCGCAAGGGGCAAAAAAACACTGCCAGACAGTCTGACGGTCAACCGAGATATCATGTGAAAGTCCACGTGACGACAAGAGGAAACAGAGCATTCATCGTAACACATCCGCTGATTCAGCGAACAGCAGTGTCGTTCGGCTGATCACTCCGCGCTGTTGAAACGTGGCTGGTGCTGTTATTTCGAACACCCTGAAGGCCTGCAAGGGTTGATTTCCGGGCAATGCCTGGGGTCGGAGTCCAAAACGACTGCTAAAATACCTGACACAGGTTGCTTGTAGCGAGCAACTCAGCGCGTCTATCAGCACAAGGCGTTCTTCGCAGAAGGTTGTCATATGCGGCACTGGAGTGCGTTTATTCGGAAGCCTGTTCACTGGGGCCTTGGTCTCCTGTCGATTGTTGTGGCAGCTGACTTACGTGCACAACAAACGCTGGCAGATTCCATGGGAACAGAACTCATGGCACTGTTGCAGGAATCATGCATGCATTGTCATGGTTCTGAGCTGGCTGAAGGTGGTTTCCGCGTGGATCTGATTTCCACGGACGTTCGCCAGTCATCGTCGTATGATCGTTGGCGTCAGGTTCTTCAACGGATTGAGTCCGGTGAAATGCCACCCGCCGGCGAACCGCAGCTGGCCCCGTCCCGAAAACAGATGCTTTCGAAACACATTCGTGCTTCGCTGGCAAAAGCAGATGAATGGCATCGTGCAGGTGGTCGGACGACTTTGCGGCGACTTAATCGAACCGAATATCAGAATACGGTTCGCCAGCTGTTTTCCAGTCAGGTCGAAGTGAGCCAGATGTTGCCGGAGGATCCGGTTTCTCATGGATTCGATACCATCGGATCTGCACTCAGTCTGTCGGCCGTGCAGATGGAGCGATATCTTGAGGCTGCTGACGTGGTACTGGAAGACGCCCTGAAACCTGTGCATCAGGAGCCAATACAAAAACAGCGATTTGATCTCTATGACTCGTTGCCCAGTTGGTTCCTTGCAGGAGTTTGGAAGCAGGACGAAGGTGTTGTTCTGTACCGAAACGGAGGCAGCTCAGCGACAGATCTGCGAGAATTTCGCGCACCAGCACCGGGTCAGTATCTGTTCAGAATCGCAGCTTCAGCAAGGCAGTCCGAGGTTCCACTGTTGATGGGTATTTCACTGGGCAACTTTGTTGTTGCCGGGAATCCCGTTCGGCACCTCGGTTACTTTGATGCACATCCCGGACCGCCGCAGGTTCTTGAATTCACCGAGCGGCTGGAGAAAAAGAATGACACGATCAAGGTAACGCCGGTCAATCTGCCGTTCGTCTACCTGAAGCATGAGACGATGCCGGATTATCCTGGCCCGGGTTTGCACATTCACTGGATGGAAGTCGAGGGTCCTTTGCCGGAGCAATGGCCCTCGAAATCATGGCGGAGTGTGTTTGGTAACATTGATCCGGATACGGCGACTCCTGAGCAGGCAG
>JAFMMM010000222.1 GCA_017859815.1 Planctomycetota bacterium | reverse complement strand
AAACCTGCAGGTATTTCGCTCGACGGAATTGTCGGACTGCTGACCGACTCGCAGGGGGGATATCTTGGCAGCGTCGTTTTTCCTGAGCACGAAACCGGGGTATGGTGGGACGTGGTTCGACCTTTTCAACAGGAGGTACTGCTGCGCGTTTCTGCGGCCGGGTATCACGGTCGAATTGGCATCGACTGCATGGTGGCAAACTGGAAAGGGATCGTCGTGGTTCGGCCGATCCAGGATTTGAACGGTCGACATACCATGGGGCGGACTGCCCTTGCGATTGCGGGGCGTTTGAGTCGCGATCGTCATTCAGCTTGGTATCATTTCTCGACAAAACGTCAGCGGGAGAAAATTTTGTCCATTGTCGCGTCAATGCAGTGCGTAGAGGTGCTGGAAACCGGGCCCGTTGTCAACGATGAAACCCCCGGCAGCATGCTCGTTAGTCTGGTCGTTCCCGAGGCGGAGCAGGACTGGGAGCGATTGATTGGGAGTAGCGGTGTATTCGGGTGATGACTGGGGAGAAACTGGACGTGTGTTGCTCAGCGGTCCATTGTGGAACGGAGCCTTGCTGAGCCGTTTTGTCCGGCGTTTGTGCCGGCAAAGCAGTGAAGAACTCCTGGCTGGATTCCGGTGTGTTGCATAAGAGGGACCCGCTGGTGAGTGACCTGGTAGTGTTGAAGCAGGAGGGATGAATCCGTGTCGAGTAGCAGCGAGACCCAGGAAACACCGGGAGAAAATCTGCGGCCGTGGTCGCGGGCGTGGTACGAGGCCCGAGTCGCCACGATTGGAGAGTCAGTCTGTAAGAATCTGGGGTTCTACATGATCCCTGATGAGTTTCTGCTGTCAGTTGTCATTCCGGTGTACAACGAAGAGAAGACTCTGAAGAAACTGGTCAGCAGGGTTCGAGAGGTTCCAATCACGAAAGAGATTATCCTTGTCAACGACTGCAGTCGGGATAATTCAGCGTCCGTCCTTGCGGAACTGGAAACAGAATTTGCGGGCGATGAACTGAATCAAATTCGCGTTTTTCATCATGGCGTGAATCAGGGGAAGGGGGCGGCGATACGGACTGGTTTCAGCCAGGTTTGTGGCGATGTGATTGTTATTCAGGATGCAGATCTGGAATACGACCCATCGGAGTATCCGAGGTTAATTCGTCCGATTGTGGAAGACCTTGCGGACGTTGTTTTTGGCAGTCGTTTTCTTGGCAATCAGGCTCATCGAGTTCTGTATTTCTGGCACTACATGGGGAACCGTTTTCTGACGACATTGTCGAACTGTTTTACCAATTTGAATCTGACGGACATGGAGACCTGTTACAAGGTATTTCGTCGTGACGTAATCGATACGATTACGCCACTGCTTCAGCAGGATCGATTTGGAATAGAACCGGAGATGACAGCGCGCGTTGCCCGGCGGAACTACCGCATTTACGAGACATCCATCAGCTATTCCGGAAGAACCTACGCTGAGGGAAAGAAGATTGGCTGGAAGGACGGCATTTCTGCTCTCTGGTGCATCGTGCGTTACGGGATCCGTGACTAGCCGATGAGTTCTCCCGCGATCACTAGAAGGATTGACCGCTGATGTCCTGTCTCATTGTTCTGTTTGCCTCGTTCCTCACAGTTGGTTCTGCCGCGGGATTCGGTGATACCACGACGGTTGCAGGTAATGGCAACGACGGCCCGCTCGAGGCCAGCGGGACTGCAGTCTCGCTGGCAGTGGCACAACCATTCGGTCTTACGATTGGGCCTGACGGTGCCCTTTATGTGTGTGAAGTGGGGCAGCATGTTATTCGTCGTATTGATCTGGAGAGCGGCGAGTCACGTGTCGTGGCAGGAAGCGGTCACAAGGGCTGGAGTGGCGATGGGGGGGCGGCACTGGCAGCCTCGCTCAACGAGCCTTACGAAGTTCGATTCGATTCGCGGGGCAATATGATTTTTGTTGAGATGCAGAATCATCTTGTACGTCGGGTCGATGTGAAGACAGGTCTGATCTCGACGATTGCTGGCACGGGACGCCCCGGATTTTCAGGTGACGGCGGACCAGCCATAAAAGCACTGCTGAAGCAACCACATTCCATCGCGTTGGACAAGCAGGACAGGCTCTACATCTGTGATATTGGCAACCACCGAGTTCGGATTGTAAATCCGTCGACGGGGATGATCGACACCTTTGCCGGAACAGGTCAAAAGGCAGCGACTCCTGACGGTGCGTCTCTGCGTGGGACACCGTTGAACGGTCCGCGCGCTCTTGATTTTGATGGAGAAAACTCACTCTTTCTGGCATTACGTGAGGGGAATGCGCTCTACAGGATCGACCTCGAAGAACAGACTCTGCATCATCTTGCGGGAAATGGTCGCAGTGGCTATCGCGGAGATGGCGGTCCGGCGGTGCAGGCGGAATTGTCAGGCCCGAAGGGGGTGGCAGTTTCGCGCGAGGGAGATGTTTACTTCGCGGACACGGAAAGTCACACAATTCGTGTTTGGCGAAAATCCTCCGGAACAATTGAGACCGTAATTGGCGACGGCCAGCGCGGCGACGGACCGGACGGATCTCCGGGGCGGTGTCGAATGGATCGTCCTCACGGTGTCTTTATATCCCGGGACGGCAGGTTGTTTGTCGGGGACAGCAACAATCACCGTGTTCGGATGCTGAACACATCGCGCTGAGCATCATCAACTCCGGAATCAAGCGGGACCAGGGAAGTTGGCAGCTCAAATCTGTGGGTGGTGTCTGATGCGTTTTGTGCGGCCTGCCACAGCGTTTTTTGCGAATTTCTGCTGTCAACAGAAAGTTGCAGCCCCAGAAAAGGGGCGCTGGAATTGCTGTCCATTTGGAGGAATGAGCCGTCGTAGCGACACCCGGTGGCGAAGACAGACAGCGCGCCCGTCAGGACGACGATCAAGAGTCGCTGGCCATATAAATCGGCAGACATAGGAAACTTCCGCGGAGACTCTGGGAGGACGCGACGGCACTCTCCGCGCAGGTTAAGCGATCGTCGAGAAAAGAGAAACCCGTGTTTCAGAGGTGTCAGAGCAGCTTCATGAGCTGCAGGACAGCATGGAGCATCCCGCTTTATCCCTTGCCCATTCCGGACGTTTCTGCCCGTATTGTTCATTTTCGGGCTGATCCTCATAGGGATGACGCAGCACATCCAGAAGCTTTGCAATGAGAGACGGATCGCCCTGCTCTGCACGATCAATCGCCATCTGAGCAAGGTAGTTTCTCAGGACAAACCGCGGATTGACGGCATTCATGGAGAGTTTTCGACTGGAGTCGATGACCCCGCAACGCTGTAACTCGGCCTGGTAGTCACGAATCCACGCAAGGATTTGCGATTGTGTGTCCGAATTCAAGTTTTTCGGATCGTAGAGCACCTCAGCGAACTGATCGAGGGTCGAGTCATTGCACGGGGGCAGAGAGGTCTCGGACTTGTCGGGAACAAGCGAGAGATCGGCCAGTTTTCGATAAAACAGCGTCATATCTGCAGACGCAGACTGGAGCAGTTCCGGCAGAGCTTCAGCCAACTGCTGACTGCGTTCCGATTCGGATTCCTGCAGTCCAATCTTGCTCTTCATCATTTTAAGACACTGCTGGTTGAAGTGACGCGTGTATTCGTCGAGACCGTTCTGCAGTGGTTTGGAATCATCAAATAGTGACGTCAGGGAATTTGCCAGTTGCAGAAGATTCCAGAGTGCAATGGATGGCTGTCTGCCATAGCAATATCTTCGCCCGGAAGCATCTGTGGTATTTGGAGTCCAGTTGGTATCAAAATCTTCCAGCCAGCCATACGGGCCATAGTCGATGGTGAGGCCGAGGATCGACATATTGTCAGTGTTCATGACTCCATGAACAAACCCTGTACGCATCCAGTGGGTCATCAGGTCAGCAGTCCTGATGCAGACTTGCCGGAACCATTCTTCACGAACTTCCGGGGAAGGCGGACCCAATTCCGGAAAGTCTGTAGTGATCGTGTAGTCGACCAGGCTGGCAAGCAGATCATATTCCTGCATTGTGGCATGGATCTGAAAGTTGCCAAACCGTGTGAACGAGGGGCTGACACGGCACACCACGGCGCCCGGTTCCATTTCCGGGTTGCCATCGTAGAACATGTCGCGCAGAACTGATTCCCCGGTAGTGACGAGGCTGAGGGCCCGAGTCGTGGGGACTCCGAGGTGGAACATGGCCTCACTGCAGAGGAATTCCCGGACGGAAGACCTGAGCACAGCAAGGCCATCGGCGGTCCTTGAATAAGGTGTCGGGCCGGCCCCTTTGAGCTGAAGTACCCAGCGACCAGATTGGGGACTGATCGTCTCACCCAAAATAATCGCTCGCCCATCACCCAGCTGACCGGCCCAGTTTCCGAACTGATGACCGCCGTAACGCATAGCAAACGGGGCGAGGCATTCGGGGACTGCGGATCCTGACAGAATCTGAACCGTTTCGTTGTGGGCTTCTGCTTCCGGGGCAAGTCCCAGTGTTGCAGCCATTTCAGCTGACCAGCCGATTATGGTTGGCGCTGAGACCGGAGTTGGAGAGACGCGAGAGTAACAGCAGTTGCGGACCTGTCGCCGATAGTTTTCCTGTACCGGATCACCGGGCAGTTTGCGAATGAAGCGATGATCGAAGACCAGGTTGGACAGTGCGGTTGCTGGCATCTGATAGGTCCGGAAAGAGCTGTTTGGTTCAGTCAAGTATTTGTTTCAGTGCGTCGACGAGTACCTGCACCTGCTGATCCGTTCCGATCGTGATTCGCAGCCCTTCGAGCCCCCGGCGATCGCCACCTGAGTGGGGGAAGGTCATCAGGCGAATGAGAATTCGTCGTTGCTTAAGTTGCTCGTAGATGCCGCGATGTTCGCCGGAAGGGTGTGTGACCCAAATGAAATTCGCCTGACCTGGGCAGACATGAAATCCCAGCGTGGTCAGTTGTTCCGCTAACCGGCTGCGTGTGGCGAGAATTTTTCTGGTGTTGTTCAGCATCCATGGCTGATCGTTGATTGCGGCTGTTGCGGCAGCGATTGCAACGGCATCACAGTTATAGCTGTCTTTAACACGATTCATTCCCTGGACAAGGTCTGGGTGGGCAAGGCAGAAGCCAAATCGAATCCCGGCCAGGCTGTAAGATTTACTGAACGTTCGAGTGATGACAAGGCGGCCGTCGAATCGAGGATCGTGCAGTAGTTCCCCGCGATGCGGCTGCTCCACAAAATCGCCGTATGCTTCATCCAGCACAAGGATTCCGTGATTGGGCAGCAGTTCAAGCAACTGTTCCGGGCTCCAGACAGTACCGCTGGGCGAATTCGGGTTCGGAACAAAAAAGACTTTGCATGATTCTCGAAGACGCGTGGCGTCTTCCGGCGTCCATTGCCAGTTTTCGTCCAGTAACAGGCGTTCGATCGGGCAGCCCTGAATTTGTGCCAGCGTTTCGTAGAGGACGTAGCTTGGATACGGGTATCCCTGGCGATCATCGGCGTCGCAAAACGCACGAGTAATAATGGTCAGGTTTTCATCGCTGCCATTGGCAGGCAGGACCCAGTCGGGATCAACCCCGTAAAGTGCGGCCGCGGCTTTGCGAAATTCAGTCGCACCCGGATCCGGATAGATATTCAGGGGGCCGGAAGCCTCCTGCCGGATTGCATCAACAACAGTTGGTGAGGGTGGGTACGGGTTTTCGTTGGTGTTGAGTTTGATCCATCCTGATTCCTGCGGCTGTTCGCCGGGCGTATAGCCAGGCATTGCTGAAATTGCTGGGCGAAGGACGGAGGCCATGATCAATGCTCTGCCTGCTGAAGGTTTGTCCGGTGACAGGATGTCAGCCTTCGATGGGGAGGTCTGCCAGTAATGGATGCAAACGCGTTCCGCCGAAGTAGGGTCAACATCCAGTTTGTCTGCTTCGCGCATCTCAGACAATTCGCGTCGATTGATTTTCAGGAATGGGGATGTCTGAGAACGGAGATCAGGTCACTCGCCAGAGACGTGTGACGCGAATTCACGCTTGTCACAAGGGGGGAGGTTCGACAAGAATTGCAGCCTGAGTGTTGTTGGGATGTCATTTCCCGACCGAATGGTAGACAGATTTTCCCTGAGTGCGAGAAAACGGGACAGTGTTTATGCGACTTCTGGTGACTGGCGGAGCAGGGTTTATTGGTGGGCATCTGGCAGACGCCGGGATCAGCAAAGGTTGGGAAGTCTGTGTTGTTGACGATCTCAGCAGCGGACGGCGCGAGAATGTCCCTGCCGGTGCAAGGTTTTTTGAAGTCGATATCAGAGACGCGGCAGCACTTGAGCGGGTCTTTGATGAGTTTCGTCCCACAGTTGTCAGCCACCAGGCTGCTCAGGCCAGTGTTGCCATCAGCGTTCGGGAGCCCTGCCTTGATGCCCAGATCAATATCATCGGTTCACTGAATGTGATGCGTGCCTGTGTGGGAGTTGGCGTGCAGCATCTCGTGTTTGCCAGCACAGGGGGGGCGATTTACGGAGAAGTTCCGGAGGGAACACGAGCTTCCATCGATACCACTCCCAAGCCTCAGAGTCCGTACGCCTGCAGTAAGTTTGCAGTCGAGAAGTACCTGGAAGCATTTCGTGGGGAGCACGGCCTGGAGAGCACGATACTGCGATACGCCAACGTTTATGGACCTCGACAGGATCCGCATGGCGAGGCTGGTGTTGTGGCAATCTTCTGTCAGCGACTGCTTTCCGGTGTCCCCGTCCGCGTTAATGCAAGGCGGCAGGTTGGTGATTCCGGCTGCATTCGTGACTACGTCTACGTGGAAGATGTGGTGAAAGCCAACATTGCAGCCTGCGAGGATCAGATTCCCGATCGAATTCTGAACGTGGGCACCGGAGTCGAAAGTAACACGCAGCAGTTAGCGATTCACCTGAAGGAGCATTTGAGCAGCAACAGTGACGTGACGTTTGGGGAATTCCGAGCCGGGGATGTTGAGCGTTCGTTGTTGAATGCTGGTCGTCTGGTTGAATTGCTGGGCCAAACGGTGACTCTTGAGGACGGGCTGAAAAGAACAGCAGACTGGTTCGCTTCACAGTATGCTGCTGAATGAACCGCGGCAGGACAGCGTGGCGTTGGCCATGCTGTTCACGTCTGCCGGATGCCGCTTGTCTGCTGTTGTGTACGATTCGGGAAATCCACTAGACTTCGCACGGGTTCTCTGACGACCTGGCTGGCTCAGGCTTGTCGACATCGCCGGTTATTCAACTGTACAGCGGGCTGCGATATTCCTGTTGCAGCGGAGTACGGTACCCGGCCAATCATGGACGAGTGGCTCGCTTGCAACATTATCAGGATGACAGTGATTTTGCAGACGTACTGCTGCCTCAAAGCGAGGTGTGCTGATGCGTTTGTTGCAGCGCTACATTTTCGCAGAACTGATCCGGGTGTTTAGCCTGCTGGTCGTGATCCTTACGATCATGCTGGTGTTTGTCGGTTTGTTTCGTGAAGCCACGGACCGTGGTCTTGGGGCGGTACAGATCCTGCAGATCATGCCCTTTGTGGTTCCCAGTCTGTTGCCATTCACAATCCCAGCGACATTGCTGCTTGCCGTCTGCGTGGTTTACGGGCGGCTTTCGGGTGATCTGGAGGTCACTGCCGCGAAATCGGCTGGTATCAGTGCAATTCAGCTGTTGTCTCCTGCTTTTCTGCTGGCTGGAGTACTGAGTGCTGTTGCCTTTGGGTTGACAAACTACGCCATTCCCTGGGCTGTCACCAATATCGAACGAATTGTGACTCAGGCGGTTGAGGATATCTTCCTTGACATTCTGGATAGTCAGCGGCATTACAGTGACGCCGCAAAAGGGTATTCAATCACAGTGCATGATGTGCAGGGCAAGACATTACAGCAGGCCACATTCCTGAGGCGGGACTCCAGTGGCCGGCAGGTTTTTGTTCGCGCACGTGAGGCGGCTGTCGAGTTTGATCTTGAAGCCAAGGTGATTCAGCTGCATCTGAAACAGGCACGGGGCGGGCTGGCCGGAGCAGATACAGAGGGGGAGCTGGAGGAAACCACTCTGGAATTTCCCCTGCCACAGGAGATTGCCAAGGTCAAAGCCCGACATATGACGCTTACGGATCTTGAAGTCGGCGGAAAACGATCGCAGCTGGAGTATGAGAGGCTTCAGAAACAACTGGCCGTTGAAACGGCCATGGCTCTGACAACCGGGCAGTTCGATAGTCTTGCAAACGGTCGCGCCAAAGAGCTGAGTGCATCATTACAGCAGTCAATCCGAACGGGCAGGCGACTTCACACGGAAATTCATTCCCGGATTTCCATGGCCGCCAGTTGCCTGTTTTTTGTTTTCGTGGGCGGGCCTTTCTCGATTCTGCAGGCACGTCGTCAGTTCCTGACGACCTTTGTCATGTGTTTTCTGCCAATCCTGCTGATTTACTATCCGGCGATTTTCCTGATGATGAATCTTTCCCGCGCGGGCACGGTTGATCCGGTCTGGGCAATGTGGATTCCCAATCTGCTGCTGGTTGGTTTGGGAGCTGGTTTACTGCGAACGGTCACGCAACACTGACTGAGTTCGCACTGCACTCCGTTTTTGATAGCCTCCCTGTCGACTACGGTTTTTCCTTTGGGGGGGTAGCAGGTACAGATGAATTACGACGTATACGGCATTGGCAACGCGCTGGTGGACATACAGGCTCGAGTTTCGGACGAGCTCCTGGCAAAAACGGGATTTGACAAGGGCATTATGACGCTTGTCGATGACAGTGGGCAGAGTGAGTTACTGACAAGTCTGGGGCAGATACCGCTCAATCGCTGTGCCGGCGGTTCGGCTGCCAACACGATTGTTGCGGTGGCGGACTTCGGCGGGAAAGCAGCCTACTGCGGTAAAGTGGCTGGCGATGAAGTTGGCTCTTTTTTTC
>JAFMMM010000221.1 GCA_017859815.1 Planctomycetota bacterium | reverse complement strand
AGAACGTTGATCCTGAAGGAATGAGTAGCGTTCAACGGGAATTTTGTATGCCGTTAGATTGGATTTTAGCACTTGCGGAGATCGTTCGCAAAATTGATTGTAGCCAGAATTTGAACATGACGCTGGGGGGAGCCTGCTTTTTGAACCCGCACAGAGCCCCCGTCTTCCGCGCTCTAATTCCCGCGCAACGTTCAAAAACTGCGGTGTTTTCCAGGAATTCGCGGGAAATGGGCCGGGGACCGGTCACTTTCCGGATTCAAATTGGCGATTCACCGAGTATTATTCGGGGGGTGCAGATCGTGCTTCGCACAGACAACGTGCAGTCACTGATGCACTACGAAACAGCCGTTGATGCGGCATCCTGTCAGCATACGAAACCCCGGGGAACTTGCCGGGGGCATTTCAGAGAGTGGAGAAATCTCGATGTCAGTCATTCTTACCGAAAACGCGGCCAACGAAATCAAGCGAGTCATTTCCGAGCAAAGTCGTCCGGAACTGAAGTATGTTCGCGTGGGCGTCGTGGGTGGCGGGTGCAGCGGTTTTCAGTACTCGTTTGACTTCACAAACACCTGGGACTCCGAAAGTGACGTCTTCGAAGAGCACCATGGGGTGGGTGTTGTTGTGGACAAGAAGAGCGATTTGTACCTCGACGGCACAGAAATCGACTTCTACACCGATTTGTCGCGACGTGGGTTTACATTTAACAACCCGAACGCTGTGAAGTCCTGTGGTTGCGGCAGCAGTTTCTCTGCCTGAATCAGCCAGCGGCGCCCGCGTCCTGACGCCGGAGCAACGAAGTCCGTTGAAAACCACCGCATCGCCTGCGGTGGTTTTTTTGAGGGACGTCCGGCGAACGGTCATGGGATCATTCTGCCTGCGACCGTCCTCCGCTGGCGTTTACGACCAGTAGTTTCCAACCAGTGCTGCTAAGTGTGCGATCGCCGTCGAAAGGCGCCGTTACAAGCGGCTCGCCGGCCCGGAAGAACTGCCAGGTATCGCCGCTCTTCAGCAGCGTGTGTGCGCAATCACCACCGTCTGTTGTCAGTCTGTAACCGTCGGTCGTCGGTGACCAGAATCCCACCTCCGATTGGGTTACAGGGCCGGGACTTGATGTGGGGGGCCAGCAGACCTGCAGGCGATATCTGCTCGTTCGGTGCAGACTCAACCGGATCTTCGGCTGATCACCGTCGCTGGCCAGACGCAGGAATTCCGTCAGCGAACTAATCTGCCACCATTCACGAAGCAGGCGTGGCAGAATGATCAGTAGACTAAGGCTTCCCGGATCGCCCAGCCAGACAAGCGGAATCCATCCCCGGTGAATCCCGCGGTGCTCAATCCACAGGGAGAGAATTGTCGGGCCAATGATCGGGATCAGCACTGCGGATGAGTACTTTCCAGTACGGCGTTGTCCCCGCCAGCTGAGTGCGAGTGTCAACAGGCTAATGACCGGAAAGAACAGCCCAACAGCCAGCAGCATGTCCATGGTAATGATCCGCAATTGAGCGAAGGCAGAACGATGATGTTTTGCCTGTTATGGTGGCATCTGTTGTATCGTGCGGTTGAGATCGGCTGAATCGGCGAGAGATCTCGTGGAAGATCAATGGCTACTTCGGTGTGTCAGCTTGCGACAGCAGTCAGTTTTGTTAGAAAACCTGACGGCTTACAGCAGGCTGGTGTGTCGGTACAGCAAGTGGCCGGTACAGCATAGCGAGGGGGCTGGTGACTGCCAGAAAATCCGCTGCTGTCAGCCAAAGCGTACATCGTCACGTTCCTCAACTGCAAATTGTCTGTTGCTGAACGAGTTGCCAGTTCGGCTGCGTTTTCGTTCCTGCAATCAGGTTGCTATCACAATCGGCAGGACCATATTCCTGTATCAACAAGCATCAGATGGAGTCTGACATGAGTCAGCAGAAGTGTCGCTGGGGAATCCTGAGCACGGCCGGAATTGCGATGAAGAACTGGCATTCGATTGCCGCTTCGGGAAATGGACAAGTTGTCGCTGTCGCCAGTCGGTCAGCTGAAAAGGCCAGCCAGTTTATCGAGGCCTGCCAGGCATCGGTGCCGGTTGGGCACACGGTGGAAGCTGAAAGCAGTTATGAGGCATTACTTTCGCGACCGGACATTGACGCGGTTTATGTCCCGTTGCCAACGGGGATTCGTACCGAGTGGGTGGTGAAGGCTGCTGAAGCTGGCAAGCACGTGATGGTGGAAAAGCCCTGCGGAGTCAGCAGCGACGACGTCCGTCAGATGATTGCCGCTTGTGATCAGGCCGGTGTTCAATTCATGGACGGCGTGATGTTTATGCACAGTACTCGCATGGAAGCTATGCGACGGGTGCTCGACGATGACTGCAGCGTGGGAACCATTCGGCGGATTGCCAGTCAATTCAGCTTCTGTGCGGACGAAGACTGGGTGTCGTCGAATATTCGTGCCAGCAGTCAACTGGAACCCGCGGGCTGCCTTGGCGATCTGGGCTGGTATACAATTCGGATTATCCTGTGGGCGATGAAGTATGAGATGCCGGTGGAGGTTCGCGGACGGATCCTGCATGGCGTCAGGCGACCGGACAGTGATGCCGTTGTCCCGATGGAATTTCAGGGTGAGCTTCATTTTTCAAATGGAGTTTCAGCCACGTTTTTCAATTCATTTCGAGCGAATCATCAGCAGTGGTTCCATGTGAGTGGTACGAAAGGCTATTTAAGTTGCCAGGATTTTGTGCTCCCGTATCTCGGTAACGAGGTGTGCTTCGAAGTGGGACAGCATAATTTTGCGGCTGATGGCTGCATCTTCAACATGGAGAAATCACTGCGTCCTCATCAGCAGTACGAGTACAGCAACAATCACGAAACGGCTCAGGAAACGCGACTGTTCCGGCAGTTTGCGGAGTTGGTGAACAGTGGTCAGCGTGATCCGTTCTGGCCTGAAGTGGCACTGAAGACTCAGTTGGTACTGGACGCTGCGTTGGAGTCTGCGACTCAGGACGGGGCTGCGGTGTCTGTCCGGCAATAATGGATTCACGCTTTCGCGAAAACCGGGAAGCATCAGGTCGGGGAGTGGAGTCTGTAGAGAAATGCCTGGTAAACTTTGAAGCGGGAAGTTTCGCAGGTAGACTCTCTCGTGGCATTTGCCTGCTTCTTTCCGAAGTTTTGTCCGGGAGTGCCGATTTCGGATCTCCACTTGTCATCGGACAAAGTCTGTTTCTGTCGGTCAGTGACCCTTTCGCGCTGGTGAACATCCATGGATGCTCTGTTTGACGTCTTCTCCAGTCTTGTGGAAGTTGTTTCCGCAGTACTGAATCTTGTTCTCAATCTTGTTCGTGTGCTGATTCCCTGGCTGCCGCTGCTGGGCTGGGTCGCTTACTGGTCATTGGCAGTGAACTGGTCCAGGGCATTTCCGGTCATTCGTCGCGGCGGAGTGTTTGGAGTTCTGCTGCTGATGCTGATTTCGGTTCTTGTCTGGGGTGTGGTTTCTCCTCCGGAAGGCGGCAGTCATTACTTCCTCGGGCTGACGGTCAGCAATTTCACCGGAAAATTCATCTATGTGACCATGCTGACGTGCATCGCTCTGCTGTGCGGTTCGGCACAACTTTCCGGAACATTCGGTCGATTTGCCTGCTTCGAAGACGATTCCGCTGACGCTGCAGACGGGGATCACCACGATTCTGCACACGCCCACTAGGCCCAAAAGTCTGTCTATCGGCTGCGGCGAACGCCGTGGAGTCCGGTAGATCAGCCCCCGGGACAAGTGTCTGCTTCCACTTCTTCCAGCACGGCTGTTGCCAGCCTGCCTGGAACGGCCTTCCCACCCCAACGACCCTTCCTGCCGCTGGAGACGCGATCATGCGATTGATACCTGTCCTGTTAACGGCCACTCTTGTCTCCTCGCTGTCGGCAGGTGACTGGATGTCATGGCGGGGCCCTGCGGGTAACGGAGCGGCGGTCGGCCGTGGATATGCAACAACCTGGTCTGCTGCCAGCAATCTTGTCTGGAAAGTCCCGGTGGCTGCGCGTGGGGCATCAACACCGGTCGTCGCCGGCGACCGGATTTTTCTGACCGGCACCCAGGACGGACTCAATCGAGTTCTCTGTTACAACAGAGACGGACGTCAGCTGTGGCAGGTTGCACTGGGTGACGCAGTGCCGGGGAAACCTGGCAAAGATGGAACCGGGGCCAATCCTTCTGCAGTCACCGATGGTGAGTCTGTGTTCGCGTATTTCAAGAGTGGTGACCTCGGTGGTTTTCGTGCCGACGGGACGCAGATGTGGTCGATCAATCTGCAGGACGAGTACGGCGAGGACACCCTGTGGTGGGATCTGGGGACTTCTCCCGTACTGACGCGAGATGCCGTGATTGTTGCGTGTATGCATTCGGGGCCGTCCTACCTGGCTGCGTTCGAGAAGAAGACCGGCAAACTGTTGTGGAAGCACGAGCGTGAACTTGGAGCCCCGGAAGAAGCGGCTCAGAGTTACGCGACCCCTGTCGTCGTTTCTCATGCTGACTTTGATGAACTGGTTGTCCTGGGGGCTGATCACGTGACGTCGCATGACGGTCGAGATGGTAAGGAGCTGTGGCGGCTGAGCGGCTTAAATCCAACTGGTCACAAGTACTTCCGTTCGATTGCCTCAGCTGCTGTCGGGGACGGAATTGTGGTCGCCCCTTACGCGCGAGGAAATTCGCTGACCGCTGTGAGAATGGGCGGAACGGGCGATGTGACAGAGTCGCATGTGATCTGGGCGAATGAAGAGACTTCTGCCGATGTTCCGACGCCTGCAATTGCAGACGGACGAGTCTTTGTATGTCGGGATACCGGAGATCAACGAGGAACTGTTGACTGTCTGGATCTGGAAACCGGGAAGGTGATCTGGTCCGGGCAGTTGCCGAAGAATCGCAACACATTCCGTGCGTCGCCGGTCGTGGCGGACGGGCGTGTTTATCTCGCCCGCCAGGACGGGACAGTCTTCGTTGTTGATGCTACCGCAGACAGCTTTCAGTTGCTGGCTGAAAACTCCATCGCTGATGAGCACACTGTTGCAACGCCGGTCTTCGTCGACGGAACAATTCTGCTGAGAACCGATGCCCACCTGTACCTGATTGCAGATCAGTGAGACGGAATCACCTGCACGTTGGACCCGATCGGCAGTGACGGCCAGAGTTTCCCTGTATGTTCGATGACAAGCGTCACCGTCGATGTTTTGGAGTGCGTCGTTACATCTGCCGCGAGCGGGATTTCCGTGACGCGTCCAAGCATTCTGCTGTGGCCCGGAAAAATGAGTTCCACTTCATCACCGGGCTCAAATTCCGGAACTCTTGACGTGGGAACAGGCAGGCGAATGTAGCGTTCGTCATGATGCAGGATTTGCAGCAGTCGTTCAAACTTGCCTGTTTTTGACCCGTTCAAAGTTGCTCGCAGGCTTACTGTCCCGTGTGAAGGTGCTTCAACGGTGTATTCCGTCTTCTGCTGCTGCAACTGCCGCAATTCTGATTCGAGACGACTCAACTGGCTTTCGGCATCGCTGTAGCCGCTTGCTTTCCTGATCTGTTGAGGAAGCTCCTTCAGGATTTGAGTCATGCGGGAGATTTGCTGTTCCAACTGGTCCAGAAACAGATGCTGGCTGTGTCCCGGCTGGACAGAGTTCACCTTCGAGAACTGTGTCCCAGCTTGCTCGGAGATGCCTTCACTCCCGGATGCTTCTGAAACCGGTGTGAAGAAGATCATTCCGGTATTTCTGACCACTGGTCGTGAGGCGACTTCTGTGATTACTCCCGATTTCAATGGCGTTGGTTTTCTCCAACCTGTCTGCAGATGTCTTGAAGGGGGCGGGATGTTCGGTATTCCGCCGCGAACAAGGAAGAGCCGCAGGTCAAGAATATCAGAGTTCAGTTCCGTTTCCCGTCGTGCAAACTCCATGTTTGCGACGGCTTCAAGGCGGCCAAGCTCTTGTGAAACCCCGGTGATTTCCGCATTCAGGAAATCGATCCGATTGACGACCTCAAGATTCTGAAGTGTCAGCAACGGGTCTCCGGTGAAGACCTCCTGTCCGGGGCGAACATGCAGTTCTGCGCAGGTACAGTCAAACGGAGCGGTGATCTCAGTCGATCGCGCTTCCAGAATACCGTCGACTGGTTCTGCTGCTCTCGGCTGCAGGACGGCAGTCACCGCGAGGCCGGCCAGCAGTGCCGTTGTCGCTGCAGCCAGCAGCCTGAACACCGGCTTCGTTTCGAACTGAAGTCCCGGCCGCTGATATCGGCAAAGTCGGCGGGCCTGCTCAACCCAGTTCAGGTCGACCAGTTGATCAACAGACATCCCCATCAGCTCAGCGATTGCGTGCTGTTCGCGGAACTTCCATGTCGCAAGTTGCCGCAGCAGGTAAATGCCATGATGGTTCAGGGTGCTGAGGTGTTGGAGTGTCAGGCCGTTAATTTGAGTCAGATCATCCGATTGATCCGGAGCGGTCGGATAAACGATTCCGTAACGATCATGCATTCGATAGCCATGCGGCAGCGAAGGGATACGTGGCGTCGTGTTGGAACCGTACACTGGCGGCCTTCTTCCTGCTGGAATCTCTACGAGTCACGGATGGACTCCCCCGAGCAAGCTTGGCGCAGCAATGAGTCCACGCGGTGCTTGTATCTGTTTACTTCGGCCGAAGTGAGTTGTGGATATGAGTGGCGACTCTGCGGACAGGCTGAGATCCGGCAACGCGGCAGCACACCTCTTCCGCTGGTTTCAAAACTCCGGCGAATTCCGCAGGTTTGCGCACTCCTGCAGCAGACACCTGCCGTTTGAAGCAAGTCCATCCAGGTGGATGCAAAGGTGTCTTGTTCGGTTGAAGTTGAGGACTTTCAGCGGATTTCGTTGTCCGGATTTTCGGCCGGGCTGGAGTCGGCTGCTTCAGTCGCTGTGTTGGTTTCGTCGGCAGCGGAGTCCGACTTCTGTGGGGCAGATTCGACATCGGGTGTCGTTGGATCGGCATCGTCATCAATTGGCCGATACAGGTCCAGATCGTAGCGTTTCCAGAACTCTGCGGCGGTTTGCGGCTCCGCCATACTGGTGCGGATTTCCTGCAGGGACTGCATTTTTCTGAGTACGTCCATGCCGGCAGTGATTTTTTGTGGAGTGAGCGTGATCCGCTGCAACTGGAGGCCTTTCAGTGGTGAAACGTCCGAGATTTTTGTTTCAGCAATGTTCAGCCGTAACAGTCGTGGACTGGAGGCCAGCAGAGCAATGTTGCTTACGCCGGTACGTTCAATATCCAGACTTTCGAGATCGGTCAGCCGGAGCAGATCAATCGAAGTAACTTTGGTTCCCGCCAGCCACAGCGACCGGAGTGGTGCATCACTTACCTCGCGAAGATCCTCGTTCGTGAATGGAAGATCCAGCAAGTTCAGCTGCTGCAATGGCATACCTTTCAGTACTCGAAAATCAGCCACCCGAGTTTGTTGCATCTTGAGCACTTCCAGTGGCATGCCGGCTAGTGCGCTGATGTCATCAACGGGAGTGGATTCGAGGTCAAGTCTTTCCAGCGGCATGCCCTGCAGGGGGCTGAGATCGGTCACTTTGGTCATGCCCAGATCAAGCGCAATAAGAGGCAGGTCCCGCAGGGCAGCAACGTCTTTGACACCGGTCTGGAACAGTGAGCATTCAATGATTTCTCTGCCCTGCATTCGGAACTGAGCCTGATAGCAGTTCAACGCACGGCGGATGGAGTCCGGTGTGCTGGGTGGATTATCTTTCGGCGGCGCGACCGGCGGTTGGAGCACGGTTTTGCCAATCGACTGTGTACTTGATTTTTCTTCCACGCATCCTGCGAAGAATGCCGAAATGATTATCAGATACAGGTACAGCGGGAACCTGGTGTATGTCATTGGGAGCGAATCCAGCTGGCGACGAGATCTTCAAAAACTTCGCCGCGATGTCGAAAGTCGCGGAACTGATCGAGACTGGAGCATCCAGGACTCAGCATGACGATATCACCCGGACGGGCAGTTGCAACCGCCATCGTGAATCCTTCGGTCAGGTCTGATGCGATTCGTGATGGTGTTTCCGATTGCCGTGTGGTCAGCAACGAGGCAAGTTCAGCGGCAGTCTCACCAATCAGGATCACATGTTTCGCATGTTGTTGCAGACTTTGAGCCAGTAATTCCAAACTGATCCCCTTGCGGGCACCACCGCTGATGGCGACGACTCGACCAGAGAATCTCTGCAGGGCCGCTGAGGCTGCCTGCGGGGTGGTTGCTTTGGAGTCATTCCAGAATTGGATGTCCCGATGCGTTGCGACCAGCTGGAGTCGATGGGGCAGAGGCTGAAACATTCGCAGCGCGTCGCTGAACTTTGCCGGGTCGCCGCCGCAGAGCCAGGCAGTGCAGGCCGCAGCAGTCAGGTTGCGACGGTTGTGGATTCCGACGAGGGCGGAGGGGACGGGACAGGGTACGGAGTCCTCGATTCTCCCGTGTCCGGTTCGGAGCATCAGTCGACTGTTTTCCAGAAAAGCCCCGTCTTCGCCCTGATCCTCGAATCCAAAGACGTGTCGGTGTGAGCGAATTCGCCATTCCGATGTGCTGCTCAGGTCTGAAATCGAAGTCTCCGGAATCACTGCCAGCGCCTGAGCATCCTGTGAGTCAAAGATCCTTTGTTTGGCCTGGCGGTAGTGAAGTTCAGAGCCGTGCCAGTCCAGATGATTCGGACTGAATTCTGTCAGTACGGAGATTGCCGGGCGGAAGTGCTGGAGGTTGATCCGATGCAGCTGAAAGCTGCTTAATTCCAGCACAACGCGATCGTCGGCGGTAATTTCTGAAAGCGCAGGCAGCAGACTGTGACCGATATTTCCGCCGAGAAAAGTGCGTCCGCCCGGAAGTGACTCCCGCAGCAGCAGTGTGATCAGCGTCGC
>JAFMMM010000220.1 GCA_017859815.1 Planctomycetota bacterium | reverse complement strand
ACTTTTTCCGGTGCCACCCACCTGTGCCGGTGCCACCCACCCGTTTCGGCCGGCGTGCCGATTGTGGAATTTCTGACAGTTGAGCGGGTCGCCCGACACTGGGTGCAGGCGAATTGCCTGCCTGGGTTTGTGGCGTTGGGGCATACTCCCCGCTGTTCTGATCTGTGACGCTTCGAATGCGGATTCTGTGGAGCACTTCCGAATAGTGCCTGGTTTTGGCATCATGACGAACAGGGACGGGGGCGATGGTGCTCGTGTTTTGTTTTCTTTCGGTAGAGAAGTTGGTTGGCTGATGGGTCAGGTGAATCGAGGCGGACGGGTTTCAGGTCCGATATTCGTGTTCTTGGGGAGTGCCGCTCTTCTCATTGCTGCGCTCAGTCAACGGTCGTCATCGACGCCGAACGCAGATCCGGAGGATGCTGCGGCGGAGCAGACCGTTGCCGCTGACGCTGTTGTGGAAGCAACGGCACCGATCGATCCGGATCGTTTAACGATGGCGTTTGGTGCCACGGCTGCGAACGATTCTGCATCCCGGCAGGGTCAGGTGCAGGGTATGGTGTGGATCCCCGGGGGGGAATTCTCCATGGGAATGAACCAGGCTGCAGAGTCTCTGTGCAGTTACCCCGGAGTCGCTGTGGATGCGGCACCCATCCATCGTGTTTATGTCGATGGTTTCTGGATGGATGAAACCGAAGTGACGAATCGGCAGTTTGCCGAATTCGTGGAGGCGACTGGTTATGTCACCGTTGCCGAGCAAACACCATCGGCTGATGAATTTCCCGGTGCACCACCGGAGGCACTCGTTGATGGTTCAACAGTGTTCACGCCAACGGCGGGCGAAGTGGATCTGGACAACCATCTGCAGTGGTGGCGCTACGAGAAGCACGCGAACTGGCGGCACCCGGAGGGTCCGGACAGCACGATCGCAGGACGGGAAGATTTCCCGGTGATCCATGTGTGTTATGAAGACGCTGTGGCGTACTGCAAATGGGCTGGGAAACGTCTGCCGACTGAAGCAGAGTGGGAGTTTGCCGGGCGCGGTGGACTGGCGGGGCAATTGTATTCGTGGGGCAATGAGCTCAATCCCAACGGTGCCTATCTGGCGAACACCTATCAAGGCGATTTTCCTGTTGAAGGTGGTGACAACGGAGCGGACGGTCATTCGGGGATCGCTCCCGTTCGGCAGTATGCGCCGAACGGATACGGGCTGTATGATATGGCAGGGAACGTCTGGGAATGGACAAATGACCTGTACCGCCATGATTACTATCAGACGCTGGTGAAACTGGAACAGCCAATTCGAAATCCACAGGGGCCTGATTCTTCCTATGACCCGGTTGAACCAAACGCCGTCAAACGCGTCCAACGAGGCGGTTCGTTTCTGTGTTCCGATCTCTACTGTACTCGTTACATGATGGGCAGCCGGGGAAAAGGGGAAGTGCGCACGTCCAGCAATCACGTCGGTTTCCGTTGTGCAAAATCTGCGACCGGGCCAAATTCCACGACCGCATCCGATGACTAGCTGCAGTGCTGTGAGTCTTTTTTTCCAGCGGAGTCCCGCGATGCCTTCGATCAGTTCTTTGTGTTTGCGGGTCATTTCGATGCAACTGTTGGCGGGCCTCCTGTTGCCTGGCAGTTGTCGTGCTGCTGCCGACGAGCCTGAATCAACAGAAGTTTCTGCGGGGCCCCTGTTTGTACTCGCAGGTGATTCCACGGTGACTGATCGGGCGGGTTGGGGCGCCGGTTTTCGCGAACTCCTGGCAGATCCGCAGCAGGTCACGAATTTGGCTCAAAGCGGCCGCAGTTCACGCAGTTTTCGGGCAGAAGGATGGTGGCAAAAGTGCCTCGAGGCGAAACCGAAGTATTTGTTGATTCAGTTTGGTCACAACGATCAACCAGGAAAGGGACCGAATCGCGAAAGCAAACCGGAGTCTGAATTCCGAGATCATCTGCGCGGCTATGTTCGTGAGGCTCGCGAGGCCGGGATCATTCCGGTTCTGGTCACTTCACTGACGCGACGACGATGGAACAGCGACGGAACAATTGCCCCCAGTTTGACGGAGTACGCGGAGGCAACGGCTGCGGTGGCTGCCGAACTGAATGCACCACTGATTCCTCTGCATCGCCTGAGCATTGCGCAGTGTGAGGCGTTCGGTCCGACGGCGTTCCGCAAATTCGAACCAATGAAGGCAGACGGTGCCGATCATACTCATCTGAACCCGCGTGGTTCCCGCGTTGTGGCTGCTCTGGTCGTGACCGCGATGATTTCGCAATTACCCGATCTTGCGACGGTTTTTGACGGGGCACGGTTGCGGGACTATTCCGGCCCGAACTCGCATTCCGCGGATCTCACAGCGGGCTCGCTGCGGCTGTTGGAAACCGAAGAGACGATTGACATCAGCAGCAACGGAATGCCTTTGTTGACATACCGAAAGGTTTCACCTGCGGTTCCGGAAGGGATCAAGCCGATCTATCACCGGAGCGGGTTTTTACATCCGCTGACGACACCCAGGGGATTGCAGGTCACAGCTGCGTTTCCGGCCGATCATCCTCACCAGCATGGCGTTTTCAGTGCCTGGACGAAGACAACGTGGAATGACCGGCAGATTGATTTCTGGAATCTGGCGGGTGGAACGGGCCGCGTTCTGCATCAAGAGGTTGTCAGCACGTCTGCTGATCAGGAGTCAATTTCCTTCGAGGTCGATCTGATCCATCGGGCGGTTCAGGATCCGGTTGTGGATGTGTTGAATGAGCGCTGGTCGATTCGAGTGTCCAGGGGCAGCGAACGGCATTTCTGTTTTGATCTGAGCAGCGTGCAGTTCAATCAAACGGATCTGCCACTGGTTCTGGAAGACTACCATTACGGCGGTATGGCAATTCGTGGTCCCGTGCAGTGGCTTTCCGCTAATGACCGTGATGTGGATGCTACGAAAGCCTCGCCGGCACTGATGACGAATGAATTTGGTTCGGATCGCAAGACGGGCAACCATGAACACACTCGATGGGTGGTCATGGCGGGATCGTCCGACGGTCGCACGGGGGGAGTCGCTGTCTTGTGCCATCCGTCGAATTTTCGTGCCCCACAAGCGGCTCGACTGCATCCGACGAAACCATATTTTGTGTTCTCCCCATGTGCCGACGGCCAGTTCCAGATCGGTCCTGGAGAGACTTACCGTGCTCGGTATCGTTATCTGATCTTTGACGGCAACATGGAACAGGACTGGTTGCAGGAACAATGGGAGCAGTATGCGTCCGAGGCAGGCGTCCCGGCTGCACCCAGTATCAACGTCATTCGTTGACGGCAGGCGTCCCGCCTACACCTGGTGTCACCTTCGTTCGTTGACGAAGTTGACGGGAAAGAATTTGCTTCATTTGGTTCGTGGACGGCAGGCGATCACGTCTGCAGGCGGTGCCAGCGAGCGGGGCTGCGTCCGCCCATCGCCGAAGGAACCGACCGGCGATTCGGCGGTCGGCATTCAGCCGGTGATGATCTCGTACAGTTCGACTCGGCCGAAGGGTTCCCACTGACCCTCTTTGTTGGGTTTGGGTTGGCCCTGTGTTCCGGTGACCAGCATCCGGTTTCCGTCGTCGGTGAATTCAATCCCGGTGACTCGGTAGCCCGTTTTGAGTGTGGTCAGTCGTTCGCCCGTATCGAGGTGAAACAGGGCGACATTCCAATCACCGCCGCGCAAGCGTCCACCCATCGCGAAAACGGGGCGCGTGGGGTGAATGGCGAGTGCTTCCATAAGACCTTCACCGGCTTCTCCCTTGTTGATTTCGGCAGCCTTGTTCGGTTCTTCAGCACGCCAATTCCACTTTTGCCAGAGCTGTTTTCCGTTGCCCGCCATGGGGTCGCGCATCGGGCCCATTCCGGCGAGAATGAGTTGTTCGCCGTTGGGAGTAAACCGCATGGCAAAGATTCCGCCGAGATACGAATGACTCTTAATGATACCCCAGCTGGTAAAATCCTCCGTGTTCCAGTTCGCCTGCAGTTCCCCGGTATGACAGTCCCAGATACGCACTTCGCCCATGAGATTGCCTGCGGCGACATAGTGACTGTCTGAACTGAAGCAGACGGCCTGAACAGACGGAACATGTGGCAATTCGAAAAGTCGTGTCCCCGTCTGTGCATCCAGCAGAACCACGGATGGTTCGCGTTCGGGTTGCGGCTCGTAGCGGTATCCGCCAGCGAGGTACTGACCGGTCACGCTGGCGATCATCCGCTGATCAGGCGACAGCGCCATATCCCACGACCAGAACTGGTGCACCTGCTGTTCGCGAGAAATGGATTCTGTGACGCGGTCGAACCAATGCAGTTTTCCATCGTATCCGGCGGAAACAAACTGCTGCGAGTTCAGCAACCAGGCAACGCCACTGACATAGCTGGAGCGCTCGGCAACTCGGCGACTTTCACCAGACTGCATGTCGGACAGGTAGACACCATCCATGCAGCCGGTCACCAGCAGGTCAGCTTCCGGAGTCAGGGCAGCACCCAGCACGGCCATGGGCAGGCGGAAGTCCTGGATTCGATTCAGTTTGAGTGGCTGCATTGTTGCGGCTTTGACAGAGATGATTTGCGGGGCCCGTTGATCTGTGGACTTAGCGGGGGGACTTAAACAAGCAGTTCGCGGATCGGTTCGGCAGATTGTTCAACGTGGAAAAATGCGGGAAGATCCGGGATGTCATATTGCTGATGCGGATCGATCCCCAAAGCGGTGAAGATTGTGGCGAACAGCTGTCGTTGATCAACATGCTTCTCGGCCACATCGATTCCCAGGGGATCAGTGCTGCCGTAGACCACTCCCCCTTTGATTCCGCCACCGGCCATCATCATGCTCCACGCATTCGGATAATGATCTCGACCACGTGCCTCGTTCAGCCACGGAGTACGGCCGAATTCTCCCATGGCAATCACCAGCGTGTCTTCCAGAAGGCCACGTTCTTCCAGATCATTGACCAACTGGAAAATCACATTATCCAGTTCCGGAACCAGCATCTGGTGCATTTCATGCTGATAGACATGGTTGTCCCACGGCATGCCATTGGCGACCATCACGAAGGTGCTGCCATTTTCGATGAGGTGTCGAGCCTGCAAGGCATGCTGCGAGAACGCTCCCCCGCCATAACGGCGACGATCCGCCTCCGGGAGTTTGTCCAGGTCGAACAGTGGCGCACAGCTCATCAGACCCTGCACGCGATTGAATGCGGCGTTGTAACCGGCAGCCGCGTCGCTGCGTTGATCGTTGGCAAACTTGCGGCTGAGAAAACTGCGGAGGCCCTCGCGGTCCTGATGATCCAGCTGGGAAATGGTCTCGGGCTTCAGCAGGTTGGGGATGGAGTATTCTCCACCGGCCCTCACCGGGCCATATTCTGCACCCAGCCACCCGGCCCAGTTCCCTGCCTTGAACGCCTTGAACTCATTTCCTTCCGGGCAAGGATCCAGCAGCACAAACTGGGGGACGGGACTGTCCAGTTGCCCCAGTTGTTCGGCGATGACAGAGCCGAGAATTGGGCGAGTAAATGGCGGCCGCGGTTTCTCCCCTCGAGTCAGGACGTCGATGCCTTGAAAATGTTCACTGGGTTCCGTTTTCATGGAGCGGATGACGCCCAGTTTATTCATGATTCCCGCACACTGCGGCATCAACTGGCTGATGTGAATTCCGGGAAGTGACGTTGGAATTGCGGCAAACGGGCCACTGGTGGGGGTACCTGGTTTGGGATCCCAGGTTTCGAACTGGCTGGGGGCACCACACAGCCACAACAGGATGCATTTCTTACCCTGTTTGCGAGTCTGCTCTGCGAGTGCGGGCACGGAGAACAAACCGGCGAAGCTGGACGTCGCAGCCAGCCCGGCCGCAGGGACGCCCTGCAGGATCATGCGACGATGGAACGTGTGTTCCGGGCTGCCGCAGTATGCGGAAGATGGAGAGACTGGTTGTGACATCGTGGAAGCCATCAATGGTTGAAACGAAACTCAGCGCTGGTCAGCATGGCCCACAGCACCTGTTCCCAGCGAATTGACAAGCTGTCAGCGTCCGCAGCGGCTGAATTCAGATAAGTTTGCAAACGCTGAACTTCTTCGCGAGTGGGGACGCGCCCGAAGACGGTGAGGAAAGCCAGGCTGGCCTGTTCGTTCACGTTGGGCAACGCCTGGATCTGCGTCAGCAAATGATTCGGCGCACGGGATTCGGAGATGTAGTTTGTGAACGCTGTGTTGTTGGACAGGAACAAAGCATCGTCCACACCCGTGGTGACAGTTTCTGGCAGCAAGTCCGGGAATATCTGACGAAACGGTTCCAGCAAAGCAGCGGCAGAGTCCCCGGTGCCGCGCAGGGCCAGCGAGGCCGAGCGTGCCAGCTGTTCAGCCGTGAGTGGCTTTTCCAGTCCCCATGCAAATGTTGCCGGGTCATCCAGCCCGGCTGGTCTGGATGAATCAAGTTGGTAGACGCGGGAGGAAACGATCAGTCGAACAAGGCGGCGGATATTGTATCCGGAACTGCGAAAATCCTGCGCCAGCCAGTCCAGCAGTTCCGGGTGAGAAGGGGGGTGAGCACTGTCCATTTCGTCGAACGGATGCACAATGCCTCGCCCAGTCAGCAACGCCCAGATTCGGTTCACAAAGGCACGAGCGATCAGTGGGTGATCGGCGGCAACCTGGTTGACAAAAGATTCGCGGCGGCTGAATTTGGGGATGCGGGGTTCGCCGTCAATAAGTGAGGCAGTATAGAAGTCGTCGGAATCTTCCTGTTTATCCGTACTTTCCGGTCGCTCTTCCGGCACAGTTGCAGACTGGAAGAACGTCAGCAGATTGGGGCTGCTGTCTCCTTCCAGATTGGCAAATTCCGAGAAGCCGCCGATGGCTGATTCCTGAATTCGTAAACCGTTGTCGGTGCTGGCGTTCTTGCCACGGTTGAAGAATGCCACCAGTCCCCAGTAATGACGTTGTTCGATTTCGGACGCCACCATGTGGTCATGGCACTGAGCACACTCGATGCGGATCCCAAAAAATGCCGGCGCCAGTTCCTCGGCGATTTTTTGATAATTGTCTTTTCGCTCATAGAGAAACCAGACAGCGCCGCGATCGGTTTCGGACTGAGGGCGGGCGAGCAGGATTGTGCGTACGCAGTCGTCCCATGCGCGATTATCGCGAATGACACTTTCCAGCCATGCTCGCCAATTGTTTTGCTGGCGCTGCTGGTAGACACGACTGCTGCCGCGGCCCATCAAGAGGGTATCCAGATTGTCCGCGAAGTGCTGCACATAATCTTCGGACTGCAGCAGGTGCCTGATGAGCTGCTGGCGTTTGTCGGGGCGACGATCCTGCAGAAACGTTTGCAGCTCCTGAACCGTTGGGATTCGTCCGACCAAATCGAGGTGCAGCCGCCGCGCGAAACGTTCGTCGGTGCAGTCTGCGGCCGGCGTGATCTGTTGATCGGACCAGCGAGTCTGCAGGAACTGGTTGATTTGGTGGATGCCTTCAGCAGGATCACCGTCTGTCTGTTGCTGGGCCAGCACTGCAGAGGTTGCGTACAGGACAACAAACAGGAGGGAGAGTGGTTTGAGCATGGTGGGATGCGTTCTGGGCAGGGAGGGAGCGGGCCGTGGCCAGATTATAGCAGCGTTGTTTCCGCCGGTCACGAGAATATCAGTCGCAGAACCCGCTTCGAGGCGGTGTCAAAGATGTGACAGAGCCAGATCATTCAGAGAGTTCGCACCGCATTGTGCTGGCACCATAGACTCCGGGACAGTTTGGGAAGTAAATTGTCGAGAGAATCGCAGGCCAGTGAGCGGCGCGTTGCGAGTTGTCAGCAACAGATCTTCCGAGTTTGGAGTCCGAAACTTTGCCAGCAATCCCCGAACGATCTGCAGGTCGCTTGATTCAGATTTGTGTGTTGGCCGTCGTGTTAGTGGTGATGAAGCACGACTGTCTGTTGGCACAGATGCGTACATGGGACGGGCAGTATTCCATTGAGTCCATCGAAGTCAGTCTCGTTTACTTTGTGCCTGCGGATCGCACACCGTTGCCCGACTGGAAAGAGCGGCTGCGGTACTTTGCCGACCGTATGGAAATGTTTCATAGCCGCGAGTTTGCGGGCCAGTCGACATTGTCAGCAACAGTTGGCGACGCCGTGTTTGTTTCGAATCAGACAACTCAGCAACTGCGTCAGGGTGATGCGAACTCGATCTTTTTTCGAACACTGCGTGAAGTGGATGAACGATCCGGATTCGCCCGTGAAGAGAGCGATTCCTTTCGCATTTTGCTGGTGCTGAGTGAGATCAACTGGAAGCCGCTGGATGATTTCTGGCGACTGAAACCTGGTGACGGCCAGCCTGTTTTTGAGGGTCAGTTCATCAACGGTCAGCATTTTCCGGGAGCCGAATCCGGCGGCAGCCGTGCCACATATCTGAGGGACCGGGGTGTGGGCTGGGGGCTGGTCAGTGCTGACGGCTGGCGTGTTCCGTATCGGGGAAGTGACTGCGTAATTTATCACGAGGGCTGCGGGCACACGGTGGGGTTGCCTCATCCTGAACCGGTCGACGAGTCGGTCATGGGGCTGGCACAATACCGGGGCTGGATTCACGAGAGCTTCCTGAATCGCGAACAGAAGCTCAGGCTGGGTTGGGATCCCACAAAGATCGCATCACGGACAACGCCGAAACAGTATTTGTTTGACACGTTGTCAGTTGAGATGGAACCGGAGGTTCCGGAACCGGGGCAGGCTGCGATTCTGACTGCCAGCTGGGATGCAGCCGCGCAGGTCTCCGAAGCCGAAGTGGAGATTCAAACATCTCTGCGCGGTCCGTGGGTTGCGCTGGGGTCACGGATGGAGGGTGAAACCGTGTTCACGACTGAGCTGCCGGCGCTCAATCGTGCTGCGCCGGTCAGTTGGCGTTTGCGAATGAAGACGGCTGACGAGGGGACGAGCGAAGTGTGGGGTTATTATCAGGTGCGCGAAACACGGGACGCTGTTCCTGTGCCT
>JAFMMM010000219.1 GCA_017859815.1 Planctomycetota bacterium | reverse complement strand
ACTGACGTCGCACAGGAAGTTCGAGTTACCGAACCATCGGCAAGCTTCCCAGCCTGGTTCTGGGACGTCAACAATGACGGTAATCTGGACATCTTCGCAGCGGCGTATGAAGTCAGTATCGACACCGTTGGGTCACAGTATCTGACCGGAATCCACTCCGGGCAAACAGCGAAACTGTACCTCGGAGATGGTCAGGGAGGATTCACGGAATCCGCCCGGCAGTGGAACCTGAACTTCGCTGAACAACCCATGGGATCGAATTTTGGTGATATTAACAACGATGGCTTCCCCGACTTCTACCTCGGTACAGGATACCCCGAATATGAAGCACTCATGCCAAACCTGATGTTTCTGAACCAGCAGGGGAGAGAATTTCGGAACATCACTTTTGCAGCCGGGCTCGGACATCTGCAGAAAGGACATGGCACCACATTCGCGGACTTTGACAATGATGGCGACCAGGACATTTTCATGGAAATGGGCGGCGCTCTTCCCGGTGATGTCTTCAGTAATCTCCTGTTCGAGAACCCGGGTACACCCAATCGCTGGACACGGATCAGTCTGAGAGGCAAGCAGGCCAACTACTTTGGAGTTGGCGCAAGAATCCGGATACAAACGCTGCAGCAGGACGGTTCCACCGCGACCAGTCATCATCTGGTGTCAACCGGCGGTGCGTTCGGCGCTAATCCGATCTCGCTGCAGGCTGGTCTGGGAAGTGCCGTTCGGATCGTTGAACTGGCGATCAACTGGCCTTCACAGTCACCCACCCAGATTTTTCGAGATCTCCCGCCGGATTGCGAATTGCTTCTCACTGAAGGTTCTCCTGACGTTGTGCAACGGAAAATAAAGCCACGAATTTCCGCGAAAAACAGCCGCTGACTCAACAGCGGCAGGATCTTCTGCCTTGCTGCTGAAACTCGACCCGACTTCCATCTTCGCTCTGGTCGCGATCCCTTCATTTCTTTGATCCGACGCTCTCCAGGATCACGGCCGCCGATCCGCCAGGCCTCGCAGCAGACAGGGATTGAAGCTGAACATACGCACCAATCCCCAACCGTCAGCAGCACTGATCATCAGGACATTCGCTGCTGTGAACCACCGCAACGATGAGATGATTTGCCGAAACAAACTTGTCATTAAGCGGATGTTTCATTTAAACTCGTGTAGAAAATTCCCTTACCGAGAATGAATTGGGGGGGATTGATCGGTAGTCATCCTGAAATTCTTATTGATCGACAAGGAGAAAACCCTATGCGCACCGGAAGGCTAAAACGCGGATTCACTCTGATTGAATTGCTGGTGGTCATCGCGATCATCGCAATTCTTGTTGCACTGCTGCTGCCAGCGGTACAACAGGCTCGAGAAGCCGCCCGCCGTACACAGTGCAAAAACAATCTCAAGCAAATTGGTCTTGCACTTCACAACTACCACGACACGTACAATTGCTTCCCACCGGGACGAACACGCAATACCTATTCGGGGCAGGGTGTTGGCTGGTATCGGGGCAACATTGGCTGGTTGCCACGTCTGTTGCCTCAGATGGAGCAGGGCAATCTCTTCCAGCAGATCGACTGGAGCCTTGGCTTTGCGGGGACCCGGGGCACAGACGGGGACCGTGGAGTCAATGGAGCAAACCCTCGCGGTGCTCGGCGACAGATCATTCCGGCACTTCGCTGTCCGTCTGATCCGGGATCCGGATCCGTCCCATGGTTGACTCCCACCGGACAGCAGGTCAGTGGGCGTGGGCCGCGAACAGATTATGCGCAGGGCAATTATCTGGCTGCGGTCGGCGATACAACGCGGCTTGGGACGCAACCTCCCGGCCTGTTCGGCCAGAACACAAAGTACTCGTTCCGCGACATCACTGACGGTTCATCCAACACAGTCGTCGTTTCCGAGGCCGTCATTGGCTTCTATCGCGTTGCCAGCAACGATTCCGGCAACAGAACTCAATGCACAGGCGTTAACAAAGATGACAATCGCATGCGGCAGGCTGGGAATTCCTGGTTCTACAACTACTTCCCGCAAAGTGGATTCTTTTCCAGCTTCAACGTCCCAAACGCCAAACAATTCGACTGCGGTGTGAATTCCAATCGCGTCAACCAGGCTTCTCGCAGCGTTCATACGGGCGGTGTGCAAAGTCTGCTTGGGGACGGCAGTGTTCGTTTCATCAGCGAAAATGTTGATGTCCGCACATGGCGAAACCTCGGAAACAAATCAGACGGTCAGGTCATCGGAGAATTCTGATTCCCCGTCGCGTCAACGCACGGAGGGTCAAACCAGCGCAGGCGGACAGAACTCAACCGGGTTCTGTCCGCCTTTTCATGCGCGTTTCCGGATAAACCTCTGCCAAACGCAGTAAAAGCGACTGCAATTCTGAAATTTGTCGCTCGATCTCCCCGCGTACAACCTGTTTGCCGTTGATGCTGATCCTGGAAAGAAAGATGACTCGCCTGCCTGCGTGATTTTCTTTTTTTTCAAGGAACGATCTCATGAGAGTCGGAACGGGAAAACGCGGATTTACACTGATTGAACTTCTTGTTGTCATCGCGATCATAGCGATCCTTGTCGCCCTTCTTCTGCCCGCTGTCCAGCAGGCTCGTGAAGCGGCAAGGCGAACGCAGTGCAAGAACAATCTGAAGCAGATCGGATTGGCACTCCACAACTATCACGATACATACCGCGCGTTTCCTCCAGGACGCACCCGCAACACCTACTCCGGAATTGTTTCGGCTTGGTACACCGGCAACATCGCCTGGTTGCCACGGATCCTGCCACAGATGGAGCAGGGCAATATCTTTCAGACCATCGACTGGGATCTCGGTCGGGGGACCAGCGGTACCGACGGACACGGTGGTGTCAACGGCGCCAATCCCACGGGGGCACGGCGCCAGATTATCCCCGCGTTTCGCTGCCCTTCAGACCCTGGCTCCGGTCGGATTCCCTGGGTCACTCAGGCTGGCGTTGCGGTAACAGGAGCAACTCCCAATGCGGGCTATGCATCAACTAACTACGTCGCGGCTGTTGGAGATGCCACACGACTGAACGCCAATCCTCCCGGGTTGTTCGGCCAGAATACAAGACGCCAGATGCGAGACATCTCAGACGGCACGTCAAATACACTGATCGTTTCGGAGACGGTCATCGGATTCTACCGGCTGTCCGTCAATGACTCCGGGAATCGAAGCCTCTGCAACGCTGGAAACAAGGACACAAACTCCAGTCGCCAGGCCGGCTACTCATGGTTTTATTCTTACTTTCCTCAGGCAGCCTTTTTCTCGTCGTTTGTAGGCCCGAACTCCAAAGAGTATGATTGCGGAGTCAATTCGGACCGCGTAAATCAGGCTGCTCGCAGCGTCCACACTGGCGGTGTCCAGGGACTGCTGGCTGATGGCAGTGTTCGCTTTTTCAGCGAGAACATTGACTTGCAAACGTGGCGCAACCTGGGCAACATCGCAGATGGCCAGGTTGTGGGTGAATTTTGATTTGCCTCGGATGCCGTTGTGTTGCTGCATTTTGTGTTGCTGCAATTTCTCTTGCTGATGGTTGCAGGGAACTCTTCCGCGTCCATCGTGAACAATTGTGTGAATGAAAGAAGAATCATGGTTCGGTATCTCCTCACTTTTGCAGGCCTGATGATGTTTTCCGTGTTGATTCCCGGCTGTGGCGGCGGCGTAGAGCCCGGCGTTGCTGATGGTGAGCCAACAGAAGAGGAAGAAATGCAGACCGAAGAAGAAGAAGCTGGCGAAGAAGAAGCTGCAGCAGATTCAGCTGGCTACTGATCTCGGCGCAAACAGTGAAACGCGTTGCTTTAAGGAACGCGGCGACGAACCTGTGATCTGTACAGCATCAAAGACCGTCCGAAGTTATACTTCGGACGGTCTTTTTTTTGAGCCCTGCCAATAAGCTGCATAGTTCATCGACTTGTCCCAAAGAGTCACACATGGAGAAGCCGTTGCCCCGGAAACCGCGGTCACAACCAGCATCGCCTCCAGCAAACCAGTCGCGAAGTCTCGTGGTTTTCTGGGCTGGGATTTGCGGGCTGCTTTTGTTGCCTCGACAGGTTTGCTGGCCCGACTTTTGGTGGGACCTCGCGCGGGGCAGAGCAAATGTGCTCGGCAGTTTTTCTCCAGCGCAGGACCTGTTGCTCGCCGCTCAACAGCCGGAAGCAAACTGGCTTAGCGGACTGCCGCTGTTCTCCGTTTACCTGCTCTTCGGAGTCGTTCTCACTGCCGGCATTGTCCTTGTCGCAAAGTTCCTGCTGGCTGCTTTCACACTGTGGCCACTGTTCCAATATCAGCGACTCACCCTCCGCTCCCTGATTTTGATTCCGCTGCTGATCTTACTCATCCGCGAAGGCATCACTTCCATCGGAGGAATGTCAGCGACAGTGATGATGCTCCTGACACTGCGCTGGCTTCCCGCCAGGTGCGATTCCGTGCCGGCTTCCGCCTTTTACGGCCTTTGCACTGGAGCATTCTGGGCCGGTTTTGCCCCGGGCGCCCCGTGGTGCCCTGTCTGTATCATGATGTCCGGACCACGGTTCAGTTCATCGGCTCCGAAAATCGCAGGACACCCCATCCCCGCCGATCAGTCCCCAGACCACGACTTCCGACTGCCCGCGGCCGGAGGCTGCTCCGCGGGCCTAATCCTGACCCCAGCCGGTCTTGAAGGCGGACTCGATCAATTCCGATACTGCTTTGCAGAACTTGACGACTCATGGCGGCTCAGCCAGTCCGCTTTGGTTTCCGAGGATTTCCTGAGTCTGCAGGGCTCTTACCCACTGCTGCTTGCGTTGTTAGCAGCACTCATCGGACTGCTTGGTTCAGACCGTCTCAGGGCAACCTCAATATTCAGTAGTGACAGCCTTCAGAAAGGAATCGTGGTCACGCTGCCGATGACGATGGCCGCATTAAATCAACAATTCCTTGCGGCAGCATCCGTCTGGGCGGTCTGTTTACTGACTCCCCCCCAACCCATGAAACGCTCCGCACCTCTGACAACGTCGCCCGCGTGGAGGTACAGCCTGGCCGGCATGCTGCTGCTCTGCATGGTTGTTGACTCATTCGGACGCGGTCCGCTCACTCAAAAGCCATGGGGTTGGGGACTGGCCCAGGAGCTCGACCTGCGTCTGCTCGATGAACTTCCGAACGGTTCTCCGGAGGTCCCGGCGACCGTGGCAACGATGGATGGCAGAACGACTGGCATCGCCGCCTGGCTTTCACCATCCTTGCAGCCGATCGATCACCCACGGGTCGCGTTTGATGAACATCGCCTCGCTCAGTGGCTGCGGGTTCAATTTGATCTGCGGGAAGACCATCGGGCAGAATACAGGCTCCCCGATGGTTCCGTCGGCGGATGGTATCGTGTACTTCAGAAATGGAACACTCGTTATCTTCTGATCCCGGTGGAAAAACAGGTGCTGCTGCAGGCTGTGCAGCGCACCGACTGGAACATCATTGACCTTGATTCTCCCAACATTCCATTCGCAATGGGTGACGCCATCCCCAACCAACAGCGAATTGCCACCGTAGCAGGAGAACAGGACTTTGTTCAGTTTGGACAGTGGCATCCCGACGCAGACGTGTATTCCGGACTCGGTCAGCGATTTGCAATCACAGACCTGATTGCTGGCGTCAACACCGGGGGGGCTGCTCTGCGGCAGGCACGGCTGTTCCGCGTACTCAATCTCGAGATGGCAGCGTTGCGCAGCCTCGGGCCTCTCAGACCGCTCAGCACCCCTGCTGCCGTCCAGGAACTGGTACTCGCGCAGCAGGATCTGGCCTGGGTGGAGTGGAACAACTTCGGCAGGCCATGCAGGTTCCGCAGCCTGTTACTTCAGCAGGCTGATGTGATGGGCTTCCGGGTTCACCAGCCTCCATGGAACTCATCCTCTGAACAGCCGACAGCGTATGACTCCGAGATACTCGCTGCGGCCCAAATCTATCTGAACGGAACGGCTGGCCAGGCGAGGCAGCGTCTGTCTGCGATTTCATCGGATGCCGCCGATATTCGGTACGCCGTGGCAATGTTGTATCTGGAGGACGGCATACTGGATGACGCGGATGCGATCTTTCAGGATCTGATCGATCAGGAAACAGAATTGCCACTGCGGCAGGCTGCAGCGTGGTGGAAACAGAGGATCGACTCCTATCTCCACGCGGCCATTCCCGGGAATTCCCCGCGGCAGATTCTGCCCATAGCGACTTCCCTCCCCGGGATCACAGCGCAGCCCGAGACTCTGCTCCCGGGCAGTCAGGCGGGAGCAGACGAATGATCAAAACGTGCTTACATGCTGTTGTCCTGCTGCTGCTTTTCGCGGTTGTCGCGGCCACATTGCTGCCCCGGCATGACACTGCCGTGATGCGGCAGAAAGTTGCCCCGCCACGAGCGTTTCTTGGCGAAGCAGACCAACTGGCAACGGCTGCCGCGTGCGTCGATTGTCATCAGGAAATTTGCGACTCCCACGGAAATTCCCCACATGCACTCACACTATCACGAACAGACAGTGAGAATGCAGCGATTGCATTTGACGGAAAATCCTGGTCGCCGGAGGGAACAGAAATCACGCTCTCATGGCAGTTGCGGAATGGCCTTCTCGAGGTCCGGCACAGCGATCGCAAACGAACGTGGCTGACAGAATGGATTTTCGGCTCCGGCCGTCACGCCCGGACCCCCCTGATTACATGGACAGACCAGTCAGGCTGTACGGTCTCACTGGAACACTGTGCCAGCGCGTACGCAGGCGGTGTTCTCGGCCCAACTCTGGAAATGGAGCAGCTGCCAGCGTCGGATGGAATGGCAGCCCTGGGCAGCTTTCGTTCCCACGAGCAAACTGTCAATTGCTTTGGTTGCCACAGTGGATCGGTCCCCGTCAGGAACGGTCGCATTCAGTTTGACAAGGTGGTTGCGGGGGTTCAGTGCTCACGATGCCATGATCGAGCACTCCAGCACGCAGAACGGATGCAGCAGGGGCTTCCGCTGCAAATGACCTCGCTCAGTGGAATCACGCCGGAGGAGTCCATTAATCGATGCGGCGAATGCCATCGCCGCCCCGATGAACTCGGTGGACAACTTCGTCCGGATGACCCGATCCTCCCGCGTTTCGCTCCTGTGGGTCTCTCTCAGTCTGTCTGTTTTCAGCAGCAATCGACCGTACTGGACGCGGCCGGGAACAAGGTTCGCTTCGACTGCATCAGCTGCCACGATCCGCATGCTGAGACAGACCCGGACTGGCGGTTCCATACGCAGGTCTGTCGGCAATGCCATAATCCGGACCGACCTGAACATACCCTTTGCTCGGCCACAGCCACGGAGGACAACTGCATTCGCTGCCATATGCCATCGGTACCTGCCGGAGCTCACCTGAACTTTACAAATCACTGGATTCGCATCCCGGAAGAGTTTTCGGATGCTGAAGCACTGAAGTCGGTATTGAGTCAATAGCTGCCCCGTGCGATAATTTCGGACTGACAAGCAGTCCGGAGGACTGTGATCTCTCTTCTTCCTTGGCAGGGTCTGGCAGGATGCCGCACTGTTTCAGGCACAGCAAAATCCCCCAATCAGCTCGCGTTGGAAGGCGTTCTATTCCGCCACGCCTGTTGTTCGCCGCAGCCCTGACAGTGCTGCTGTCAACAAGCGGTTGTTTGCAACCCAAAATCTTCTCTTCGACGTTCACCTTCAATCGTGAACTCAGTGACAGAATGTGGGAACGGTCCATCTCGGTGCTGCATCAATGCCACTTCCAGATCGCCAGGGAAAGCAAACTGGAGGGCGTCATTGAAACGGCTTACCGCTCGGGATCAGGGATTCTCGAGCCATGGCATTCAGACTCGCAGGGAGCTCCACAGCTGATTGAAAGCACACTGCAGTCAATTCGCCGCCGAGTGACAGTCAGCATGAAACCGGCAGAAGACGGCCAATTACGTCTGGTTGTGCGAGTTGATAAAGAGCAGGAAGATGTGCCGGGAGAAGTGGCGAGATTTGAGGGGGGAGCCACCTTTTCGGACTCAGTTCCACTGAGCCGTGATCTCAGCCGAGTTGTTGGACAGAGCGGAAGGTCTCGTTGGATTCCCCTGGGACGCGATGAGGTTCTGGAAGGAATCCTGGCTCAGAAAATCGCCGCAGCGCAAAGATAACCGAACGGTTCAATCCACAGTGTGCGAGCTTCAGGAAATTGCCAATTCCCCTGCCATCGGATCAACTCGCAATTGTTCGTCGTGACGGCACTCTTTACATTTGCACGTCCACACAGAAACCCCGGTCGTAAGGACCGCCCCTGATTTACAGGACTGAACAGAAAATGGATCCCGAATTTCGCAGCCAGTGCCGTGAACTCGTTCGCCGTGTCACTCATTTAAAGGACTGTCTTTGACTTGCCTGGCAAAAAGGCACGCATCGAAGAAATCAATCACCGCATGACCGCGTCTGACTTCTGGAACGATCAGCAGCAGGCTCAAGTGTCCGTTGATGAACTCCGCCGCCTGAAGACTCTGACCGGACCACTTGAGGGCCTTGTGAATTCCGGCGATGACCTCCAGGTCCTGATGGAATTCTGTGACGAAGATGACACATCGGAAAACCTTCAGGAGTTAAAACGCGCCTCAGATCTGCTGATTCATGAACTGGATCGCGTCGAACTGCAGACAACAATGTCTCGCGAGGAAGATTCTTCCTCCGCCTATGTCACAGTCCAGGCCGGGGAGGGCGGAACAGATTCTGCCGACTGGGCCCAAATGCTGCTCCGCATGTATGCCCGCTGGGCTGAACGCAGAGGATTCAAAGTCGAAGAAGTCGATATCTCTCATGCCGAAGAAGCCGGCATTCGCAATGCCACAATTCTGATCAAAGGCGACTACGTCTACGGTTACCTGCGCGGAGAGACCGGAAATCATCGCCTCATCAGAATCAGCCCATTCGATTCCGCAGGTCGCAGGCACACGTCCTTCGCCGGAGTTGATGTTGCGCCTGAGGTTGACGACAACGTTGAGATTGAAGTCAACTGGGATAAAGACG
>JAFMMM010000218.1 GCA_017859815.1 Planctomycetota bacterium | reverse complement strand
ATACAAGTCAATCGTTTCCTCCGCTGCCACCGGGACGTCGCCACCGCGGAAAAACTTGACGATTTCGACCACCAGCGGACGGTAGCCTTCGTAGGGGCCGACCTGAGCAATACCGCCGGTTCCAAATGCCGTCCCGCCGTAGCCTGATTTACCGCTGCGGATACCTCGAAATGTTCCAACCCGGCCATCCTTCCAGATGCCGGTGACGACGTCGAAATCAGCGGTGGAGCTGCGAGTCACCGTCTCAACCCCCGCCCCCATGGCTGTGAACAGTGTTTCACAGCCATGAATTCCATACCAGAAGAGATCGGGATGAGTCGCTTCAAGACTGCAGGGGGAATACGCATCGCATCCCGTCACCTTGCCAATGGAACCGCCACGCACAGCCTGGACCGCGGAGGAATAACGCAAAGAAGACGAGCTGAAGACCGGAGTGCCATAATGCTTCGCCAGTTCGTAAATGGCGATGGCGTCCACCAGTGATCCAGCAACCGGCTTGTCGATGAACACGGGCTTTCCAGCCTTCAGCACCGGAATGACCTGCTCCAGGTGCGGGCGGCCGTCATTGGTTTCGAGCAGTACGGCATCAACGGAATCCACCATCTTCTGCAAGTCGTTCTCAACCTCAACACCCATCGCCGTGATTTTCACGGTGTAATCGGGAACCCGCTGAACGCTGCTTTCAATATCCGGACTGCCTTTCGGATACACCTGAACGACTTTACAGCCTCCCAGTTCCGGATCGTCAGCCGCCGCTTCGTTCAGCAGCTTTGTGAACGCCAGACAGTGAGAAGTATCCAGCCCAATCATTCCGATTCGAAGGTTGCTGACCGGCTCATCAGCCTGAGCAGACGCAGTCAGTGTAAACAACGCCAGTATCATTGCCGATACACGCACATCAGTCAGTTTGATCATTGCAGCATCCTGTCAGTCTTTGGCCGGTCGCCCGCTTTCCTGATCACCACGAAAACCATCTCGGGTTGCGAGCAGTCTGCGTTGGTTTTGTGTAAGCTTTGACAACAACGGCAAAAATGCGGTGAAAGCACCTCGTGCCCGGTTTGCGAAACCAGTCGCGGGAAGCTTACGAAAACAGTCGCGTCTGAAATTCGCTGAGTCAGCCGGAACAGCTCAACGCGACTACTGCGCTTTAGCCTGTTGCGCTTTAGCCTGTTGCACTGTTGCCGACTCATCCGAAATCTCTGCCCACAAAATAGTGATTCTGCATGTCTTTTGCATCACTCAGCAATCTGCGAATTCTGATAACTGGAAGCTCAGCCGGGATCGGTCGCAGTATTGCCCTCCACTGTGCCAAAGCGGGTGCGGAGGTGATCGTGAACTGTTGCTCGTCCACTGACAAGGCTCTGCAGGTGGTGCAGGAAATCAAGAGCGGGGGCGGTCAGGCCAGTTTTATTCAGGCGGATGTGCGGCAGGCGGACCAGCGTTTAAGACTTCTCGAAGAAGCAACTCGAAACGGTCCCCTCGACGGCCTGGTGAACAATGCCGGGGCTGATCTGCTGACAACCGACCTGCGTAGTGCTCCGTTTTCCGAACGGCTTGCCACACTGCTGAACACGGACGTGCAGGGAACCATTGAACTTTCCCGGCTGGCCGGACAGCAGATGCTGGAACGCGGTAGCGGCGTCATTCTGACAATGGGCTGGGATCAGTCAGACCGGGGGATGGAAGGGGACAGCGGTGAGCTTTTCTCCACGGCCAAAAACGCCATCATGGGATTCTCACGGTCTCTCGCGGTCAGCCTTGCCCCGGCAGTGCGAGTGAACTGCATTGCTCCCGGCTGGATCAAGACGGCATGGGGGGAAACAGCCCCTGACTACTGGCAGCAGAGAGTCATTCAGGAAACTCCTCTGCAGCGCTGGGGAACACCTGATGACATCGCAGCTCTGGCCCGTTTTCTGCTCAGCGATGAATCGTCATTCATCACCGGTCAGGTCATCAATGTCAATGGCGGAGCAGTTCGCTGAATCATCGGCAACTGCCTGAGAGAAAGCAGAGTTCCGGGTGTCACAACGTACGCTGTTGTTTGTTACCGGCCATCTGGCTGAAAACGGGCTGCGCGAAGTTCTGAGTGAACTCGCACCGCAGGCTCGGTTTCAGTTCGAAATTGCCGTACCCGGCGTTCAGGTTGCAGCCCTGCTTCACACCGGTCTGCTGACCAGCAGACTGCAGGTCCCCGATCATATTGACGAAGTAATTCTGCCCGGCTGGAGTCAAACGGACACCGAAGTTCTGGCGGGACACTTTCGCAAACCATTCCGCAAAGGTCCAAAGGACTTTCGGGATCTGCCGGAATTCTTCGGGTGCGGCAGCCGCAAACAGGCTGATCTGTCCTCGTGGTCCATTCAGATCATTGCGGAACTGAATCATGCCACTCGGATGACGGATCACGATGCTGTCACAGCGGCATTTCAGCTGCAGCAGGGCGGCGCAGATCTGATCGACATTGGTTGTGTTCCCGGCGAAAGCAGCCCTCGTGCCGGTCAGCTGGCAGCTCTGCTGACCCGCGAGGGATTTCGAGTATCCATTGACAGTTTCGATCAGCGTGAAGTGACCGAGGCGGTCAATTCCGGTGCCGAATTAATTCTCAGCTGCAACCACTCCAACGTCGACTGGGTGACTCAACTGCAGACAGAAGTTGTCGCCATCCCCGATCAGCCCGAAGACTTGCAGTCACTGCAGACACTGATCCAGAAACTTCAGCGGGCGGACTGTCGGTTTCGTGTCGACCCAATTCTGGAACCAGTGGGTATGGGCTTCACTCGTTCACTGCAGCGTTACATCACGATTCGCGATACTTACCCGGACCTTCCGATGATGATGGGAGTGGGAAATGTCACGGAACTTTCCGAAGTCGACTCCGCCGGTGTCAATCTGATTCTCGCTGCTGTCTGCGAAGAGCTGGGCGTCCAGAGTATTCTGACGACGCAGGTCATCAACTGGTGTCGATCCGCAGTCGCGGAATTCGATGCAGCACGGCGGCTGGTTCATTACGCCATTTCCGCCGGCACCATCCCCAAGCACGTCAGCAGCGATCTGGTCATGCTGCGGGATTCCAAACTGCGTCCCGACTCAGAATCATCCCTCAAAGAACTGGCAGCTGCACTGACCGATCGAAATTACCGGATCTTTGCGACTGAAAATGACCTGCATTTGTTGAACAAAGATGGCTGGTCGCGGTCAAAATCTGCATTTGACGTTTTCGCCGCCGCGCGTGAAACAGCACAGAAACAGTCTCCGCCACACACTGTCTCCCCGGAGCACGCCTTTTATCTGGGTTACGAACTGGCCCGCGCTGAAGTCGCATTACTGCTGGGAAAACAGTATGTTCAGGACAGTCCGATGAGCTTTGGACTGCTGGGAGAGTTGCGGGCATCCTCTTCCCTGCCGGAACGTTCAGATCCCGCGAGGAAACACAAACAGGATTCTTCTGATGCTCAAGTCCCGTCTGATTCACCCGCAGATCAGTGAAGTAATCGCGCGAGCGGGTCACAGTTCCAGGATTCTGATCGCAGACGGTAATTATCCGGCGTCGTCTGCGATCGGTCCCCGCGCGGAGCTGATCAGTTTGAATCTGGCGCCAGGACTGGTGACCGTATCCCAGGTGCTGGAAGTTCTGCTGACGGCAATTCCCATCGAAGCAGTAAACACGATGGGAATGCCCGAAGATGACCCTTACCGACTCCCCGAAGACCCACCGGTCTGGAACGACTACCGTCAAATCCTGAGTACTGCTGGAATGGATATTGAACTCAGCCCCATCTCCCGCTGGGATTTCTACGACGCTGTCGATTCCCGTGATCATGTCCTGACGATCCAGACCGGCGACCAGGCGCTGTGGGCCAACCTGTTGCTGACTGTTGGCGTTCGGAAAGCCGGAGAGTAGTCCGATGCTGGCGGTGGAACGCATCTCCAGCCTCGATGATCCCCGGCTGGAGATCTATCGCAATCTTCGCGAAACCAATGGGAAACGTGATCAGCGTGTCTTCGTTGCTGAAGGTCCGACCGTTGTCAAACGGCTGCTGAACAGTGACTTCCGTATTCGTCACCTGCTCATCAGTGACCGAAAGTTTGCTGCATTCGAAGGACTGCTGCCGCCCGACATCCACGTCATGCGGACAACTCCTGAACTTGCTGAACAGTTGGTGGGCTTCCCGTTTCACTGCGGTGTAATTGCCTGTGCCGAACGACGACCGGACGTGGAATTGTCAGAACTGATTCCCCGCACCGGGCCGTCGATCATCATCGCCGGTGAGCACATCACAGACCCGGAAAACTCTGGAGCATTAATCCGAATTGCAGCTGCGTTCGGAGCCACGGCAGCTCTGTTCACCAGGGATTCCGCGGACCCCTTTTCCCGCCGTGTGCTCAGAGTGTCCATGGGAAACGTCTTATTCCTCCCGGTTCTTCAGCCGGCAGAAATGCCCGTCACCCTGACGCAGCTGTCAAATCAGTTTCAATTCCGGATCGTTCGTACCGTCCTGCAGCCGGAGGCAATTCGGCTGCAGGACTACGCGTTTCCGGAACGCTCCGTGCTGGTCTTCGGGAACGAGTACGACGGCGTAACCGAAGGCCTGCAAAAACTCCCCGGAGACAGTGTGACAATCCCGATGCTCAATGGGACGGATTCGCTGAACGTGGCGGTCTCGTCAGGTATCTTTTTGCACCAGTATCGCAGTCAGTGGTCTTAACCTTCGTACAGACAGACCGGAAATGCAGGCCCGTCAGCCTCGTGTCAGGTTCGGCAGTCCTGCGAATACGATTCAAGGCAGAAACACCGTGCCCCGCCAAACACTGGATTATCTGAAAACCCTGCTGTCCTTCTCCAGCGTCAGCTCCGAATCCAACCTCGCGATTACCGATCAGGTGGACGTGTGGTTGCAGGAGCTGGGATTTCAAACCGAACGGACTGCATGGATTGACCACAATGGTGTCACCAAATGCAACGTGGTTGGACGTCTTGGCAGCGACTTGGAATCCGGGCTGGCCTGGTGCGGGCATACCGATGTCGTCCCCGTGGATTCCTGGAGCTTTGCAGCGGCAGATCCATGGACGGCGTACGTCACTGCAGATCGCGTCTATGGCCGCGGCTCATGTGACATGAAGGGACCGGTAGCCTGTATGCTGGGCGCGCTGGCGGCCATGGATCGCAGCAGTCTAAAAAAGACGTTCTGGTTCGCAGCAACTGCGGACGAAGAAGTCGGCATGCTCGGCGCGCGGCGACTGGTCAGTGACTCGGTTTTCTATCGTGAAATTGTCCGTACGGACACCCCCATGATTATTGGCGAACCCACGGAGCTCAGGGTGGTTTGTGCTCACAAAGGCGGACGGACCATCAATGTTGACTCGCAGGGAACTGCAGCTCACTCCAGTACCGGACTTGGTAACAATTCCAACTTTGCTCTGATCCCGTTTCTTCAGGAGGTGCTGGCACTGCGGAATGAAATGGAATCGTCTGCAGCATGGATAGACCACCGATTCACACCTCCGACCACGTCGCTGAACCTGCTGCTGCACGACAACAATTCAGGAATCAACATCACGTCATCCGAGTCCGGATGCCGCATCTTTTTCCGCCCCATGCCCGGGCAGGATGCCGATGCTGCCGTTTGCAGACTGATGCAGGTCGCCACAGAATGCGGGCTGCAGGCTGAACTCGTCTTTTCGTCAGAACCGCTCGATACGCCCGCTGATTCCCCGTTCATCCAGGAACTGCAGCAGCTCTCCGGTGGATCTCCCCCCGCCACCGCCGCTTACGGTACGGACGGCGCAATTCTGACGGAGTTGTCCCAGGTCGCAGTGATTGGCCCCGGCAGTATCGCACAGGCTCACACAGACGATGAATGGATTGCACTGGATCAGCTGGACAGGGGCACGGAATTCTTCCGGCAGTGCGTACAGCACTGGTGTTGCTGAATCACAGTGGCTAGCTGCGTTGTTTCTGATAGATCTCCGTGAGGACCTCTTCGACCGTGCGAAACTTGCGACCTCCTTCCACCACCGATTCAATGCGATTTCGAGCGTCCTGAGGCGAGTGTCCGACACTGACAAGTGCCTCGAAGGCCTCAGCAACCAGATCAGCAGGAGCATCGCTGGCAACAGGGACCTCGCTGGATGCCATCAGCGCAAACCGAGTCATCTTTCGCCGCAGCTTGGCAACGATCCGCTCGGCCATGGCCGGGCCAATTCCAGGCAGTGCGCTCAGGCCCTTCACGTCCTGCTCTTCCACGGCAACTGCGATCTCACGAACCGGCCGAACCATTGCACGCAAAGCCTTGCGAACCCCCACTCCATCAACCGAACAGAAGTGTTCGAAGAAGGATTGCTCTGCTTCACTGGTGAAACCAATCATTCTGGGAACAAGTCGGCCCTGCTGCGGATTCCCTTCCAGAAACTCCATCGTTCGCAGCACAATCTCTTCGTTAACTCGAGACTGCAACTGCCTGCGCACCACATCGGGAACCAACACCTGGTAATCGAAACCACCCACTCGGACAGTTGCACTCGATTCATTCAGGGCCACCAGCAGGCCGGAGATTCTTGTAATCATGTTCTGACTCGATTTTCTTTTGAAACGGCAATGATCAGTGAGCGCCGGAAGCAGTTCTCACGCTGCGAACCTGAGCGAATGATAGAGACACAAAGCAATGGCCGATGCGTCTGCAACGTCATGCGGCTCGGGCATTTTTTTGAGCTGCAGTTCGCGACAAATGGCCATCTGAATCTGCTCCTTTGGTGCCCGGCCGCTGCCCGTCAGCAGACGCTTGATTCGTGTCGGTTCGTACTGCACCAGCGGGAGTCGGCCTTCTGCCAGCGTCAGTAGTAACGCACCCCGTGCCTGTGCAAGCAGAAGTGAGGATTTGAGATTTCGCGGATTTGCGAAGACCTTTTCCATGGCAGCGACGTCCGGTTTCAGCTCCTCGATCACCTCCCGCAACCCCTCCGCCAGTTCCTTCAGACGCAGATGCAGGGCCGCTTTGCGATCCGTTTCAATGACGCCACCTTCCAGCAGCACGGGCCCGCGAGCGGTTCGGCTGATGAGAGCGTAACCCGTTCGTGCCAAACCCGGGTCGACCCCAAGGTATCGCCCCCGAGCCTCCGTAGCGACGAGTGTCTCCTGCCCATCCGACATTCAGGAATTCTCCCCCTCTGTCGCTCCCGCAGGATGTTCTGCAAACAGCAGCACGATGGCGTCTGCCGTGACAGTCTCGCCCCGGCCTACCGGACCGGATTTCTCTCCGGACTTTGCCTTCACACTGACGTTCTCCTCGTCAAGTTGCAGTAATTCCGCCAGACGACTGCGAATCAGCGGTTTCCATGGCACCAGCTTCGGACGCTCAGCATGAACGGTGCAGTCCAGATTCCCGATCAGCCAGCCCCTGTTCCTGATCAGCAGGACCACCTGAGCCAGCAGCAGTGCCGAATCGGCCCCCTGCCACTCCGCGTCGGTATTCGGAAAGTGCTCGCCAATATCTCCCAGTCCGGCAGCACCCAGCAACGCATCCGTGACCGCATGCAGCAGGACATCCGCGTCACTGTGTCCGTCCAGACCGTAGTCGGCATCATCAATTTGTACGCCACCAAGAATCAGCGGTCGTCCCGAGATTGTTCGATGCGTGTCATGTCCCAGTCCCGCTCGGACCGTCGGCTGCTGCATGAATGCCTCCATCCCTGTTTGTCGCCAGCGGCGAATCAGCCCTGCCGCATTCCCCTCGCACAGAATAAACGAAGTGAATCCGGGAGAGAACAGGAGTTCCCCGGCACCCAACGGGCGACTCATCCCGTGCCCAAAGTTTCGCCTCACTACTGAAATCCCGCTGTTTCCCAACACATCGCAACAGTTGCCGACCAGCTGACATTGACTCCAACCACGGTTTTTCCCTAGGTTTCGGCGATCTGCGGATTGGTTTCATGGACGGAACCCCCGCTCAAGGAACGGCTTGCGTTCGCGGTACCGCGACTGCAGCCAACATTTGTACCTCGGAACACCTGCCATGCCTCTCACGCGACGAGCTGCATTCGCAACGCTGCTGTGCTCTGCAGCAGGCTGCGATCTGTTCCGCTCGTTTACGGCAGGCAACAAATCCGTTGGCTCATTTTTCGCCGATCTCAATTCGGCGGACACACCACCGGAACACTTCGGGCCTGTGCTCCAGCTGGCGAGGCTGGAATCCTGTGTTCCCCGCGGTCCCCGCGGGGACCAGCGTATCCTGCAGCTGGCATGGGAAGAGCTGGATGAAAGCGGTGTCATGGGTCCGGAGCAGCGCCGACGACTCAATGATGCAGGACTGCGAGTCGGAGTCGCCGGAAGCTCAACTCCGTGGATTCTCAAACGACTGGCGCAGGAAGCAGGCCGCGAGTCCCGTCCGCGGACTGCACATCTCGATGCCAGTTCCATGAATGAGGGAACGACAAAAAACAGCTCGTTTGGCGTCCCCTTTCAGCTGCTCTCCGGAGGAAACAGCTTTCTGGATGTCCAAAGCGGTTTGAACCTGCCTCTGCAGGCTGTGCAGCAAATTCCACAACTGCAGTCATTGCGCGAAGCCGGTAATCTCAGATGCACGATCGAAGCCCGGGTCGAAGAAATCTACCCCAGTTGGGTCGAGGTCAGTCTGATGCCTGTCGTCTACACAGGGCGAGCAACACCGCGTTTGACAATTGTTGACCAACAGGAACAGCTGCCGATTCGCCAAAATCAATACCCCGTCTACGAGCTGCAAATGAAATTGCGGTTAATGCCAGGTGAGATCATTGTCATCGGACGCGCAGCTTCTGAAACTCCGAATACGGTCGGTCGCCTGTTCTTCTCCCCCGAAACCGGGTTTTCCGCTCGGGAATCCCTGCTGATGGTCCAGCTGACTGGTATTGATCAGCTGCAGGGTCACAGCGATCCCGGATTTCGCCCCGGTCAGTTCAACAAATAGAATTCGTTGTTTCCCCGATGGCTGATCCGCTGCTGAACATTGTCCTGCATCACCCGGAAATTCCTCAGAACACCGGGAATATCGGACGGACCTGCCTCGCCGTGGGA
>JAFMMM010000217.1 GCA_017859815.1 Planctomycetota bacterium | reverse complement strand
AGCATTAGCATCACGGCGACAACGACGCCAGCCGTGGCCACCACCAGTTTGACTCGCTGGTGAGTGAGCTGTGACCAGGCAATGAAGAAGGTGGTGAGTGGCACTGGGACGGCTCGCAGGTTCGTCGGTTGCAGGTTTGAGACGGTCAGCAAACTATCAGGAGTAGCTGTTCAGGACCTGATAGCCCCTGATGGTAGCCAGGAACCGGAGAGAATCTCCCTCGAATCTGTCTGGAACCAGTTTTCGAGCACATCGGCATAAACCTGCCTGAAGTCCGTGTGGTATTTCAGGTCGTCGTTTTCCAGCTGGTTGAGGTCTGGCAGATCTCCGTGCAGTCCTGCCAGTACCTGATTGCCGATCAAAAACACCGGCCCGGCCGTACCATGGTCAGTTCCGGCACTGGCATTTTCGGCAACGCGTCTCCCGAATTCACTGAAACACATCAGCATCACACGATCGGCATGTTCCGTTTCGGCAAGATCACGCATGAATGCCGCAGTCGCATCACCCAGTTGTCTTAGCAGTCGTCCATGTACGTCCGGCTGTTGAGCATGCGTGTCGAATCCGCCAAGTGACAAATAATAAACGGATGTCTCCAGTCCGGCCCGGATCAGGCCTGAAACCGTTTGCAGTTTGCGAGACAGGTTTCCGTCCGGCCAGACGGTGGCAGTGGTGCTGCGGCGTCCGATCGCCTGAATACGCTGGCTGGTTTGCAGGGCCGTACTTGTGGAGCTGCGAATAAAACCGAGCAGGTCGTCAGTCGATTCTGCAGTTTCGGAGGCGATCAGTAACTGTTGCTGCAGTTGATCAGCATTCGCAGCCCGCAGTCGAAACTGCTCCTTTGATCGAATGGAAGGGACCGGCCGTTGCTGCGATTTCAATGCCAGCGGAAGTTGCTGATCGCCAAGATGCAGTGCGGTCAAATCGCCCGCTGGGCGCTGAGCGGATTCGATCCATCGCCCCAGCCAGCCTTCGGGTCTGCGATCACCGCTCCGCTGGCACGTATGCCAGATATCCATGGACTCAAAATGGGATCTGTTGGGGTTGTCATAGCCAACTCCGTTCACAATGCCCAGTTTTCCCTGTTCGAGCAGTTCCGCGAAGCCCTGCAACTGGGGATGGAATCCGCAATCCGAGGAAATTGACAGCGTATTGCCAGCCGCGATCCCGGTGTTCGGACGCAGCCTGCGGTAAGTTTCACTGCTGGTCGGCACCACCGTATTCAGCCCGTCGTTACCGCCCTGCAGTTCAATGACTACCAGAACGACAGGGGCTTTTTTCTTTTCGACTGCTGCAAGCAGCGGTACAGGCAGCCGTCCGGAAAAGGTGATCGCGGCAGCTGATGCTGATCTACTCAGGAACTGTCTGCGGCTGTTGGGCATGCCGTTAACTCCACACAAAACCAGTTTTGGTATCAGGTCGACTCAGCAAAGCTGAAACTCAGGGATGGAACACAACAGTTGAAGCGCTTCACGAATTGACTGGTCCGTGCGGCGGTGCAGCAGTTCCACCGCCTGTGCCGCTGTTGATCCGGGGATTGGTCGGGAAAAAAGCAGATCCTGGATCTGCCGCACGATCGTCTCTGCGTTGTCGGAGAACTTGTCTCGTACGTAGTCCGCGGGCGACTGTCCGGAAAATCGCGTGGCGGAGTCTGCCAGCATTTCAGCAATCAGATTGCTGCGGCCCAGCAGAGTTGACGTATTGATCCATGCCCTGCCCTCATCCCACCCCTGCACTCCGGGTGGGAAAAACAGCCCCTGACCGGCCTCCTTCGTCTGATCGGAAAGCTGCACGGTATTGGCTGAGCCCGCGAAGCAACGGAGCAAACCGGCGGCGAGGTCAATTGGTGATCTGACCCGATACCCCACGCACCACGGGGAGTGAAAAAGTCGGCTGTTGAGAATCTGTTTGAGAATCGGCTTGAGAACGAGACCATTGTCCCGGTACTGGCGAATCAGTGGCTGACAAAGATTCACGACATCCGCGATGTCGTCTCGCAGGTAATAACGAACCAGTTTGCAGATCAGGAACTCAGCAGCAGCAGACTGTTGCAGAACCACCTGCACAACGTCTTCTCCTCCAAATTCGCCGGTGACTCCAAGAACGGTTTTACTGCCGTTGTCGTGCTGAAAGCGATTGAACCGGAATTGTTTTCGGCGTACTTCCCAGCCTGTGAAGCAACGTGCAGCCTCACGAATATCCTGCTCTGTGTACTTCCCCTCGCCAAGGCAGAAGAGCTCCATCAATTCGCGGGCGTAGTTTTCATTTGGGTGAGCCTTGCGACTGGCCGCTGCGTCCAGCCAAAGCAGCATTGCCGGATCCTGAGAAACCGCCTGGACAAATGGCTCAAATCCGGACATTGCATGAGTACGAAGCAGTTCATTCTGCTGCAGCATCAGCGATACGTCGGTGACTTTTTCAGCACTTGTGGCGAAGTGACCGTGCCAAAACAGAACCAGCCTCTCCTGCGCCTGGGCGGGGGAACTGATGATTCTTCGCAGCCACCATGCCGCGAGCGATCGAGTATCACCAGATGCCGCCGCGGCGTGGGCCAGCGTTGCCATTGTGCTGCGGTAGGTGTCCGGTTCAACTGCCTCGATCAGACCGCTGACAGCCTGATCCGGTGACTGGTCGACAGCCTGCTGCAACTGCTCCAGAGGTGCTCCGAACCCTCCTCTGCGATACAGGTGTGCGGCCTGAGCGACATTCCAGTCGCCATCGATGCCGGGACGAAACGGCATCCACGCTTCACTGGCTGGTAAGGGTGAAAGTTCCGACATTCTGATCACCGGTTAACTCCTGATTCCCGTAATTGCTCCGATTGAGCCCGCCGCAAGGCAATCTTCAGTCGAGCTTGCAGTGCCTGAGTTTCGGCAGCAGCGGAAATTCCGAAGTCCACGGACTGAAACAATTCCGCAAGACTCATCAGCGTATGGAATTCTGCGTCAGCTTCGGTCTGTGAAAGCCCTTTTTCCAGCATGCTGTTTGCCGTAATCTGGGGCTGATTGTCCTGGAGTATACGCTGCAGCGGAGAAACGGCGACGCTCAGCGAAGTATGAGCCGGTTCAGGATCGGAATGCCCCTCCAACGCATCCGCAAGCATTACTGCCAGTGACCGCGAGGACGAAAGAATGAGCTCCCCCTGTGCAGATGCGGCGGTTGGCGAGAAGTTGTAAAGCACGGGGACAATGCCCGCGGCGTCTTTTTCTGCAGGAGCAACAAAGGAAGACGTCAGCATGCTGCCGCCGGAAATCGAGACTGTTTCATAGTCCAGCTGAGGACGGCCTTCCTGTGCCCCAGTGACATTCACAAAGCCCAGCAGACTCTGAAACGTGCGTCGCAACTCGGGCCACATCGTCTCCGGGTCTTTGAGCGGCACAACGATCGCAAACGCCGGAAACAAAACTGTTGGCCGTGGCTGCAGGGCTTCAGGATTCTGACGGGCAACGACAATTCGAATCTCCGGCCCCAGCAAACCAAGTACCTCTTCACCAAAATCCCTGCCACTGAAGAGTGTCGCCAAAACACTTTCGGCTGCCGCAATCTGATCGTTGGTGCGCTCAGAGAACAGGTCGCCCGAGTACAGCCACATCTGCGATGCATCCCGATAGAGTGCAGCTGTGGCAATCATGTCCGGGACCTGTGGCAGGCTGGCAGCGGTTCCTGCAGAGTCCGGACCGAAAAACCATCTGCGCTCGGGAGGAATCTCATCCGGATTCAGCGGAAGAATTGCTGACAGTGACAGGGATTCGTCCGCAATATTCAGGCCTGCCCCTGCCCAGTCGGCGTCACGTACAACAGTCTGAATGCCGCCGAGCAGCAATTCGACCAAAGGGTTAGGCGCCTGAGCAGTCGCCGCTCTCATGAACGGTCGTGCCTGTTTGACTGCGTTGAGGTCAAGCAGCACGCGAAGATCGGCACTGCTGCTCACGGCAGTTTTTCGACAGGCCTGCAGTGATGTGCTGAGAGACAGCGATGCAGATTCTTCCGCTTCCAGCAACCGATCCAGAATCCCACGTCCAGTCTCTGCGGAAGTACTCAGGATCAGCCAGTCACGCACAACCATTGCGCGAGCGCCGCCAATGCGATAGAGCGAGACGCCTCGATATTCATTTTCTCCCTCCGGAAGAGGATTGCCCAGACGGGTTAGTTCGAGAAAGCTGGCTCGGACCTTCTCCATCAACTCAGCGTCCCGCCCGCGAATGATGACGGTGACGGATCGGTCCCGAGAATCCACCGCAACGCCCGCATACTGCTGTGTCAACGCTGCAAGTGCCTCATGCCATTTCATCTGCAGTTGTGCCTCAACCATCAGTCGCGGTGCCTGGGCCTGCGCATACTGCGGGCTGTTCAGAACCTGTTGGACCAGGGGGTGATCCTGAAGTTGTGCGACAAGCGGGTGCTCTGCAAGTTTTGTGACCAATGCTGCCGGTTTCGGAATCTCAGCCAGCAGAGCGGTCGTCTCCGGGAACAGCGCCGCAGGATCACGCGGATCCTCTGCGGCAACTCCGCCGGAAACGGACGCTTGAAGTGCGATGAGCAGGATCAAAAAACGTGACCGCGAGCTTTTCATAGGAGCAATTTTCCAGCGAGGCATGTTTTGTTCTGTTTTACGAGTTGAACCCGGCGAGCGGTCCTGCGTCGCCGTACGAAATGATATCAGAGCGATGGATTCTACTCGAATGAACGCAGGTTCCATTGGGTGGCTTGCAGTCCAGCTCTCCAAGATCCACGCAGCGAGGGAAGCCATGACGATCGCTGGCTGCAACTCCGCGATACTCCACGGTCGACGAATGCAATCACCGGCGGGCTCATCAGAATCCTGCGTCAATTGAGTGTCGTGGAAATCCGGTTCCGTATCCGGAGCAGCATCTCGCCGCAGCCAGTTGCGCACTGCAGTCCCCCCGTTGACCCTCTCTGCTGGATTTCTGTGTTGCTGTAAGTTGTTTTTCAGTAACGGTTTGTGGTGTTTTTGTGGCCGCCGCTTCGGCCCACATCGAAACCACGAAATTGCAAATTTCAAAAAAGCTGAAAACCCTATCTCAAGTACTGGTAACGATCTACGAACGTCGTCCTCGGGAATGCCGCTCTGTAGTTCGGAACCCCGTCTTGAAGATCACTGAAGTGGCGGATACATTTCCTGTGGTGGTGGTTTGTGGGGAATTGTGGGGCAGGATAGGCCTGCTTCATTTTTCTCGACAGGGCATTTCCTGAACGGTCTCTTCCGACATGGCTTTGACGGGTACCTACGAACGCACCCTGGATTCCAAACAGCGTCTGGCCATTCCGCGTCCGTTGAAGGACGGTTTCGGTGACCAGTCACTGGATGAACTCTATTTGTGTCCGGGTAACGAGGGCTGCTTATCCCTGTATTCGTGCCGTGGATTTGAGGAGTTTGCTGCTCGGATGGTTCGTCTGTCGCAGGGCCGGGAAGCGGTTCGGCGATATCTGAGGTTCTTCTATGCTCAATCTGAGCGTGTTCAGGTTGACAGTCAGTCGCGAATACGAATTCCAGAACGATTGATTCGTCATTCACAGCTGGGCAAAGAGACGGTTCTGATTGGCGTTCAGGATCACATTGAGATTTGGGATTGTGAACGTTGGAAAGAATTTCTCTCGGACTGCAGTTCGCAGTTTGACGAACTGACAGCGGCCGCTCTGGATATGACACTTCCGCGCGGCAGTGCAGATCCGCAGGTCTGAAACATTGGTTGAAGGAAACATAGTGCCGATCACGGACGATCGGACAAACGAACGAGGTTCGTCGCACGGAAGCGGAGAACTTTGCAGCTTGCCACGTCTTACCGGGCCTGGCAGAACTGACGGCAGCACGGATGCGAGCCGTTGTCGGGGTGACCTGTCGGTCGCAGTCATCTGTCCCATAAACGCATGGATGCGTTTTTGGACAGATGGCTGCCACCCCCGGCCTGTTTTTGTATTGCTTCCTGATTGAGACCGTCTCTTCAATCAACGGCCGGTTCGCCTGCACACGCCACTCCGCAACGCATGGCTCGAACTTTCCGGTCCGCTTCGGGTATGATCCCGGGCTGCTCTACCCGTCGTGTTTGGTGGAGTTCTGCCGGAGAGAATCTCGATGTTCGAATACAGACGACGCCCTGGTCGATTGCTTGCGGTTGGTGCCGCTGTTCTTCTCTGCCTCCAGTTGCCGTTGCTGCGGCTGCGTGCGCAGGATCCGGAAGATCCTCGCCCGGGTCTGCTGCAGACGTTGGTCGAGGGCACTCATGTCACCTCGGAGATTGTGTTTCGTGCCGGGGCCAGAGGAAGTGACCAGCGTTTGGACGGACGATTCTCTCCTGAAGTGACAGGGGTACAGAGCGGACTGTTGCTGGTTCGGGAGCCTGGTGATCACCAGTTTCACGCAACGATTTCGGGCGAGGTTGAGGTCCAGATTGATGGGCACACGGTTCTCAAGGCCTCCGGTGACAAGTCATTTCAGAGCGGCGGTGTTGTTGCTCTGACGGCCGGAGATCATCAGTTTGAGGTGCGCTATCGCAATCGGGATGGTGGCGCGGCATCTGCGGAACCGGGATTTCGCCTGTTTTGGTCAGCTTCGTCATTTACGCTTGAGCCAATACCGCCTGAGTGCCTGTCACACGAGCCGATCAACTCAGAGGCGGCAGCAGCATCGGCTGCGGTTGGTATGGGGCGTCAGCTCACTGATGCGTTGCGGTGTTCGGCCTGCCATACCGGCTGGGGGCCGGCGGATTCGTTGGCGGCTCCTGATCTGTCACAGTCCGTCAAATGGTCGGACGACGCATCAATACGTCAGCGATTGACCATCGCGAGCAGCAGCCATGGCATGCCGGCATTTGGCTTTTCGGATCAGCAGGCTGCAGACATCACGGCCTGGTTACGATCGGGCGGCGCGGCTGCTTCTGATGCGGGCAAGCTGACCTTGAAAGCCGGAGATCAGGATGCTGGTAAGAAACTCCTGCTGGGGCTGGGTTGTTCAGCCTGTCATCAATCCGGTCCGGACGAGACTCGTGCAGAAGTGTCGGTGGCCTACGGGGGACCGGCTCTGTTTGGGGATCACCTGCGACGATCGGCTGAGTGGATCGATTTATGGCTGCGGGATCCGGGGAAAATCAATCCTGACCATCGGATGCCGGTATTCAGTTTGACTGCGGAAGAACGGCGTCAGCTTGCTGCGGTCCTGTCAGAAGGTGACAACGCTGCAGACCGACATGCAGATCAGCTGCCAGGTGATGTTGCGCGAGGTGCGGCGCTGGTGCGTCAGTCACGATGTGGCTCCTGTCACAAACTTCCCGAGCAGAATTCTGCAACCCCGTTGCCATTTCGAAAACTGGCGGGCAGCGTGCAATCAGATCGTGGCACTTGTATCAGCGGTCCCGCTGATCCTCTGCAAGGGCGTCCGGCCTGGGCATTGAGTGAATCGCAGCAGCAGGCGATCCGAGCATGGTTTTCGACTGTCACTGGCCCGGTTGAGCCTGTGGTCGGGAATTCGGAGTTTGTGTTGCATCGCAACGGTTGTCTTTCGTGTCACGATCGGGACGCTGTCTCCGGACTGTCAGCAATCGCCGGAACACTTTCAGCTCTGCATCCAGAGCTTCGCGGCCGCAGCGAAGATCTGATTCCACCGGACCTCACAGCGATCGGGGACAGACTGCGAGATCCGGTCCTGAAAACATCAGTACAGGGAAAGTCTGAGGTTCGTCGATTGCCCTGGTTGTTAACCCGAATGCCTCAATTTCGAATGTCGGATCAGGATGTCGCTCAACTGACCGGCTTACTGATTGCCGAAGATCGGATTCCCGCGTCAGCGGATTCGATACGCAGTGAGCTCTTCGCTGGCAGTGTCCCGTGGAAAACGCGTCGGGCGTCAAGTACGGAATTACTGGAAGGAAACCACCTTGCCGGAGCGGCGGGATTTAACTGCATCGCCTGTCACAGTGCTGGAAAGTTCGCGCCGCGAAACGTGGCCCCGGGAACTCGTGGTTCGGACCTGATGTTGATGGGCAGTCGAATTCGTCCGCAGTACTTCCTGCGGTGGATGCGGAACCCGATACGAGTGCTGCGCGGCATTGAGATGCCGGCAATTCGCCGGCCGGTCGCTCATGATCCGCCACAGACGCTGCCGGAACAGTTTGTCACTCTCTGGCGGGCGTTGGCGGATTCTGAATTCGTACCACCGACGGTTGTCAGTCGCTACGAGCAGACCGTGGCGGTTCAGCCCGGGGAATCCCCCCGGATTATCCGGGACGTCTTTCTGGAGGAGGGGGCGAAGGTCACCGAGTCAACCGCGAGGGCGATGGCAGTCGGGCTGAAGAACCGCTTGAGTGTCCTTTTCGACCTTGATCGTTCGCGTTTGAAATCAGTTGTGTATGGCGAATTTGCGCGGCAACGCACTGAGGGCAAAAGCTGGTTTTGGGATCTCGCGGGGGTCCCGGTATTCACGACATCCGAGGCAAATCTGCTGCCGCGATTAATCCTGTCGGACGGCACACGGCTGGAGGCTGTTGCGGATGAAAGTCGTCTGGCTGAATTGCTGGACTGGCGGCGGACTGAACGTGGAGTGGTCTTTCGACAGCGGTTTTATTTTGGCGAAGCTGCAACGGCTGATGAATCACCTCACAGTGCCCGCACCGCCTGGAATTCAGGAACGAATCTCAGTGAGGCAGTGCTGCGAATATCGATTGAGGACGATTCGTCATCTGATGATCCTGCATTGAGGATGGTACTGGAACTTGAAAGCGGCCCGCCGAACGCGGTGCTGGAATATCCGGACTGGCAGGTGATTGCGGAAGGGGGCCTGCTGAAGTCAGCACAACTGTTGCCGGGAACAGCAACAGCGAGGGACGGGGCGATTGCTTTGGAGATGAATTCGCCGGTTCGCTTTGTGGCAACTGTCAATGCGGTTGCAGGTGCAGGCGGTACTGCGGTGATTGTGCCTCCGCTGATAGCCACAGAACAGGCGATTTCATCGATCCCGGGCTTTGCGGGGACGACGCTGCCGCTGCCCGCTCGCATCATGCCTGTTGGGATGACATGGCTGCCGGATGGTCGCCTCGGCATTGCCTCCCTGCGGGGACGTG
>JAFMMM010000216.1 GCA_017859815.1 Planctomycetota bacterium | reverse complement strand
TCCGTCTTCGTTGAAATCCCACAGTTGCATCCGGTCATGCAGTTTCATTTTCACGCTCAGTTTCGGACGGCCACCGGCAGTGATTTTCAGTCGGATCTGTTTGCCACCATCCTCAGCCAGCGTGAAGACTTCACCGACTTCTCTGGCTATGCAGCCGTCAAACGGCGCCCCGTACCGGACTTTCCCCGGCCGGAAACTCCTCAGCAGGATCCGCGACTGACAGAACAGGAAAAGTACGGCACGAATTTTGGCTGGGTCTCCAGTTCGCAGAAACTGTCTGTCGAGGCAGCACCGGGACTGCAGTACACCCCGCAGATCCTGCGAGTGGCGCCCGGAGCACGTGTCTCCCTCGCATTCCACAATGCCGACCCCGGCATGCCACACAATGTTGCGGTTGTTCGAGCGGATGCGATCGACGATTTCGGAACCCGATCCATGCAGCTCGCCAGCAATCCCCGAGCGATTGCCACGCACTATGTCCCGGATGACCCGAGGGAAATCTGCTTCTCCCCCATCCTGCAGCCGGGTGACACCTACACAATGTTCTTTGAAGCTCCTCAGGAACCCGGTGAGTACCGACTGGTCTGCACATATCCGGGCCACTGGCGCGTCATGCAGGCGGCCCTGTTTGTGATTCCCGACGCAGAACCTTTGCCCGAGGTCAATCTCACTCCGACCCGAAGTTTCGTGCGTATGTGGACCATGAACGACCTTTCCGATGCGGCCGATCAGTTAAACAACTCGTCTGCTGAACGGGGTGCTCGAATCTTTACCGAAGCGGGCTGCATTCGGTGCCACAAGATGAACAACCAGGGCTCTCCGCTGGGGCCTGACCTGACAGCCGTTTCCAAAAAGTATCGCGGGCATGGCCTGTTGCAGCAGATCCTGCAGCCATCGACGGAGATCAACCGCGACTATCAAACGTGGGTTGCCGTCCTTACCGACGGACGTGCCCTTTCAGGAATCAAGACAGCCGAATCAGCGCAGTCGGTCACGCTGCTTCCAAATCCCCTGCAATCGGACTCAGCCGTGACGCTGAACCGTGATGACATTGATGAACTTGTCGCCTCGGCAACCTCAACAATGCCGGAAAACCTGCTGATCACTTACTCCCGGCAGGAAATTCTGGATCTGCTCCTTTATCTTCAGCATGGTGACCCGAATCCACTGACCAAACAGGAACAGTGACGCGGACGTCTGCGGCGACACCGTCTGTTCAGGACCGAGTTGACTTCACTGCCTCGCAAACGATAATCGATTCCAACGTCAACAGAACTCAACCAGGAAAACAGCCTTGGGCCTTTTGAAGAAACGCATCCCTCTGTATCTCACAACTGAAGAACAGGATGGGCTGCGGGCTGCCAGCGGTTTCAATGCGACGCTGATGGACTTTCTGCGTCCTCACGTGATCGAAGGTACGTCAACAGAGAAACTCGATCAGCTGGCAACGGAGTACACGCACGATCATGGACATATCCCCGCCTGCCTGAATTACCGCGGCTACCCCAGGTCAATTTGCACCAGTGTGAATGAAGTGGTGTGTCACGGCATTCCCAATACCCGCCCGCTGAAATCCGGCGATATCGTCAATGTTGATATCACAACAATTGTCGACGGCTGGTTCGGTGATCAGTCCGAAACTTTTCTGATCGGTGACGTTTCCGAGGACGCGAGGAAACTGGTTCAGGTGACTCTCGATTCGCTCTATGTCGGGATCGATGCTGCTCGCCCCAATGGAACGGTCACGGAAATCGGCCGAGCAATTCAGTCATTCGCTGCGGCCGCTGGGTATGGCGTCGTGAGAGAATACCAGGGCCATGGTATCGGCAGAGAATTCCATCAGGACCCCGGCATTCCTCACTACCCGCAACTGTCATCCAATCGAGACCTGCTGCGGCCTGGAACCTGCTTTACAATCGAACCGATGCTCAACATCGGCGGCTGGGAAACACAGCTCGATAAACGTGACAAATGGACAGTTCGCACAAAAGACGCCACTCTTTCTGCTCAGTTCGAACACACAATCCTGATGCAGGAAGACGGGCCTGAAATCCTGACTCTCACCAAAGATGGTCCGCAGCGCGGCTTCCGGTTCTGAACATCAACCGCCCACGCGGCACTCGACCATTCAATTTCCATGGCCAGCGATAAACAGATCCTTGCTAACTGCCAGTCACGAATCGGCTATACGTTTCGTGATCAGGAACTTCTGCGTCGATGCCTGACTCACAGTTCAGCCGCGGAAACTCGGCTGCGGTCCAATGAACGACTGGAGTTTCTGGGGGATGCGGTGCTGGGACTGATCATTTGCCAGTACCTGTTCGAATCTTACCCGGATGAACGCGAAGGACTTCTGACTCAGTTAAAAAGTCGAATCGTCAGCCGACAAACCTGTGCTCAGGTCGCACAGACTCTTAATCTGCGGCCGCTGATCTTTGTTGGTCGAGGCCTGCAGCATATTCCGGAATCCGTTCTTGCGGCCGTCGTCGAATCCCTGATCGCCGGCATCTATCTTGATGGCGGTCAGGAAGCAGCCAGAACCTTCGTGCTCAATTCCTTCAGTGAAGAACTGACTTATGCACAGCCCGAAAACCTGCAGAACTTTAAGAGTACGCTGCAGGAACTGACCCAGCGAGATCAGGGGCTGACACCGGACTACGTAATCGTGGATGAAACCGGCCCGGACCATGCCAGGGAATTTGTTGTTGCCGCTCGCATCGGGGAACGGTCCTTTCAGCCGGGTTCCGGACGCAGCAAGAAGGAGGCCGAACAGCGAGCCGCGAGGAATGCCATTGATTCTCTGCTGCAAAATGATCAGCAGCCAACCGCCGCAGCTCGACACAGTGATGAAGCTTCGAATCAGCCGCAGCAGCAAAATGATGAAACTGACGACACTCCAAACGCTGAAAACGTTGAAGAATAGCAGCCACGCGATCCCATGCGGTATCAACCGCGATGCTCCGCTGTGACAAAATCCCAGTCCCCATCAAAATCAGGTCCATCCAGCCACCAACTCCCGAGCCCCGGAAAACCGCTCATGAAAGTTATTGAATGCGAAGTACTGCATCGTCCGGATTCTGACGAACTGAGATTTCTGCCCGAAGGCCCTTACTGCCTCGATGATGGCCGCATCAGCTGGGTTGCCATTCAGCACGGTGCCGACGCAGTGGTGGGATCCCTGAATATCCTTGATCCCCATACCGGCAAATCTGAATCACGCCTGTTACCGGGACGACCGGGCTTCGCCTTCCCGTGCAGCCAGCCGGGACAATTCGTCATTGGCCTCGAACGTCGTGTTGGCATCTTCAACTGGGACACTTCCGAGCTCAAACCACTGATCGACGGCATCGAAGCCGATGTACACAATACAATCGTTAATGATGGTGTGACGTGGAACAATAACCTGATCTTTGGCTGCAAAGAACTGGAATTTCAAACCCCCAAAGCCGGCCTCTACCTGTGGAGGCAGTCCGACGGAAGTACAACTCAACTTCGCAGCGATCAGATCTGTTCCAACGGTAAAGCTGTCATCGGAGATGACCCGACTGCGTTGACTCTGTATGACATCGATTCTCCAACCAAAACAATCATCCGCAGGCAACTGTCACTCACCGCCGGTACTGTCTCGGAAGCTGAAATCGTCGTCGATCTCAGCAGCGGCAGCGTATTTCCCGATGGCATGATTCTGACACCGGATCACCAGAGCCTGATCGTCGCCCTCTATGACCCGGGTGATCCACAGGCTGGTGAAGCCCGTCAGTACAGCCTCGCAGACGGAAGTCCGCAGACCGTCTGGAAATGTCCAGGCTCGCCGCGTGTCACCTGCCCGCAGTTGGTCCGTCACGATGGTCGGGTCCGCCTGCTGCTGACAACCGCTGTGGAACATATGCCGGCAGAACAACTGCAGCGACATCCCAATGCCGGATCCCTGTTCATCGGTGACACCAATTTCACCAGCATTGGTGATCAACCAACCTTTCAGCTGCCAGGCTGATCGGGATTCCCGCACATCCAATCCCGCGACCGCTTTGAATTTGGGAACGGTCTGCAGCCCACGAACTGATTGCGTTGACCAAATCGAATCGAGCAGCTGAAGCTGTCGTGGGCATCCTGTACCCTCCGCGGATTGCTGTCAATCCGGCAGCGGTTGCACGCAACGCGGCATCTGTGATGCTGCTGACCGACCCTGTTGCTGCTTGTTTCGGCCCCCTATTCAACGCCGATCATCGCTCGGCCGCGGCTGACCAGTTGCAGAGGTAAGCCCCACGGATCCCGCAGCATCGCAAAGGTATCTTCGCCCAGCTGATGCACATCAGCCACAATCGTGGCACCTGCTGCAGTCAGTCGTCGCACGTCCCCGACAGGATCGGTGCTGACAAAGGCCAGATGCAGGGCCGGTGGCTGCACTTCCGGAAACGACAACGCCGCAGCGTCCGGATTGCCATACAGCTCCAGCATCACTGTCCCACTGTCATCAGCCAAAAAATGCACCCATGGCGATTCCACTCCGCGACGTTTGACGGTCAACCCAAGGTGCTCAACGTACCAGCGAGCCATATTCAGGGGGTCCGGAACATTCAGCGCCATGTGCTCGATTTTCAACGTCGTTTCTCCTGAGTCAAACAGCCATCAACAGTCAACTACCAGTCCGAATCGGTTGCTGTCTGTCAGCGATCTGTCCCCACCAGCTGTTGCTCCGCACGGCTGCTGCCGCCGGCAACCTTCTCCCACTGCTGCTGACCTGCCTCCAGAAAGCGGATGAATTCCTCGCCGCCGGATGAATCCAGACCTGCAAAGCGAGCGAGCACGCGTTTTCCGTCCGATGATACGATGGCGTAACTTGGCATCGTAACGTCACCCAGCAAGTTGGTTGCCAGCTCTTTGTTCCCCTGCAGCAATGTGTCGCGTTCTTCCTTGTCTTCAATCCCCGGAACACTATCCAGATAGACCTGCGACAGGACCATCGTCCTTAACCGCTCCACAACATCCTTGCGAGCCAGCACAGTGCGTTCCATCTTGCGACAGTTCACGCAGTTGATACCGGTGATTTCGAGGAACAGAGGCAGGCCCCGCTCTTTCGCGGAATCAATCGCGCGAACGTACTCCAGCGAATACGGCAACTCGTGGTGATAGATCACCCACCCGAGACGATCCACCTGCTGTACGTCACCGTCACTGATTTCCGGCGGGGCAAACGCAGCGACCAGATTCCAGATTGGGTCTGCCGGCAGGCCAATTCCTGCCAACCCGGCTGACAGACGCCCCGCAAACCCAAGGAACAGCAACACAAAGATCAATCGCACGCCGGACCGCTTAGGGCCGGCCCCTGGTCGCAACCCCAGCAGATACAGTCCCGCAACCGCAGACAACAGGATCCACAGCACAAGGAAAATGTTGTAGGTGATCACCACCGGAATCCCGCTGGCAGAAAATCCAATGTCTGCAACGCTGGCAAATTTCACCACAGCGGCTAATTCCACCAGCCCAATCACGAACTTCACTTCATTCATCCAGCCACCACTGCGAGGCATCTGCTTCAGCATTCCCGGAAACATAGCCAGTACGAAGAATGGGGAAGCAAACGCGGTGGAGAATCCCAGCATTCCCAGCACCGGCCACAGGAAATCCCCCTGAGCTGCAATCACCAGCAATGATCCCACGAAGGCAAACGTACACGTGAACGAAACCAGCGTGAATGTCAGGGCCATGAACACCACGCCAATCATGCCACCGGATGATTCACGACTGGAGGTCCAGTTCAACAGCCACGTTGGAACCGAAATCTCAAATGCTCCCAATAACATCAGAGCGAAGACAATAAACAAAATGCTGAAGAACACATTCAACCATGGATTGTTGGCCAGACCTGTCAGACTGGCCTCGCCAAAGATTCGAGCCATCGCAATGCCAAGGATGGTGAATGCCGCGATAATCGAAAGGCAGTACACCACCGCAAGTTTCAGTGAACTTCCGGCCTGCTTCTCTTCCTGCTTGAGAAAGAAAGCCACCGTGATGGGGATCATCGGAAACACACACGGTGTCGCCAGTGCAAGAAAACCAGCAGTGATGGCCGTAAACAGAAACGTGATCAGGCCCTGATCGGAGGGAGCATTCCCTGAGACCGATGCTGTCTCCACACCCTCGCTGGTCGACGCAGCAGCAGGCTGGTCAGATGTCTCGGGCTCTGTCAACGCAACCGCTGCCCCCTGCAGGGCAACCCGGTATTCTGCCGTGGTCGGCAACTTGCAGACCCCGTTGGAACAGATCTGGAATCGCACACTGCCATCAACCGCTGCATCAGCGTCTGTCACTCGCAACTGTCGGCTCCACGTCACCACGCCGTAATGCACCCGCTGTGTAAACCCCGGCAGCGGCTCTTCCACTTCCGGTTCGCTGTCAGCAGTGAATGTCGTCGCATCAACAGCCTCCAACCCTCGCAGTACTGCCGAAATCTCTGTCGGCAAACCGGCCATTTCCGGGTCCTGGTCAAGAGCAAAAATATGCCAGCCGTCACGGACCTGCGTCCGCAGACTTAATGTCACTGTGTCGCCCACTTTGGCGTCGGCAGGTGAGAGTTGTACCTCAATCTGAACCGCTCCCGCTTCGGCGGTGGCGCCGGCTCCAATTTCCGGGATCACCATCATCACAGACGGATCATCGTCGGACGGTGCCGAAGCGGACGGCAGCCCGAGGTCCGTCGCAGCCACTTCAAAGACGGCATCCTGGATCGGAAAACACCCCATGCTGTTGCAGTAAAGACCGTTGACCGCCCCCTTCACGATCACCCCGTCGGACATTGGTCCCGCCAGCGTCGCAGTCCATGTCACCTTGTCGTAAAACTTCTCGATCTCCTGTCCAAGATCTTCATCGAACCCGGACTTCGGGGTCCGGTCGGCCGACCATTCTCCGGTGCTGACCCCTTCCGGAGCCGAAACGGTGATCTTTGTGGCAGCGTCGAATGACGGATTCATCGAGTAGATGTAACAACCGGCAGGCAACGTTGCAGTCACGTGCAAGCGGATCCCACCGTCGTCTTCAGCACTCAACGTGGCACTGAATTCCGGTTCCTCTGCCAGTGCCAGTGGGTCTGCCCCAAAGACCAGCGGGACGTCAAACCCCGGCGTCTGCGCGAGGGCAAACTTCGGAAGCCACAGTGCCAGACTGAGAGAAAGCACAATCAGCAGCCGGGCCGTGAACAGCGTGCGGTATGGCCGTGAATTCATCGTCTTCTCCAATTGCAGTCCCGGACCGGGGTATGATTCCACTGATTCGCAGTTGATGCTGTCAGCCTGTTCCATGTCACGTTAGCGATACCGCACAGCGTCACGTTAGCGATACCGCACAGAGGATATTGGCACCGCGGCATCGCATGGTGGAGCAGCCAAAAATCGAGTTTCCCCTCCCGTTCCTGATGCGGCCCGTTTCTCAGGCTTCAACATCCACACATCCTGGGGTTGCGGTCGTTTTTTTGCTGATCATCGTAGTCTGTCCATCCAACGCAGCATATCCGGCGGCCATCTCAAACGCCATGTCAGATGCTGTCCCGTGGCTGGATGCTCAATCCCAAGTTCGGCGGCATGCAGGGCAAGTCGAGGCGCACCGCTGTGATCCGGGGGTGGAGTCACGCCAAGCGGCCCCCGGTATCGCACGTCTCCGCACACCGGATGACCGGCTTCAGCGAGCTGAATCCGAATCTGATTGGTCCGCCCGGTCTCCAGTCGACATTCCAGCTCTGTAAATTCCCGAAACTGCCGTACCGGTTTGACGTGCGTCACCATATCCCGCGCGTGGCGCGTTCGAGGACCACTGCCGCGAAGCCCATCACCGCGATCTCGGACCTGCCACGATCGCAGTGTCTGTGCCTGAAAGCGACCCGGGACCACGCAAAAATACTTCCGCAACGGCTGATGCGAGGCAAACTGCTCAATCAACCCCGCCGCTGTCCGTTCGTTTCTCGCAAAGGCCAGAATCCCGCTGGTTTCACGGTCGATCCGATGCACCGCATGTAATTGAGTTTCCGCTCGATTCCGCCGCTGCAAATCTCGCCAGCGAATCTGACGCCCCAAAACCTCCTCCAGCGAAGGCTGCCTCCGCTTGCGTTTCTGTCGCCAGCCCTGGTCGCCCGGATGTCTCATAGACAGCATTCCGGATGGCTTGTTGACAACCACCAGGTCTTCGTCAAGGAACAGAATCTGGACATCGATGTCAGTCGGCACAGGAGGAAATGGCTTCTCCCGCACCTCAATTACGTCGCCTGGAACAACTCGTCGTCCCTCGTCCACACACAGAATCCCATTGATTCCGATCCGCCGCGCGGCCATCAGCTTTCGTGCGGCTGACCATGTCAGCCCGTCCCGCATCTTTCGAAGTGATCCCAGCACCGCATCCTGCGTTGCTTCAGCAACCTCGTAATTCTCTGTTCCCACTAAATCGCCCCTGACCAGCTCTCTTCACAGTTCATCGTGACAACTTCCGCAGTTTTCGGTCGACACTTCAAGGCACCGATCCTCAGCCTGCGGCACTGTCCGTCTTTCCCCCCCACCGCAGCGGGGTCAGGCTGTCTTCTGACCCGGGTACCTCACGCGCCCGTGATGAGCGGCTAACAGAGATTTGATCAGTGAATCCTCGATCAGCCGAATCTCATTCATCTGCAAGTTGCATTCATCAAACTGACCGTCCAGCAGTCGCTTCATTGTAATCTCGTTGACCAGGGACTGGATTCGACGCGGTGTGGGTTCTTTCAGAGTCCGGCTGGCACTTTCCACGGCATCGGCCAGCATCAACACGGCCGTCTCACGTGTTTGCGGACGAGGCCCCGGGTAGCGAAAACTGGATTCCGACGCGTCGGTGCGGTGGTCACCATCGGCCTTGCGGGCCGCCTCGTTGAAGAAATACTCCACCAGCGTCGTTCCGTGATGCTCCGCGATAAACGGATGCAGTGCAGGAGGCAGTCCGTTGGCTTCGGCCAATTCGAGACCGTCCCGCACATGCCCGATAATAATCAGCGTGCTCATCGCCGGAGCCAGACTGGAATGCGGATTCTCTCCGCTGTCCAGCATGTTCTCGATGAAGTACTCCGCCTTCAACATCTTACCA
>JAFMMM010000215.1 GCA_017859815.1 Planctomycetota bacterium | reverse complement strand
CTGCTGCTGAGGAGCCTGCTGCTGAGGAGCCTGCTGCTGAGGAGCCTGCTGCTGAAGAACCTGCTGCTGACGAGTAACGTTCTGTGCAGTTTTGATGTCACACGGGGGCCAGCGACGCTGCTCGCCGTTTGGCGTGCCGGTCTGCGGCCTGATTCCAGACATGTCTGCTGGGTGTTTTGGGCCTCCTGATTTTCAGTTGACCAAACGGAAGATTGCAGGTCTGGCCGGTATTGCCTGTGGTGACGCCGTCGTGTTTTTCATCCGCGGCGTCAGGAGTCTGCAGCCTTGATCTGGAGGCTCCGGGTGTCGCCGGGAGTTCACTGCAGTATCTCGAGGGTCTGCTGTTCAAAATTTGTCCGGGGAAGTACTCCATGCTGTTAAGCATGACGGGATTTGGGCATGGCTCTGAGGAACAGCACTCCGTGCATGTTGTTTCAGAGATCAAATCCGTGAACAACCGATATCTGAAGCTGTCAATTCGTCTGCCGGATGCTGCGGCGAGGTATGAGGCGGATCTTGAGAAGCTGGTTCGGTCGCGAATTTCGCGAGGCTCCGTACAGGTTAATATTCGGTTGAGATTTCATTCTGCGGGCGGTGGTTATCGGATTGACGAGGGTGTGCTGCGATCCTACCAGGAACAACTGCAGAAGATTGCGGGTGTCAGTTCAAGTGCAGACTCCCTGAATCCGGCAGGGATGTTGGGCCTTCCGGGAGTTATCCAGGAGACGGATCTCAGCGATAATGATATTGAGGGTGTCTGGCCGGTGCTTGAGGGGAGCCTGCAGGCTGCTCTGGAACAGTTCACAGAATTTCGCCAGCGTGAGGGCGAATCGATGCAGCGCGACCTCGGGGTGCAGTGCGATCTGATTGAACAGCAGTTGGGGGAGGTTTGCGGTCGAGCACCAGGGGTTGTGAGTGAGTATCGCGACCGGCTTCTTGATCGAGTTCGCAAGGCCGTTGCCGAGGTGGATTCCGGAGCTGTTCTGAATGATTCGGATGCAATCCGCGAGGTGGCAATGTTTGCTGACCGGTGCGACATCAATGAGGAGATTACTCGACTTCGCAGTCACATCGAGCAATTTCGACACCTGTTGGAAGGCAAGACCTCTCAAGGAAGGAAGCTGGAGTTTATTGGTCAGGAGATGTTCCGAGAGATCAACACAATTGGGTCGAAGGCGAATGATGTGAAAATTGCGGTTTGCGTTGTTGAGATGAAAGCCGCGATCGAGCGAATTCGTGAGATTCTGCAGAACGCGGAGTAGGTTGTTGAGGGTTCAGTTGTAATGCGGGAACGCATCGGGTGGTCAGTCGCATGACTCAGTCTGCAAACCGGCGGATCGTGGTTCTTTCGGGTCCCAGTGGCAGTGGAAAGACGACGATCGTCAAGCGTTTGACGGAGGATTCTCCGGTCGCGCTGATCAAGTCTGTTTCCGCCACCACCCGTCCTCCCCGGCCCGGTGAGCTTGACGGTGACGACTACTGGTTTCTGGGTACCGAGGAGTTTCGAACACGCCTGGATGCCGGTGAATTTATTGAGCACGCAGAGGTTTTCTCATCCGGCTTTCTTTACGGAACGCTTTGGTCTGAGCTGAATCGGGCGTGGTCTGTGGGAGGTTGGGCGTTCCTGGAAATTGACGTTGAGGGTGCCCTGAGGGTGGTGCAGCAGTATCCGGAAGCTGTTACGATTTTCCTCCAAACACCTTCCTCGGCTGAATTTGAAAGACGTCTGCGGGCTCGCGGCACGGAGTCCGAAGAGGTGATACAGCGACGAGTTGCGACAGCTGAACAGGAGCTGAAGCAGGCGGATCGCTATCGATACACTGTTGTCAATGATCGGCTGGAAACCGCAGTCAGCGAGATCTGTGAAATCCTGAAGGCGGAGGAGAAAAACTACAATGCTCAATGAATTTCGAGAAGATGATATCGTTCGCAAAGTTGGCGGGCGATTCCGTCTTTCCACGCTGCTGCAGAAGCGAATGGTGGCCCTGAATCGTGGTTCTACACCACTGGTCGACCTGCAGACGCGTAATCTGATGGAGATTGCGGTCGCTGAGATCATGCAGGACAAGATCTATCTTGATGATTCCGACAACGTTCGCACGGCAGAAGACGAGTCGTCTCTGGTGGACAAGCTGGATCAACTGGCGCCCGACGATGACGGCGGTCCGGATCTGAGTGACCTTTGATGCGATGTCGGGCGGGTTGACCGCCTTGAACGCCCGCTCCCGTTTTCAGAGACAGTGTGTATTCGCGTCGGAAAGGGTGAGTGATGAAAGACTGCCTCACTGGACGCGAGATTCTGCTCGGCGTCACCGGCGGAATTGCCGCCTTCAAATCCGCTCAGCTTTGCAGTCATTTAGTGCAGGCTGGTGCCGGTGTGACTGTAGTGATGACCCGCGCTGCCGAGAATTTCATCGGCAGGGCAACTTTCGCCGGCCTTACCGGCAGGGAAGTCCGGGTTGGCAGTTTTGATGTGTGTGAGTTTCCCCAGGGCGAGCATATCGGCCTGGCACAGCGTGCAGAGCTTGCGATTGTTGCACCGGCCACTGCCGCTGCGATCTCACGCATTGCCAGTGGTCTTGCAGATGACCTGTTGACGACCACTCTGCTGGTCTGCAGATGCCCGGTACTTGTTGCGCCTGCGATGAATTGTGAAATGTGGGCGGCAGCCTCAGTGCAGCGAAACATGTCCCTGCTTCGCAGCGATGGCTGTCACGTGGTGGGGCCGGGCCAGGGCTGGCTCAGTTGTGGTCAGGTCGGTGCCGGCAGAATGGCCGAGCCGGACGAGATCTTTCAGCGCGCTGTGCAGTTGTGTACCGCGGACCAGCGTTCCGGTGATCAGGGGGACCGGGAATGCGAATTCTGATTACGGCCGGGCCGACTCGAGAGTACATCGACGATGTGCGATTTCTGTCCAACGCCAGCAGTGGAAGAATGGGTTATGCGATTGCCCAGGCGGCGCTTCAGTCGGGGCACCATGTGGAGCTCGTGACCGGGCCGGTTGAGATTTCGCCACCGCCGGGTTGTGTGCTGCATCCGATTGAGACGACGGAGCAGTTGCGAAGGAAATGCCTGGAGCTGTTTCCGGAATGCGATGGAGTCATCGCGACTGCTGCGGTGTGCGATTATCGTCCACACGAACGCATTGCAGGGAAGATTACCAAAACAGGGCAGCCAGTCGTTCTGGAGCTGACTGAGACTTCTGATGTGCTTGCGGAACTGGGGGGCATGCGCGAGCATCGCTGGGTTGTTGGCTTTGCTCTGGAGTCCCAGGACCCTCGAAACAATGCGATGCGCAAGCTGCGAATGAAGAACTGCAGCTGCATTGTGCTGAATGATACCACTGCCATTGGTGCAGACCGGAATACCGTTGAGGTTCTGTCTCCGGAGGCCGAGACGATCGCGTTCTTTCGTGGTCCCAAACCTCAGGTCGCGGAACGCTTGATGGGGCTGATCGAGACCTCGATTGCTCGATCATCGAGGTCGGATTAGCAGGGCGAAGTGTTCTTCTGCCTGCGATCAGGGTGATCCCGTCATGGTCTGTTCAGCACGTCAGGGTTCACGACGTTCCGGGGTTCTCCCCGAAGGAATGCCGTGATGTTGTCAATGCAGCCGGTTGTCAGCAGATCGATCGCCTCCTGTGTGGTATCGGCTGAATGCGGCGTCAGAACCACTCGCGGGCAGCTTCGAACGGGATCATCAGCCGCAAGCGGCTCCTGCTCAAAGACGTCTAACGCTGCGCCAAACAATCGACCGTTATGCAAAGCATCCAGCAGGTCTTTCGTGCAGACAACAGCCCCGCGTGATGTGTTGACCAGAATTGCCGTGGGTTTCATGAGTGCGATGCGTTGGGCGTTAATCAGATGGTGGGTTTTTGCGGAGAGTCGTGTGTGCAGGCTGACGACGTCTGACTCACGAAGCAGGGTTTCGAGGTCGACGTAATCGAATTGCAGCTGCGCTGCTTTTTGCGGATCCGGATTCAGGCTCCAGGCCGACGTTTTCATTCCAATCGCACGGCACAGCTGTAGCATCCTGCAGCCGATATTTCCGGTACCGACAACACCCAGTCGTTTCCCTGTCAGGGGAATACTCAGTTCACCGCTCCAGTTGCCCTGCTGCAGGGAGTTGTTCATCCAGGTAATTCTGCGAGCTGTGCTAAGCATCATGGCAAGTGCGTGTTCTGCAACAATGGATGCTGTTCGTCCCGGGACATTGCAGACCACGATGCCCTGAGCAGTGGCTGTGGGCAGGTGGATGGAGTCAAAACCGATGCCGCAGACGGCAATCATCTTCAGACGTGGCAACTGTTTCAGAATGTCCTCCGGGAAGGCAAGGCTACCGCGAGAATTGAGCAGGATATCTGCATTCCGGAGTCTGCGAATGACTTCAGAGGCGTCTTGTGGGCGATCGGTGTACAGCTGATACTCGGCGACCTGACGTAATTCCTCAAGATGCGGTGAGGCGGAGACAAGTGGCGGAAAATCAGCCGGAATCACGACGTTGTGTCTGGTCATGGATACTTCCTGACAGTCGAAATGTTCTGCAGCGGATTGCAGCGGACTGGGGGATTTCTTTGAGCTGCCTGTTCAGGGTGTTTTGCACCAGTGTTATACTCTGCTGAAAGAATGATGCGGAGGCCGATCCATGACTGACATTACTGTTTCCTGTCCATCGTGTGCTGCGAAGCTGAAGTTGCCTGACTCCAGGCTCGTTGGTCGGCGGGCAAAGTGTCCGCGCTGTTCAGAGCGATTCCTGATTCAGCCTGATCCTCCCGCGCCGACTGACATTGAAGAGGAACTTCCAACCCTGCCGGCGGCACCGGTTCAGGGGCGTGCTGCCCGCTGGGTTCCGGACGATGCTCCCGCGATTACGCCTCCTGCAGTCCCGGTCACTGCGGCTGCGGAGGAAGAGGTTGCAGCTTCGGGCCCATTTGCGGGCTTTCCGGAAATCAATGTCTCAGCGACGGCTGATGATGGCGCGACTCCGGGAAGTGGTTCCGCGACCGAGAGACTTTCCAACCGTCGTCGTCGCGGTGGCAATCGCACGACCTGGGCGTCGCTGGCAGTAACCGGCGTGCTTGCTCTGGCTGTCACAGGTTGGGTTTGGCTGGAACAGAGGAATTCGGGATCCGAAGTTGCTTCGAATCAGCCGGCCCGCAACCCTGGCTGGGAACAGGAGCGCGAAGAAGAAGAGGAATCGAATGCAATAGCAGAGCTTTTGAGCCCGACCACGGGCAAGCCAATTTCGCTGAAACACATCCCGTTTACTCCGCACCTGATTTGTCACCTGCACCCCTCCGAATTATGGAGTCGGGACGCTCAGATCAGTGAGTTTCGCGCCCTGCTGGGTGATCTGGGAATCTGGCTTGAGAATTTCATTCAGACGCGCACGCGATACGCTCCGCAGGAAATCGACGAGTTGACAATTGCGATGAACTTTGGGCCTCGAATGACAGAGCCTGACATCGCTGTTGTTGTGCGTCTTTCAGAAGCCCAGACAATCCGTGACCTGGAGCGTCGATTCAGCGGGCGGATGCGCCCGGATCTTGATTCGGATGTCGCTGTCTATGAATCCGAGGACGCTGCATTTCTGCTTGTGGACAATGAGACATTCGTCAGCGCGTCGCTCACTCTGTCAGAAAGTCTGGCAGATTACGCGACGGGCGAAGCACTCGCGTCTCCTGATATGGAGGCCATCATTCAGCAGTCTGATCATGACCGGCATTTCTCGCTGCTGTTTGACCACGAGCTGGTGGATTCACATCGCGAAGATGTCTTCAGCGAGGTCTTGCTTCCGGCTGCCGATAAGGTGCTGTTCTGGTTTGGAGGCGAGGTAGAGTCAATCTGCTGGAGCATGCATCTTGAACCCAGCTGCTATATGGAATTCCTGTTTCACAACAGTAGCGACAGCACGGCAAGAAAAGTGCAACGAAGTATGATGGCACAACTACAAAAGCTCCCGGAAGACATTCTTGACACGGTGCGTTACATGCGACCGAACACACTCGGTACGCGGCAGATGATCGGCCGATTTCCGGCCATGCTGCAGGCTCTTCGCATGGGTACCAGCGCGCATGTCGCTCCCGGGATGGCTCGGTTGATTACGGTGTTACCACCGAATGCAGCTGCTAACCTCGCTGCCGCTTCCGTACTGACATGGAATCAGTCGCTGGTGACAGACTTCACTTTGGAAACTGCTGTGGTCAGGAACGACAGTGCACGCGTCCCGGACAAGCTGGCTGATCGCCTGAAGATGAAAGTGCTGGTGGTCTTTAATCGAACTCCGCTGCAGGAGGCACTGGGATACATTGCCGAGACAATCAAGACCGATCTGGTACTGGACGGCGATGGGCTGAAGCTGGCCGGATTCACGCAGAATATGGCCCAAACCCTCGATTTGGGGGAAGTTACTGCTCTGGAGGGTCTGAACGGAATCATGCAGCGATATGCCGCAGAGCGTGATCCGCTGGTCCTGGTGGTTGACGAGGAGAAAAAGCAATTACTTGTGACCGTGAAATCCAAGGCGGCAGCTGACGGACTGGAGATTTACGATACGACGAAGAAATAGGGTGTAGTAACTACTGCGAGGGGTTTTCGGCACGATAACGGCCTCACAAAGCTGGTCTGGACATGATTTTTGTGTTCCGGCAAAATCTGCGTCTCTTCCGGTCAATCTTCTTTGACCGTCTCCTCACGGGGGCTGCTAAGCGATTCCTGCTTTGCAGAACCTGCGTTGTTGTTCTCTCGCCTGTCTCCCAATCTCTGGACCTCCCAATGGCACGGCTGGCTGTTGCAGTTTGCTGCTACGCAACCATTTTTTCCGTGGTCTTTCTGTTGTCTGTGCTGCTGCGATTTGACATTGGGCCACTTGAATTCCTGCGTTTGTCATCGGAGGGTTCTGCTGATCTTCCGTCGGGACTGACGGGCCGTCAGGTCTTCGACTATGAGCAGAGGCGTTATGCCGTCGGTGTTTTTCAGGAAGCGCTGATACCGGTTGTCCTGCTCAAAATTGCTGTGGTTTTGTTCTCGCGGGACTGGCGACGGCACCTGCGATATTCGTCCATCCAGGACCTTGCCTGGTCTGCCGGACTGTGTGTTTTTTGCGGCCTGTTTCTGGCCGCGGCTCAGCTTGCGCGGGAGACGATGCCGCAGATCTCCCGTGGCGTGATCTTTATCGACACGGGGCTGTCCATGCTGGTGCTGTTATCGACCCGTGTTGTCGCGAATTTGTTGCGGACACAGTGGTATCGGCTTCAGAATCCGGCAGCCCGACGAGTGTTGATCTATGCGTCCGGCTGTGACGCTGCTTCGCTGTTAAGTTCTCTGCAGTCCGGTGATTCCTCGCTCAAGGTGGTCGGGATTATCAGTCCACCCGCTGGTGAACGTCACGGCGGGCTGCTTGGTGGTGTGAAGATCTTCAGTGAGGAATCGGGGCTGCAGAAGATCCTTTCCCAAACAGGCGGCGAGATGATTTTGATTCCGTCGCGACTGCCTGGGCGAGTCGTACGATCTGTGATTGAGTCCTGTCATGAGCTGGGTGTAGAGACTCACGTCGTCCCGTTGCCGGACGAGATTCCGTCGGGACGATTTGAGCTTCGGATGCGAGATATCACGATTGATGACCTGCTTCGACGGGAGCCCAACCGACTCGATTCAGAAGCAATTCAGGAACTCTGTACAGACCGCGTCGTTCTTGTCACCGGTGCAGCAGGAAGCATTGGTTCCGAGGTTTGCCGTCAGTTACTGCAGTATTCACCGTCGAAGCTGATGTTGCTGGATCAGTCAGAATTCGGAATTTTCCAGCTTGAGCAGGAGTTTCGCGAACTGCGTCAGAGTGGGCTGGCTGGCAGCGTGGTGACAGAGTTTTTGATCGAGGACATCACAGATGAAGTCTCCATGGGCCGGCTGTTTTTGCAGCATCGCCCTGATGTGGTGTTTCACGCTGCGGCCTACAAGCATGTTCCGTTGATGGAATCCAATCCTCATGGAGCAGTCCGTAACAACATCGTCGGAACTCGAGTCTTGACGGACCTCGCGGATCGTTGTGGCGTCGACCGATTCGTGATGATTTCGACTGACAAGGCAGTCCGTCCGACCAACATTATGGGAGCCACCAAGCTCATTGCCGAAGAGTATCTTGCGGCTGCGGCTCGGACTTCCAGGACACAGTTCATTACGGTTCGTTTTGGAAATGTGCTGAATTCTGCGGGGAGTGTGGTGCCCACATTCCGGCGGCAGATCGAGCAGGGTGGCCCGGTTACCGTAACCGATCCCATGATGCAGCGTTATTTTATGACAATCCCGGAGGCGGTACAGCTGGTGCTGCAGTCCGGAACGCTGGGCTCAGGTGGTGATATTCTGATCCTTGATATGGGTGATCCCGTACGCATTGTGGATCTTGCAAAGGACATGATTCATCTGTCCGGTCAACGTTATCCGGATGATATTGATATCGTGTTTACCGGGCTGCGGCCGGGCGAGAAGATGTACGAAGAGTTGTTTTATGAAACGGAACAGCAGGCAGCACGGATTCATGAAAAGATCTTTCGAGCCCCGCGTGCACAGCGGGAAGGGATCTCGCTGATCGCCGACGAGATTGCTGAACTCGAAAAAACACTGCAGGGCAGTTGTGAAGAAGTCCGGACGCGGCTGTGGGAAGTTGCTGAGCGAATTGTTACGGAGAGCAGCCAGCCGCATTCCAAAGTCTTCAATCCAAGGCGAAAAGCAGCCTGAGAGGATCAGATCGGAGACTCGCTCGAAGAGCCGTCGTCTGCGGGATCGCGAAAGAAACGATATCCGGTGCCGCGCACGGACAGCAGATGTCTGGGGGCGGACGGATCCAGTTCAATCATTCGTCGCAAACGCATGACGAAGTTGTCAATCGAGCGGCTGGAGATCTCTGCGGAATCCTTCCAGACCTCTGTCTGCAGTCGCACACGGGACAGGACTGTCCCGTCATGCTGAATGAAATATCGGAGCAGTTCCTGCTCTCGTGTGGTGAGTTGATGCACATCCTCACCGTGTCTGAGTTCGAACCGCCCGAAGTCGACCGTGATATTCCCAAACCGAATCAGCTCTTCACTCGCGCGGCTGTGAGATTGCTGCAGCCCGCGTCTGGCCGCGAGGTTACGCACCCGGCTGAGCAGTTCCGGCAGCGAGAATGGCTTGGTCATGTATTGATCGACGCCGCAGT
>JAFMMM010000214.1 GCA_017859815.1 Planctomycetota bacterium | reverse complement strand
TCTGAGTCACCTCAAGAAACTGTAACGCCCTCGCACGCATACCGGCCGCGTCCTGTGCCGAGGAGATGGAATGGCTTGCACCAGCAAGAACCATCAGGCAAATCATCATCCGCTGCATACCGTGACATCCTCCGGTCAAACCCCGTGCCATGCTCAACCCCCGTAACATCGTCACTGATCCTCTGCAATCTTCCCACCTTCGCTGAACGACTGCACACCCGGTAATCTGCAGCGTTGACGTCCCCTGACAAACGCCCCCGGAAAACCAACGACTCGGCTCCGTACGGACCGTCCGATCATCTCGAACTGCTCAGTCAGACGATGGATTAACCGCTGTTCACAATGCGTTCTCGCGTCTCCGGATACTTTATCACAAGCCCGTATGATTCACATCTGAGCGGGAGATTTCCACGCCATAGTTGTCAGCTTCTCCACTCGGAGTCCCCCTCCGGAAACGTTGTACAGCCATCATGACTGACACTCTGCACGCCAGTCTGCCTGTATTTCCAGTTCTGCAGCGCTGCACCCGGTAAGCAACACATCCCGATAATCGCCCCAGACAAACCATTGATAAAGAAGCGTCAGCGGTTCCTCGAAGGAAAGTCAGTGAGCCCGGTGTCATTCTGCCGTATCGTCTGAAGCCGTAATGTTGGGGATCTGCGGAATCCAGACAATCAACAACATCTCTGCCCTGCGTTTACCCGTAGTTCAGTCGCATGAATAGCAATTTCGAATGGCTTCATCCACCACTTCTGCAGACTGTGATCTGAGCCAGCACAAAGAAGAATCGGCACAGCAGCGTTTTTCTCGGCAACTGCAGCTTGTCTCGATGAGCGTCGCGGTGCTTCTGTTGGGCCAGTGGTCACGAATCCAGCTCAACCGACCGGCAGCAATCCCGCTGCAACGGTCACCACAAAATCTGTCAACTCTGCAGATCGAAATGAACACTGCGGACTGGATTGAATGGATGCAGCTGGAGGGAATTGGTCCCGCCCTCGCGTCCCGGATCATTGCTGACCGGGACGTAAACGGGAACTTTCAGTCACATGATGATCTGATGCGAGTTGCCGGAATCGGCCCCGCAACTCTCGACCGTATTCGCCCATATCTTAAGCTACACGATGGTATCCTCTCAGAAATCTCCTCCGACGACAGACGCTAAGATGACAGAACGCAAGGCACGAGTCCAAATCCGAACAGCATCGGAAGCATTCGCAGACGCGTCGCCCGAAACTCCTGTCAGCAGCGGAAACCGATTTGCTCGCTATCGCGAGAAAATCCGTCGTCGCGAATTGCCAATGGGCAGTTACCACTCGTCGACGGTTCCTCGCAATGCAAAGGAACGTGGCCGTTCGGCGAGACAGTTGATCGGCGAATTTCTGCAGTTGCTCAAACCACGGATGGGAACGCTGATCTTTGCACTGGCAACCGCCACAATCTCAACGCTGTTGGGACTGCTGCCACCGGCCGGGACAAAACTTGTGATCGACAACGCCCTTGGCGGCCAGCCGCTGCCATCGTTCCTGCGTGGTCTTTCCATGATGCAGACGCCTCTCGGAATACTCACGTCAGCAGTCGTTTTTGTCACAGTGGTCTCCACAGCTCGAATCGCGATCCAGCTGTCCGGACGCTGGCAGGCCACAATCCTGACAAAACGAATCCAGCTGGATGTTCGCAGACGTCTTTTTAACCATATTCTGCGGCTGCCGCTGCATCGCGTGCAGGAGTTGCGTTCCGGCGCAATCGCTTCCGTCCTGCGGGAAGACGGCGGCAGTGTCGGCGAACTGGTGTTCGGACTGCTGTACAATCCGTGGCGCGCCATGATCCAGCTGACAGGCAGCCTGTTGATCCTTGCCTGGGTCGACTGGAAACTCCTGCTGGGCGCATTAATGCTCCTTCCAATCACCTACTTCTCGCATCGCACGTGGATCAACAACCTGCGTCCACAATTTCTCGCGGCCCGTCACCAGCGTGCTCAAACAGATGCAGTGGCGGCAGAAGTCTTTGCCGGCATTCGCATCGTACGAGCATTCAGCCGACAAAAACGGGCTTCTGCTCGCTATATCAGAGAAAACAACTTCCTCGCTCGACAGGAGCTGTTCGCGTGGTGGTGGTTGCGAGTCGTGGAACTGTTCTGGGAACTGGCGCTTCCCATCGGCTCAGCCCTCCTGTTGTTCTACGGCGGGCATCAGGTTCTCAACGGTACGCTCACTGCCGGTGACGTGATGATGTTCATGGTCTACCTGCTGCTGCTGATCGAGCCTCTGGGAACACTGTCAAACGGCGCAACCGCTTTCCAAAACAGCCTTAGCGGACTGGATCGAGTACTTGACCTCCTGGCGGAACCCCAGGAAATGGCCGGCGACAGAAATACCATGAAGATGGATCCGGCGCGGGTCGACGGAAAGATGGAGTTTCGAGACGTCAGCTTCAGGTACTCCGAGACTGCCGAACCGGCTCTGGAGGATCTGAATCTGACTGTTCAGGCCGGACAAACCGTAGCGTTGGTCGGGCCCAGCGGAGCCGGCAAAACGACACTGACCAATCTGATCGCCAGATTCTACAACCCCACGTCGGGACAGATCCTGATTGATGGTCAGGATCTTCGAGATTACGACGTCGAATCTTATCGAAGCATCCTCGGCGTTGTTGAGCAGGACGTCTTCCTGTTCGAAGGAACAGTCGCACGGAATATTGCCTACTCCAAACGTCTGGCCACCGAAGCGGAAATCCGAGCAGCGGCAGATGCAGCCAATGCAACGGAATTCATTGAACGTCTCCCCGACGGCTTTCAGACACGGATTGGCGAACGTGGCTTCAAGCTGAGTGGCGGCCAGCGACAGCGACTGGCAATTGCCCGTGCAATTCTGGCAGACCCCACACTGCTGATTCTTGATGAAGCAACCAGCAACCTGGACACCGAAAGCGAGCAGCTGATTCAACGCAGCCTCAAGCGACTCACTGACAAACGAACCTGCTTCGTCATTGCTCATCGACTCAGCACCATCGCAGATGCAGACCTGATCTGCGTTATCGAAAATGGGCGAATCACCCAAACTGGTACTCATGCAGAACTGATGCAGTCCGGTGGACGATATCGTACCATGGTGGAACAGCAGATCAGTCTTGCTCTTGGCGAAAATCCGCTCAGAAGTCTGCGTCCGACTGAACAGAAACTTCCTGCGCCACATTCGTGAAACCAAATTCAGCAAATCGGAAGACAACTTCGCGATGCCGCACACTCTCACAATCAGTGATCAGGCTCGCAGAGCCAATGGGCAGGCTATTGGGTTTCTGATGCAACAGGCTGTCGAGAATGCAGACTGCCTGTCTTTGGCCGCAGGGCTTGTCGATGAACAGACGCTGCCGGCTGAACTCGCCCGAATCACGCTGAACGAACTGCTGGGCGAACCCCATAAGGGGCGTCAGCGACTGCAGTACGGTACGACACAGGGACCTGACCCTCTGCGGCGGGTATTCCGCACTTATCTCGCTGCACTGGAGCAGCGGACCGACCAACTGGAACACATCCCGCTGCGGCGATTCTGCCTGACCACCGGCTCACAGCAACTGCTCACACTGATCGTGCGGGCACTCTTCAATCCGGGTGATATTTGCCTCGTCGCGGCCCCCACCTACTTTGTGTTTTTGGGCGTATTGCAGGCTGCCGGTGCCACAATCATTCCCGTGCAGTCCGATCAGAACGGAATGCAGCCGCAGGCTTTGCAAACGGAACTCCAGCGGTTGCAGGACCAGGGCCAACTCCATCGAGTACGACTGGTCTACATTGTCAGCGACTTTGAGAACCCAACCGGGGTCAGCGTCTCCGCAGAACGTCGTCCCGAACTGCTCCAGATCACCAAACACTTCTCCCAGGAATCAAGAATTCTTCTGTTGGAAGATGCGGCTTACCGCGAACTTCATTTCGATGTGCCGCCACAGCCCAGTATCTGGTCGCTGGACGATGATCAGCAAACCGTGATCCTGGCTCAGACATTCTCCAAAAGCTTCTCACCCGGCGTTCGTGTCGGTCTGGGTGTACTGCCCGACGAGCTGATTCAGCCGGTGTCAGACCTGAAGGGAAATGATGATTTCGGCTCTCCACACCTGAATCAGCACCTGATTGCCCGGACGCTTAAGAATGGCACATACAAAAGTCATGTCGCAAAAGTGCGAGAAAGCTATCGCGGCAAACGAAATGCAATGCTGACGGCAATCGACCGGGAGTTCTCCAATCTGACCGATGTGACCTGGTACCGTCCCAACGGTGGAATGTATGTGTGGATGAAACTTCCCGAACACATTGAAACAGGATTCAACAGCCCACTGTTCCGCGCGGCAACACAACAGCACAAAGTGATGTACGTCCCGGGTGAACTTTGCTACCCGCCGGACTGGCCGCAAGCTCCCCGCTGCGAAATGCGTCTCAGCTACGGTGTGCTCTCTGAAGAGCTTCTGGATGAAGGGATCTGTCGACTGGCGCGGGCCGTCAGAAGCCAGCTCAGTCAGTAAACTCCACCCAGCCACCTTTCCCGTGTCGCAGCCTCTCCTGATTCCCCCATGTCTCCGTCAAATATCCGCTGGCAGCCCACCTGTTCACTCGAAATGCTGCGGCTGCGGTCACGCGCAATGCAGGCCGTTCGACAATTCTTCGATGCCAGACAGTACCTCGAAGTGGACACGCCATGCGTCTCCCAGGAAACAGTCGTGGATGCCTGGCTCGAACCGCCACAACTCAGTTCAACCGATCGAACACGGTATCTGCAAACTTCTCCCGAAGCCCTGATGAAGCGACTGCTGGCCGCGGGATCCGGTTCCATCTGGCAGGCGGCACGAGTCTTTCGGAATGATGAGTCCGGACAGCGACACAATTTCGAATTCACCATGCTGGAATGGTACGGGGTGAACACCACCTGGCGTCAACAAATCCAGGTCACGGAAGAGCTGATAAGAAACATCTTTACGGCGTTGCAGGACCACCTGCCTGACGATCTCAAGCTTCAACGCGAGCGCGCCTTTCGTGTGACAACCTACAGCGAAGCCTTCCAGCGGACGCTGAACTGTGATCCCCATTCCTGCCCCGATGAAGTGCTCCATCAGCTTGCAGTCACACACACCTCCGCCACCGCTGCAACTCTGCAGCATGCGACCCGGGACGATCTGCTGAATCTGCTGCTGGGATTTGTGATCGAACCCCGGCTGGGACAAACGAACGGAAAAGCCCACCCGGAATTCCTTTGCGATTACCCCGCTTCACAGGCAGCACTTGCAACAATCGAAACAGTCTCCAAAGGCACCAGGTCATACGAAGTGGCCAAAAGATTCGAGCTGTACATCCACGGGACTGAACTGTGCAACGGATATCAGGAACTGCAGGACCCCGAAGAACTCCACCGCCGTGATCAACAGGCCAATTGCCGACGTCAACAGGATCAGCGGTCTGTCCTGCCCGGGGCTCCCCGGCTGATCGCTGCAATGCAACACGGGTTTCCCGCCTGTTCAGGAGTGGCACTTGGATTCGATCGACTCATGATGCTGGCAACGGGGACAAATACGATCGCGGAAGTCCTCCCCTTCGCTGCCGATCACGCCTGATGGCCAGAGCTGCCCAACAATCGCAACCATCCAGATCTTCTGTTCCGTTCAGCGAGCCAGACCTGCCAGCGCATTTCCTCGTTGCTGCAAGGGCAGAGACACACGATCTCCACCCGCACAATGGGACGCAAAGACAGCGTTCACCATTTCCACAGCGGCTGCAGCCTCATACATCGAGCATATGGGCTGCCGATCCGTCCGGATACACTGAATCAAATCCTCTGCGGCTGCAGCATTGCCTCCGTCGTACCCGCGACCAGGGTCAGTCTCCTCCATGTCGATCCCCTGGGATGAAATTGGCAGCCAGCGAATTGAACTCGCGGCGCTTCCCCACGTCGGGTCAGACAGCAACCATGCCGGATTGCCGTAGCCGGACCCCATTTGAATCACACCCCTCGTCCCAAAAACTCGCAGACCAAAGCGACTGGCGGCACCACCAGCGAGACGTCGTGAAGAAAAATAGCCCATCACGCCACCGTCAAATACATAGCTTGCATCCACGCGATCGCCTGCGAGTGGCCCGAGCCCCTCATTGCCCTCAACGATGTCCGCTCCCGTAACAGCATGTCCATTCTGAAACATGCTGCCAATACACTGACGCGGTTCTCCTCCTACCATGCGCATCAGATCCAGCACATGAGTACCCAGAACCCACAGATCCTCTCCGCCGCCCCGAGCATCCTCCTTGCCACGCGCACGCATCTCCACGAGTTCACCGATCTCGCCCTGCCGGATGAGTCGCGCTGCCATCCTGAGTTGTGGCGACCAGCGGGAAATGTGGGCGACCGCAACCTTCAAATGACGCATCTCGCAGGCCCGAATGATCTCGTCGGCTTCAGCAGGTGTACGGCAAAATGGCTTTTCCACGTACATGTGACAGCCTGACTCTGCACAAGCCATCATCATTGCATGGTGCTGATCCGTCCAACGTGGACAAACCGCCACAATGTCTGGACGGATCTCCTCCAGCATCCGCCGGTAATCAGAAAAGGTTCTGCGGACCTGCAGACGCTTCGCAGCAGCAGCTCGCCCGGCAGGATCCGCATCAGCGAGGCCAACCAGTTCACAATCGGAACGCTTCCCCCAGACAGCATCCAACCCGTGTCCGTAATTTCCACGGCCGCTGGCTCCGATCACCGCAACTCGAAAACCTGCCATCGTCTCTCTCCCTTGCCAGTGCAGCTGAAGATTTCCCTGGAATACCGACCGCATTTTCATCGGTCGAGGTGCGTGTTTCCTGTGATCAACTGTTTCCTGACACCTTCACTCAGGTGCCTGCCCGCAAAACGATACGATCCACAATTTCCGGACAAATCCTTAAAACTCGGTAAGCTTCGTGTCAACTGGGTTGAAGCTACGTTGCATCATGCAATCCTAGTGAAATCACGACGACCAGCGTACACAAACACTCGTTGCCAATTGGCTAAACCCAACTGGACGGCCCTGTCAAGCCAAGTGTCACTGTGCCAAGTGTCACTGTGAAAAACCACACTGCTCCAAGGCTTTTTCGTACTGGTAAAAAGGAACGAAATCATGTCGGCAAGAGTTGTTGGCGACTGCCCAAAATGCGGGGAATTAGGCCGCGTGCACCCAGCAAGAAACACGATACGCCGTCTCATTTTCGCGGCGATTTTTCGACTGCCTCTGAACTGCATGAGATGCCACACACAGTTCTCTGTGCTTCGTCGGCCGGTTGTGATTGCACGCCTGATTGATCTGATCCTGCCGTAAATCCGAATGACGTTTGAGTCGGTTGCGGCCTGAACTTTCGGACGGGGCTCAACCAGCCGGCAGTCTCAGAATGAGTCCTCATCCTCATCGTCGTCGTCATCGTCATCGTCATCAGGATGTAATGGATCGTCCGGCGAAAAGAAAAAGTCCCCCAGTCCCATCGGAACGTTGTCACCACCAAGAGATCGTTTTCGACGCTCAGCCAGCGAGGTCAAATCCGTCGCTTCATCGCCGAGACAGCGTTCGACCGCTTCTCGCCAAACGACGTCACTTGCCAGCGGATGCCCCTCCTGCTGAGCAAGTCGCTTGATGGCAAACCGCAGAACGTTGATCCCGTCCCGAGCAGAAAAGTCCAGATTCAGCTTGTGCGCCTGCTGTAGAAAGTCGACCGTCAAATTCAGCATCTGCTCGTCGGCAAAGGGAAGATGATAACGCAGGATAGCCAGTTCGTCTGCCCGCTCGGGATGCCCGAGGGCAAGCGTGGGCTGCAGTCGACTGAGAATGTAGTCGGGGATCTCGTAGGTCGATTCATCCTCGTTCATCGTGACCGCACAGCGGAAATCCCTGTGCGCACGAATCGTGATCCCCGCGACGATCGATTCCACATACCTGCGATGATCCAGCAGCGGCGCCAGACTGGCCCACGACTTCTCATTCATCCGGTTCCCCTCATCAAGGATACAGATGCCGCCCCTTAACATTGCGGTCACCAGCGGAGATGCGTGATAGGCGATCCGACCGCTTTCCGCCAGAACCGGCGTGACCAGCAGGTCTTCCGGACGAGTATCTGCAGTGCACTGATAGATGAACAGTTCCTGCTGACGCTCCCGAGCTCCCGATATGGCGAGAGTCGTTTTGCCGATGCCGGGTGTGCCCACGAGACGCGGAGTGAGCGGCAGATCGGTGTCATCAACAACAAGCCAGCACGCCAGAAGTTGTTGCAACACCTCCCGCTGTCCGATCCACTCCCCGGCAGTTGTCTCTGCTTCACCCAGATGCAGTGTCACTCCGTTAATTACCTGCGTTTGACTCATAAATCTCACTTCTTTTTCCACTGCCCCCGGTCGGGTGCACACTGCGGCAAGCTCATTGATCGACAATTTCTCTGCAGTTCTGTCGCTGCAGTTCTGCCACTCAATCAGCGCGAGTTTTGCATCACTTGTCAACCGACCTTCAACGCTGCCGCAAGTTCTCCGAAAGACCGTGAGTCGAATCTCCCGATCGCCGCAGACGAGGCCAAAAAAAACAACAACAACATCACCGTCAACAAAATCGACAGCGCGAGTTTCGAGAGTGACGGCTGCCGCAGGTTGAAAGAAAACAGCTGTGCACTGCTCAGCTGCACCAGTCCACGAATCATCCATTCCAGTGAATTCGATGCAGCACGGCAGCCCCCAGCGGCGCCATCAACAGAACCACTGGCCACTCACACAACCACGCTCGATACTGATTCAACTGCAGATCTGCATCCACAAAATGACGGTAGCCGAAAACAAAAACTGACGCTGGTCATCAGCACAAGACTGACACGCGTTGCAATTTTTTCCTGCAGTCGAAACCGTGCGACGATGAGAGTATACAGCAAAACATCCGCCCCGGTCCCGAACAGACTGGCCGCCAGACAACCGATCAAGGCCGTCCCGCCAGCCAGCACACGATCCATTGGTGCAACAACTGCAGGCACGGCCTCGCCGCCACGCCGCTCACTCATCGCGTAGCTGATCGCAAATGCCGTGATCAGGCTGAGAAAGATCGTGTAAATCAGATGCTCCGCAAGGGATTCCAGCAAACACAACCCCGCCACAAAGCCGGCACAACAGATCGGCACCAGCCATGTCAGGACTCGAAATGAACGTCGACCCGTCTGCGGGT
>JAFMMM010000213.1 GCA_017859815.1 Planctomycetota bacterium | reverse complement strand
GACAACTTGACGCGATTCTGGTCATCAACTGCGATCACTTTGACCTCAAAGACATCACCGATCTTGCAGACATCATTGACGTTCTTGACGAAGCCGTCAGAAAGCTCGCTGATGTGGCACAGCCCGTCTTTTCCGGGAGCAATTTCGATGAAGGCGCCAAAGTCTTTAATCGAAGTGACTTTGCCGGTGTAGATTCGTCCCGGCTGAATGTCCTCTGTCAGGGCTTCGATTCGAGCCAGTGCGGCATCAGCCGATGTGCCGTTGGCAGCTGAGATGGTGACTGTACCATCTTCAGCGATGTCGATCGTCGCACCGGACTCTTCCTGAATAGCGCGAATTGTCTTCCCACCCGGACCGATCAGCAGACCGATCTTTTCGGGATTGATGCTGGTCTGGACCAGCTTTGGTGCAGATTCCGACACCCCTGAGCGAGGACGTCGGATTGTCGTGAGCATGTTTCTAAGCAGGTCCTTGCGGGCCTTCAAGGCCTGGTCCAGCGTGGCACGGATGATCTCTTCACTGATGCCTGAGATCTTCAGGTCCAGCTGGATCCCCGTGACGCCCTTGCCTGTTCCCGCGACCTTAAAGTCCATGTCACCGAAGTGGTCTTCATCACCCATGATGTCGGTCAGCAGCGTGAATTCGCTGCCTTCGCAGACAAGCCCGATACTGATACCGGCGACCGGCTGAGTGATCGGTACACCGGCATCCATCAGTGCCAGAGTTGCACCGCAAACAGAAGCCATCGAGCTGCTGCCATTGGACTCCAGAATGTCGGAGATCAAACGGATGGTGTAGGGGAACTTGTCCGGTGCCGGGATCACAGGGGCAACAGACCGCTCGGCCAAACAGCCATGTCCAATTTCGCGACGACCAGGTCCTCGTACAGGACGACATTCACCGACTGAGAACGGTGGGAAGTAGTAGTGCAGCATAAATCGAGCGGCGTCTTCGCCGAAGAGTCCGTCCGACTTTTGCTGATCCCGAGTTGTTCCGAGTGTGGTCGTCACGAGAGCCTGTGTTTCACCACGGGTAAACAGAGATGACCCGTGCACGCGTGGCAGCAATCCAACATCTGAGCTGACGGCCCGCAGATCTGTTGTGGCACGACCGTCGATTCGACGTCCGGCCAGAATCTGGTCGCGAATCACACGCTCTTCCAGATCATGGAACGCCCCGCCGAATTGCGCGCGAGTCAGACCGTCGGCAGTCGTCTCTGCGTCTTCCGGGAAGTACTTTTCAACCAGCGCCTTTTTCAGCTCACGAACTTTCTCGCCACGCTCCAGCTTCTGTGAAGTGGTTTTGGCGGTTGTGAGCGCGTCATAGGCTTCGCTGCGAAGAATCTCGTAGAACGGGTTGACTTCTTCTTCCGGCAACTCCGGCAGTTGGATGCCGGCTTCGCTGACCAAATCCAGCTGCATCTGACACAGAGACCGGATGTGTTCATGAGCGAACATAATTGCGTCGCCCATTTCCTTTTCGGGGATCTGATTTCCAAATCCCTCGATCATCAGAACGGCGTCTTTGGAACCGGCGACGACCAGATCCAGGTCGCTCTCGGCAATCTGCTGCACCGTCGGCATCAGAATCAGTTCACCGTCAATCAAGCCGACTCGAACCGCAGCGATCGGACCGCGAAACGGCAGTCCGGAAACCATCAGTGCCGAGCTGGCAGCAGTGATGCTGAGCACATCCGGGTCATTCTCACCGTCGCAGGACATGACATTGGACATGACCTGGACTTCGTCACGGAATCCCTTGGGGAACAATGGACGAATCGGGCGGTCGGTAAGACGACAGGTCAAAATCTCTCGAGTGGTTGGGCGACCTTCGCGTTTCAGGTAGCCACCCGCAAATTTTCCCGCGGCCGCAAGCCGCTCTCGGTAGTCAACGGTCAGCGGGAAAAAGTCCGTACCTGGACGCGATGGTCCACTGGCCGTGGCGGTAAATACGCTTGTTTCACCGAATTTCACCAGAACAGCACCAGCAGCCTGCTTCGCGAGCAGACCCGTTTCGATGCTGAAATTACGACCACCAACTTCTTGTTCAACTGTTACTTTGCTCACATCAATTCCTAACCCGGACCAGCCGGTATACCGACTGCCTGACCCGGCAGGGACGCGTGTGAATCTCTCGCTCGTGCAGTAACTTCACGACATCAGACATGTGCAGACAAAAACTTCGAACTTGTTTCGCGACAGTTTCCTGAGCGTAAACACATGTCGAAGACCGCACCCGGAACGCTGCGAACGCGAGATTGCGTCCACAAGTCCAGTGAGTGCATTCTGCAAAAACCGACAACTCAAAGTCACCACAGGATGCGGCAATCCGCTACGAACCTGCGGCAGCAGTCCAAACTACAAAACTCAAACTCTTAATCAATACAGCTGTTTAGCCTGTAAACAATGTCGCGACCTGCTACTGCCGAAAGCCCCGGTTGTTGGACCATACGCTTTGCGGCCCCAATTCGAAGGGCCGTTGATACGGCTGACAGTTGCTTATTCGAAGCAGCGGGCCAGGTCGCATTCGCACCGCTGCTGTGCCGATTGACACTGGGTCACACAACACATGCGGGCTGTTGGTGAGCCCGGATGCTGCAGATAACGTTACTGAACAGCAAGTCCGGCCCAGTCATTCCGCCACTGTATTACGGAGACAGTATTTCCGGGACACCTTGTCTGTACAGTCTGCAGTGACCGAACTCCTGACGGTTCCGTTAAGTTGATGGCTGCTGCAAGAAGCCACCCGTACCCCTGAACTGACCAACACAACAAGCCAGTTCGATGAGTTCCATCCTGACCGGTGCGTTTCGGCCGATCATCCTTCTGTGGCCGAATGCCCGGTTAGCTGCCGCGACTTGCTTTGTCATGCCGCAGGTCTCAACGAATCCAAAAACAACCGCCTGTGTATAATGGATTCCACTGAGAATGGATTCAATGTGCTGAAAGTGGTCGCCTTCAGCGATTCAGGGAGCATTCACAGTGCCCCCCGGTCACAGCACCCCCGGTTACAGCATCCTCTTCCCCGCCGGCCTGAACCGACGAGAATGAGACATGCGGCGAATTCTTTGCCGACATCGCTGACAAGCAGAGCCGGTGAAACCAAATCCCGAGACTGTGAAATTACCGCTGCGGATAAGATTCCTTTGCATCCGCATACAAATCAGCCGCCGGCCAACAACATGCCGGCAACTCACAACCTGCTCGCGTTCAGTAAATTACCGCCTGCCAGATGCCGAATAAATTCCCGGGCAAACGCCACGAGGAGACGGCCGTTGCACTTCCAAATGGAATGCAGCCCGGCAAGACGAACGTCCCGAATTTTACTCGGGATGTCCACTGAACAACTTCACTTGCGGATCCCAAGTTTGCCAATGAGATCCTGATACTTCTGAAAGTTGCCACGCTTGACATAGTCCAAAAGCTGGCGTCGACGACTTACCTTAGCAAGCAGACCGCGACGACTGGAATAGTCGTGGGAATGCTCTTTCAAATGTTGCGTAATCGCCTGGATTTCCGCTGTCAGCACCGCAATCTGCACGTCCGGCGAACCGGTGTCACCCGGCTTCGTGGCGTACTCTTCCATAATTGCGTGCTTTTGTTCCTGACTAATTGCCATTCCTGCTAACTTTCCTGTCCAATGTTCTGCCCGACAGACGGGAGCACCGCCACTGACTTGCGTACAGCAGGCTGTGTCCTGGAGCGACTGTTCAGGTGTTCATGTGATGAGGCCACCGTGCGGCCTCGACTCGCGGTATCCTAACACGTACGGGCTTGCAATCAATCCCGATGCAGTCTTCGTCTCCCCGGAGAAAGCCGCTGGACCGGATTCCGACAGATTCCGGCGTCGGAAATAGATCCGCATGCTTTCTCACGCTCCAAAAGTGCCTGCGGACTTCTCATCGGCGGGAAACAGTCGGCCGAATTCCGGCAAACAGGACGTCGGATCAGCATGCACAATGCCATTCGACTGACTATTCATGATGGTGATGGTGTGCTGAGAACAGCGGATGCGTCTCGTTTCCGGCGGCCAGAATGAAAGCCAGCAGGTCCAGGATTTCCTCGCTGTTCAGCTTATTCAGGATACCCTCGGGCATGATGCTCACCTTGCTGAATCTCATTTCTTTGATTTGGTGGCGTTCGATCCGCAGCAACTGGTTCGGGGTCGCCGGATTGCGGAGCAACATCAGATGATTGTCTGCTGCGGATGTGACTAATCCGGTAATGACTTTTCCGGAGTCCAGCACCAGGACTCGAGAACGATATTTCTCGGCAATCTGCTTCGTTGGATTCAGAATATGATCGAGAACATCGAGGGGACGGTACTCTGCCGGCAGGTTGGCAAGATCCGGGCCAATGGTGTTGCCGGTACTTCCCAGTCGATGGCAGCTGGCGCAGGTTGCAGCACTGAAGATCCTGCGACCGACTGCGAAGTTGTTTTCACGCTGCTGCAAAGTAGCGATCTGCGGTTCCAGGTCTGACAGCTTCCACTCGGTGTTACGATCCAAAAGCGTGAGCAGTTCATCCTGAATTGGCAGTTTGTGTTCGGCGATCCATGCGGTTGGGTTCTCTTCGAATTTCAGCGGGTCGCTGACCACATACAACGCACCATACATGCGACGCCAGTGCCCAGGGTAAGTGCAGACAAATGGATAGATGCCTTCAGTCTCCGGTACGTCCAGAAAGATATCGCCGGTCTGTCCCGGCTGCAGTAACTGGCCCGCTGCGATAATCTCGGTTGATTCCGGGATGAATTGCCGCGCCGCTGCGTCAGGGTCTCGTCCGGTCGCTTCTGCCAGTTCACCGACAGCGGTGAGGCTTCCCGGTTTGACGACAACAAGGTTGTGCGGCATGTTGTCAGCATTGGTCAGCCTCAGTACGAGCGGTCGGCCAGCCTGAGCAACCAGTTTTTCCCTGTCGTAGATCATCCGCTCGGCAACTGTACCGAGGGATACGATGGGAACGCATACAGCATCGAGCGCGGCGACAAAGATTTGCTGGTCCCTGCCCTGCAGCCTGTCTGCCACCGATTCCGCCAACGCCAGAACGGCGTCTGCCGGGATCGCGTTGCGTTGAGCGGGAGGTCGCGAAGACAGCCAGTTGATGCAGATCTGACCGATTTCCGGAATCGACTCGCGCGGCCAGTCACCTGATGGAATTGTGGTCAGGGCATAGAGTGCGGTTGTGACTGAGCGTTGAGATCGAAGCAGCTGCAAAAGTACGCGAACCTGTTCACTGCGACCTGCCGGCAGGCGAATCAGTGAGTCGACCGCGAGCTCCTGCGGTGTTCTCGGCGGTCTTGTCACAAACACATCGGCTGGCAAATCCTGACGATCAAATCCCGGCCCGGCCCATTGCAGCCGCAGTCCGTCATCGACACCGTTGCCGGAACAGGTCAGTGTCAATGCATGCATGCCAGGCTGCAATTGAGCGACCGCCTGCTTCTCTGTCAGCTCATGCAGTTCGTCATGATCAATCAGCAACTGTCCATCCAGATACATTCGCGAACCATCCCCCGAGCTCAGAAAAAAACGATACTCGCCGGAGCGTTGAATTCGCAGGTCACCGGAGAACCGCAGAGCGAATGCGTCGCCAGAGGTCAGAAAGGGCTGCTTCAGCGAGATCGAGCCGGTTGTGGCACTGGCTTTGGGGGCGAGCGTGGCCAGGGTCTCCACGGCAACATTCGTGTGATGGGGGGCGAAGAATTCCACCTTGAGTCCGGGGCTGATCAGTGTGGCTGCTTCGTTATTTCCAGGCAGGGTTGGAATCAGGTTCACCAGTAATTCCGCGAGGCTCTCCTGGGCGGAGGGCATCGAGACGAACGGGACGGCGCCAAGCACAGAGCTGAGATCAATCCTGCCCTGCTGTTGAGCTTCCATGACTGCGGCTGCTGATTCGTCAGCGTTAATCCATGCGGCAACGGCAACGCGAGCGGCTTCGGCGGTTCGAGCCGACTCCGCCAGTGTAATCAGACGACTGCGGAGCTGCCGCAAATCGGCAGCGGGCTGATTCGCCAGCAAGCGAACAAGGCTGTTGAGGACATTGCCACTGGCGCGCTCATCCAGGTCGTCAATCAGGCCGAACAGAAGTTTCGTTTCAGACATCTGCTTCACTTCTGAAAGTCCGTGAAGGGCCTGTCGCAGAATTTCAGGGGGCACGCTCTTCCGAGTCAGGATGGCACGCAAGACAGCTTCTGTCGGTTTCATTTTCAGCAGCAGGTCAATTTCTGCGGAGGACACAGCCCAGGCTTCTGCCGCCGGAGACAGTGTTCTTCCGGCTGCGAGTGTCCGCTGGATTTCCTGCATAAGATCAATTCCCTCGCCTGCTTCACGAATGGCCCATGCCAGTTGTTCATCCTGTTCAGTCTGCATCGCTCGAAAGAGAATCTCCGCGGTTTGCGGTCCTCGGACGAATGCTGTGGCAATCACTGCGTCGGTCCGGACCTGAGATGAGGGGGCGGTTGCCAGCGTTAATAATTTGTCTTCCAGATCCAGCGGGCCGACTGCTGATGACCTCGGTTCATCGACGGGATTTGCAACGGCGGGTCGCCGTTGCAAATCTGCGGACACAACCACCTGGGGCGACCGCTGCCGCGAGAGATCGCGAGCAGCATCACGTAAAGCGCGGACTGCCGCAGCCTGCACGTCCGCTACAGGCGAGTCCAGCAGCTGGCCCAGCAGGTGGTAATCAGTTCGCCCCAGGCGCTGAGTCGTCCACAGCAATTCCAGTAAATGGCGGGCATGATCCGGGTCAGACGGATTCAGTTGTAAGCGTGCCTCACCGACTGCTGCCATGACGTCAGTCGGGTTACGGTCGGTGAGCTCAAGTCGGGCACGGTAACGCTCAGAAAGAGTTGAGCACTGCAAAGCCGCGACTACCTGCTGTGTTGTCAGGTCTGCAAGCTGCAACGGAGTTTGGAGCGGTCTGCCCTCCGCTGTGACTCGATAGATTCGTCCGTGCTGATGATCGCGGCCGGGATCACGGAGGTTGTGCTGCATATGGCCGATTAAAGGATTTTGCCAGTCGAGAACATACAAGGCTCCGTCCCCACCAATTTCCATGTCGCTGGGGCGAAAATTCGCATCGGAAGAGTACAGAATGGGCTCCACTTCAGCCGCAAAAAAACCGCCACCGCGTTTTTCAAATCGGTATTGAGTCACCCCCTGGAAACCGATGACATTGGCGATCAACAGATTGCCTCGATTGGCTTCCGGAAAGTGCTGGCTGTCGAGGATGGTGATTGCGGGCACCGGACGAACGCGTTTTGCATACAGCTCTCCGGAAGCTCCGCGTCCCGGAAAGGAAACATGATTTCCAATCCCACTGGTTGCGTCGGTCGCAAACTGATTTCCCCACTGGTCGAATACATTTCCATGAGGGTTGGGGCCGATCGGGAAATGAAAGTTGATGTCAAAGGTCCGCGGGTCCCATTCATAAACGCCGGCTTCTCGCGTGCCAAATCGTCTCACGGGCCCCCACGGCGTTTCAAAGTTCTCTGCATGAAAAATGCCTCGGCTGAAGTGGTACTTTCCTGTCGGGCTCATGACAAAGGCATTGGCCGTGTGGTGTGTGTCTGCGGAATCCAGTCCATGGAGGACTCGTTCTCTGATATCGGCACGGTCATCACCGTCAACGTCACGGAGGAAAAGGATGTCCGGCGCCACAGCCACGAGCACACCACCATTCCAGAATTCAAAACCTGTGGGATTATGGAGGCCGTCAGCAAATGTGATACAGCGATCAGCCACTCCGTCTCCGTCGTCATCGGGGAGAATCAGCAGCTTGTCATTCATGTCCTTTTGTGGGTTCCAGTGTGGGTAGGTTGGCCACGCTGTCACCCACAGCCGCCCGTTTGGATCCACGGCGCTCTGACCCGGATTGACAAGTTCCGGAAACATTTCTTCTGAGGCAAACAGGCCCACCTGCATCCCTTCGTGGACCGTCATTTTCTTGATGGCTTCCTGCCCACCCAGAAAGCGATGCCGCCCCTCACCAAGTCGGCCAGGTTTGTTGGTTTTGACTTGGAGCGGTTTCGGCAGCGTGGAGTCGTCCGGTGCGATCAGTTCACCGCGGGCCGCTGCATGGATCACAAGATCGCGATTGGTGGTCATTGCTTCGAGAATCACCAGTTCCTGCTGCATCACATCGAAGTTGGTCTGTCCCCCGACGAAGCGAAGTTCAGAACGTCCTCCAAAAACACTGTACCCATCTGTAGCCCGATAAATATTGTGCCAGACCCGGTTCTTTTCCATCACGGCTGTCCGGATGAGATCAATGCGAGTCTGATCCTCCGGCCGCAGTTTCGAGACCATTGTTCCGGCGATGGCTGCAGCGACCAGGCGGTTTCCGAAATCATTCAGGTGGAGTCCGTTGATCGTCAGTTCAGGATTCCGTGAAACCCTGTCCGGATTGACGGGAGTGCCGAACCGCGCATGCTGTCGGTCCTGCATGTTGCGAATCCGACTGGTGTCGTCATCTCGTTCGGAAATCGCAGCTTCGGTCACTCGATAAAGGTCAACAAAACCGATGCTCTGCTGATGTGCGATCTGCTGCATGGCCGCGGAATAAAGTTTCAGCCGGGCGTTGATGTCCTCTCCCGATGGAAGCTCCGGAAGTTGCAGATCTTCAAAGCAGGTGGGTGAACACAGCAAAATTCGTGGAGCTGATTTTCCGTTGAACCGCTGTTGCTGTAAATGTTCCAGCCATTCGATCAGCTGCCGGCGAAACTCCGGCAACCCGGCTTCGCCCTCCCACGATTCGTTGTAACCAAAACAAGCAACGACGACGTCGGCACGAACTTTGTGCAGCCATTGATCCGGGCTGCCGAAATTACTGGATCGCAGTCTGGTGGCGATGCAATCTCCGCTGAAGCCCAGATCGCGGATGACAAGTCTGTGCTCCGGCAACTGGAAGTGCAGAAAGGTCTCCAGCCAGGCGGCGTGCTGCATACGGTCGGCCAGAGTATTGCCAACGACGGCAATTCGGTCGCCGGGGTGCAGAGTGACACCTGGCACTGCCGGCGGGGCTGATATGACAGGCTGAAGCCCCGCCAGACAGGCCACGCAGAATGCGACTCGCAGGTTCAGGATGCGCGGCGAAGGCAGGTTGTAGCGCAGCGAGGACAGCATGGCAAACTCCGGCAACACACAAAAGGGGCAGCGATTCTGCGGAGCTTCTCAGGTTGTCTGCCGGAGTCAAGTACTCGGGCCAGCGGCAGCTG
>JAFMMM010000212.1 GCA_017859815.1 Planctomycetota bacterium | reverse complement strand
ATCCCGCATCATCGAAGCGTACCGACGGAATCCCAGATCCGTAAACAGCGTCAGCAGGGCGGAGTGATCAGGGGCTCGCATGCGAGCTGACTCGAGGTCAAAATCCAGCTGCAGGTCCTGCCGCAGCAGGACCAATTCTCTGCTGACTCGGGCCTGGTCGGAATATTGCTGCAGATTCTCCTGCACTTTCTTTCCCGGAGCTTCCCCGGCATGGGCAAGAATGTTCTCCAGATCTCCAAACTTCTCGATCAGAGTGGCGGCAGTCTTGGGGCCAATCTTCGGAACACCCGGGACATTGTCGACTTTGTCGCCAACCAGTGACTGGAAGTCGACAACCTGGTCCGGGCGAATATTCCAGTCCTGCAGTAACGAATCCTGATCGTAAAATTCATTCTTGCGGCAATTCAGCATCCGCACCCGCGGGCCCAGCAATTGACGGTTGTCCTTGTCGCTGGAAACGATCACCACATCCAGATCCTGTTCTGTGGCCATCCGCGTAACCGTGGCAATGATGTCATCAGCTTCCCATCCATCCAGACGAATTCCCGGAATTCGGAAGCCCGCCAGCAGCTGCTCAATCAGCGGTATCTGAGGGGCAAGATCTTCGGGAATCTCTGCACGGTTCGCCTTGTACTCCGGATAGATTCGATTGCGTTCACCCGGTCCCGGGGAATCGAGCGCACACAGCAGATGTGTTGGTCCGCGCTCGCGAATGGCGAACAGGTCTCGGGTCAGTCCAAACACGGCGTTCGTTGGCTGTCCACGGGTGCCCGTCATCGGTGGTATTGCATGAAATACCTGAAACATCAGGGAAAATGTGTCGATGACGTAGATGCATTCGCGAGTCATGAAGTGTTCCGCCGATAGATCGTGAGATGCAAAGCCCCGCATCTGCTGTAACGGCCCCACCGAGAAGTGCGATGTCGTCGGTTTGCCGAAGCCTCCAACTGCATGTTGAAGGCAGCACCGCGGCCGTATTTGTTTTGTGCCTGACAGTTGAACAGAAGCAGCTGCCGTGGGGATTGTAAGGACCTCGCGGACCCTGACAGGTTTTCGGGTGGATGACAATTGCAGGAGAGTTGGAAATTGCAATTCGGCAGGCCTTCTGATAGCCTCTTGCACCGGCTTCTTCATTTACTGTTCAAATGTTTAGATATCCTTCTGGAGGGTTTTTGTGGTCAAGTTGCGTTTGCGAGATAACGAAAGTGTGTCGGAAGCAGTTCGTCGGTTCCGTAAGCTCGTAGAGCACGCCGGCGTGAAGAAAGAAATGCGCAAGCGTGAGTTCTACGAAAAGCCGAGTGATGTGCGACGCCGTGATCGTCGCCGAGCAGAGATGCGTGCTCGCCGCGCCAATCAGCCGCCAGATCTGGATATTTCCTGAGCTCCCCTGGCGAATCGCCAGGGAGTCTTGGAAGAAGCCATGCTACTGCGATGCAGTGGCTGCAGCAGCCCGGGAGCAGCAGATACCGAATTGGATCTGTTCCGCATCCGGGCTTTTTTTGTGGCACACAACCTGTTGCCGCAGGCTGCACGGGTGGTTTGCGTTTGTCATCTGCTGATTCAGGCTGTGGCGTTATTGGTTCAGTTGCGCGTATCTCGGAATGTCAGCCTTGTGAGTCGCTGGAGAAATGCGTTGACTCATTTTTCCCGAGAATTCTGAAGTGGAGCAGGTATGCAGACGATTCAGACGATCGATTCGCACACGGGTGGGGAGCCAACTCGTATTGTCGTGGCGGGTGGTCCGGAACTGGGCAACGGGCCATTGACCGATCGCGTCGCTCGTTTCCGCGATGAAAATGATCATATTCGGTCGGCGATTATCAATGAGCCGCGTGGCTCAGAAGTGCTGGTGGGCGGGTTGCTGGTGCCGCCTCACGAACAGGATTGCGATTTCGGGGTCATCTTCTTCAACAACACCGGATACCTCGGCATGTGCGGCCACGGGACGATTGGGTTGATGGTCACGCTGGCATTTCAGAATCGGGTAACTGCAGGGAAATGTCGCATCGATACGCCGGCCGGTGTCGTCGAGGCGGAGATGCTGGACGATCACCGGGTGCGGGTTCAGAACGTGGAGTCCTGGCTCTATCGCCGGGCTGTACCGGTTGACATTCCGGGACATGGAACAGTGACGGGAGACATTGCCTGGGGTGGGAACTGGTTTTATCTTTCTGAGGACCATGGTCAGAGTCTTTCCAGTGGAAACAGTGCGGCCCTGACCGCCTTTGGGCTGCGTGTCAGAGCTGCATTGGAGGCCGCAGAAATCACCGGGGCTGGTGGCGGGGTCATTGACCATATTGAGTTATGTGGTGCTCCGGAGCATCCGGATTCCAACTGTCGTAACTTTGTCCTGTGCCCAGGGGGTGCATGGGATCGTTCACCGTGTGGAACAGGTACCAGCGCGCGTCTTGCCTGTCTGGCGGCGGAACAACAACTGGCCGCCGGGGACACTTGGCGTCAGGAGAGTATTTTGGGAAGCGTCTTCGAGGGCTCGTGGCAGCCATCGGAAGCGACGGCAACGGCAGCGGCCGGCCCGGTGATTACACCGACGATTATCGGTTCGGCGTGGGTCACCGGGGAAACAAGTTTGTTGCTCGATCCATCTGATCCTTTTCGTTTTGGAATTCCAGCCGGGTGATCGGTTGTCGATGAACTGTCCGGCCGCAGACGGGGTCTCGGCGTGAACCTTTGGTGGCGTGCCGCACTGGCGGGACTTGCCTGCGTGGATTTTGATCTCAGGAAACTGACCGGGCGGGCTGCCTGGATGGTCTCAGGCTCAGCGGCAGCAGCAGGGAAGACCACCGCCGCCGGATGAAAGGGAAAATATGTCCAAACCGGAACACGTGGTGGTAGTGGGTGGCGGCATCATTGGCGCCTGTTCGGCATGGTACCTGGCTGAGGCCGGCTATGAAGTAACGATTCTGGAGCAGGCGAAATTTGGCCGTCAGGCATCCCACGGAAACTGTGGGTACGTCAGCCCGAGTCATGTGATGCCGCTGGCTCGTCCCGGTCAGGTGCTCCGTGGGCTTCGCGGAATGCTGTCCAGCGAGACGGCACTGCGAATTGATCCGAGTCGGATTCTGTCGCTTGCCCCATGGCTGCTGCAGTTTGCGTCACGATGCAATATGAAGGCGGTGATGGAATCCGGTCAGGCGTGTCATCCGTTATTACAGTCTTCTGCTCAGCTTTATCGGGAACTGTTTGAGAACCAGGGGCTGGAGGTGGACTGGCACGAAGATGGACTGCTGTTTGTCTATCGGGACGAGCATGAGTTTCGTGAGTACGAAGAATCTGATGCATGGTTGCGGAAGCATTTTGGTGTGGCGGCCGAACCATACCGGGGTGCTGCACTCACGGAACTGGAACCGGCTCTGAAGCCCGGACTGGCGGGTGCGTGGCTGTACCGCTGCGACGGGCATTTGAGACCGGATCGCCTGATGTCGGAGCTGCGGAGAATTCTGACCGCTGCTGGTGTACAGATTCTTGAAGAGACTCCGCTGGAATCGCTGCAGCAGACGAAGGGGCGAGCAACGGCAGTCGTCACGCCGTCGGGGCCTATTGAAGCTGACCATGTGGTCGTGGCGACCGGAGCATGGACTCCTCTGCTTCACGAGCAGTTGGGTGTGCGTTTGCCGATTCAGCCTGGCAAGGGTTATTCAATTACAATGGGTCGACCGGAACGCTGTGCATGGCTGCCGATGATTCTGGAAGAGTGTCACGTCGCCATTACTCCATTCGCAGATGGCTATCGTGTTGGCAGCACAATGGAATTTTCCGGGTACGATGCGTCGCTCAATCGAAAGCGACTGGATTACCTGCGCAAGGGGGCTGCAGAGTACCTGCTGGATCCACTTGGTGATCCGGTTACAGAAGAGTGGTGCGGCTGGCGTCCCATGACCAGCGACGGGATTCCCCGGATCGGGCAGGCTCCACGCTGTCGGAACGTCTGGATTGCGGCCGGGCACAGTATGCTGGGGCTGTCGATGGGCACGGGAACGGGCAAACTGGTGGCGGAGCTGATCAGCGGGCAGCAGCCCCATCTGGATCCAGTTCCATACCGAATCAGCTGACCGCTCGTGCGTTCCATCCGAATTGCGAACGCTGCTGGCATGAAAAATTTTTTGTTTCCTGTTCTAATCCGGATTCGTGCACAGATACGAGTTCTGCGGTTGCAGTGCACGCTGCCGTGACCGCAGCAATCCCGCCCGGAAATGCAGGAGACCCGAAAGTGATTTCTCACCGTATACCAGTGATTCTACAAAGTGTGATTGTTGCCATTGTTCTGACAGCAGGCTCGTCGCTGCACGCCGAGCTGAAGCTTCCCAATATCTTTGGTGACCACATGGTGGTCCAGCAGAAGATGCCCGTCAAAGTCTGGGGCTGGACGACGCCAGGCCAGTCGGTGACCGTGAAGCTTGCCGAGGCGATGGTTGCGGGCAGAGCTGATGCCAGCGGGCGTTTCGAAGTTTCCCTGCCAGCGATGGATGCCGGGGGGCCTCACACACTGACAATTCAGGCCGATGAGACGCGAACGATTTCAGACGTTCTTGTCGGTGAAGTCTGGATCTGTTCCGGACAGTCCAACATGCAGTGGTCCGTCAATGCCGCGTGGGATCCGGATCTGGAAAAACTCTCGTCCAGTTACCCGGGCATCCGGATGATTAACTTCCCTCAAGTGGGGGCTCAGGAACCCATCCTGACGCACGATCGGCAGTGGATGGTGAGTGGTCCGGATACGGTTGGTTCTTTTTCCGCGGTTGGATACTTTTATGCCCGTCAGTTGCACCAGACGCTGAATGTTCCTGTGGGCATGATTAACAACGCCTGGGGCGGTTCAGCATGTGAAGCGTGGATCCATCGTGACCTGTTGGAAGCTGACGAGCAGTATCGTCCGTTGATGGAGCGCTGGGAAGAAAAGGAGAAGCGTCACGCAGAATTGTCGGGCCTGAAGGAGCGGACACAGGAGCAGCAAAAAACCCTGCAGGGACTCAACCGCGACATGGGTGGAAATGCGCGACCTGCCAACATTTACAACGGTGTGCTGAAGTCTCACCTGGGATACACAATTCGCGGAGCGATCTGGTATCAGGGAGAAAGTAATGCCAGCCGTGCCTATCAGTATCGTGAGCTGTTTCCGTTGATGATTTCCAGCTGGCGTAATGAATGGGGCCAGGGGGATTTCCCGTTCTACTGGGTTCAGCTTGCAGACTTCCGTGGAGAGAAGACTGAACCGGCGGAAAGTGACTGGGCTGAGCTTCGGGAAGCTCAGACGATGACCGTGTCGCGGCTGCCCAACACCGGTCAGGCAGTCATCATTGATATCGGCGAGGGCAAAGATATTCATCCGAAGAACAAGGTGGACGTGGGGCGTCGCCTGGCTCGCCTCGCGCTCGCGAACGACTATGGAATTCAGATTGCTCACCGCAGTCCGGAGTACAGCTCAATGGAAGCAGCCGACGGCAAAGTGACGCTGAGCTTTAATCATGTGGACGGTGGCTGGAGACTGTTTGACGTCAACACTCCGATTGGATTTACCATCGCGGGTGAGGATCACAAGTTTGTCAATGCCTCCGCGAAGGTTCTGCAGGACGGCCGAATCGAAGTTTCCAGTCCGGCTGTATCCAATCCTGTCGCTGTACGATACGCGTGGGCTGACAATCCGATCTGCAACGTCTTTGATGCAGCCGGCTTGCCGCTGACACCATTCCGTACGGATGAGTGGGACGGGGTGACCGTCAATAATAAGTAGCAGCAACAGCAACGTTGACCGGCTGCTGCGGGCAGGAACTGCAGCAGTCGGCCGTTGATGATCCGCGGCTGCATACAGTCGGGGTTGAGCCTGAACACATCAAGCGGAAGCATTCGATGGATCTTTCTTCTCAACAGATTACCTTCATTGGTACTGGAAAAATGGCCACCGCGCTGGCCGCTGGATTTTCGCGAGGACTTCTCAGGGCCCATCAAATTCAGGGATGCGATCCGGCAGCAGCTGCGCGAGAGGCATTTGCAGCTGCGGTTGGTGAAGGCTGTGTCACTTCCGCTGATGCGGCGGATGTGTTGAGCAATGCGACTGTCATCATTCTGGCCGTGAAGCCCGGCATGATTCCGATCGCGCTGCAGACGCTCTCAGCAGCTCAGGTGAAAACGCCGCTTGTCATTTCGATCGCCGCGGGAATCACGCTGGAAACGCTGCAGGCGGGTCTGCCTGCCGGAATGCGAGTGGTTCGCGTGATGCCTAATACGCCGTGTCTGGTCGGTGAGGGAGCATGTGGTGCAACAGCTGGCAGTCAGGTGACCGAAGCGGACAGAGATCTGACCACCAGTCTGCTGCAGACAGTGAGCTATACAACATGGGTTTCGGAGCATTTGCTGGACGCGGTAACCGGTCTCTCCGGAAGCGGCCCGGCTTATGTTTTCGAGATGATTGAGGCATTGAGTGATGGCGGCGTCCTGATGGGGCTGCCGCGCGAGACTTCGACAATTCTTGCCGCGCAGACGCTGGCGGGAGCTGCCCGAATGGTTCTGGAGACGGGAAAGCACCCGGGAGCACTGAAGGATGAAGTGACCAGTCCGGGAGGAACCACAATTGCCGCGCTGCATGAACTGGAACGCAGTGGGATGCGTGCCGCGCTGATGAACGCCGTGCAGGCATCCGCAATTCGTTCAGTCGAGCTGGGCAGGAACTGATTCAGGGTGATTTCGTTTAACTTCAGGGGAGACTGTGCTCGTGCAAGTGACCAAACTGATTCTGCCTGTGGCGTTATTGGCGCTGCAACTTTTCACCACAGCTGGTTCGGCGATGGCTGCCGACAAGCTGGACTTTGAGCCGGCCGGAGACGCCCGGGGCCACATCGTGCTGATTTCCGGTGACGAAGAATATCGGTCGGAAGAAGTCATGCCGATGCTGGCAAAGATTCTGAGCCAGCGTCACGACTATCGCTGTACAGTGCTGTTCGCCTTTGGTCCGGACGGTGCCGACTATATCGACTCCAATAATCAGCAGGGCCTGCGCGGACTCGACGCGCTGCAAACGGCAGACTTGATGATTATTGCGACACGATTCCGATCCCCGGATGAAAAGCAGGCGGTCTACATTGCCGAATGGCTGAAGGCCGGAAAGCCGGTTATTGGCCTCCGGACCGCGACTCATGCCTTTCGCGGAGGGCAGAAATTCACCGACGACGTCAGCTACGATCAATTCGGTCGGCGAATTCTGGGAGAGCAGTGGGTTTCACATCACGGCCGTCACAAGGTTGAAGGGGCCCGCAGCGTTGTGGAAGCAGGGGCTGCTGATCATCCGATTTTGCACGGTGTCGGGCCCATTTTCGCTCCCAGCGATGTTTACGGAGTTCGTCATCTGACGGACAACGACAAGGTATTGCTGCGGGGAGCAATTACGAGTTCCCTGGATCCGGAGTCTCCGAATCTCGAAGACGACCCGCGAAACAAGCCAATGCAGGCATTGGCATGGCTGCATCCGTGGCATGTTGCAGGCGGCAAGCCAGGGCAGTCGTTCTGTACAACGGCAGGTGCAGCGGTTGATTTTGTTGACGCGGATCTGCGACGTCTGGTTGTTAACGCAGCAATATTCCTGCAGGGTCATGAAGTTCCGGACTCAGCAAACGTTGACTTTGTTGATCCATTTTATCCCACCTTCTACGGGTTCATTAACGACAAGAACTACTACAGCAGTCGACAGATGAAACCCGAGGACTTCGCGCTGGGGCGAGCGCCATACCGGGCAGATCCACCGGGCAGTCCGGAATGGCCGCATCGTCCGCAGCCTCAGCGTTAAGCGGTTCTGCGGGGAGAATTCCGCCCTGTGATCCTTTTCAGAGGGCGGTTATTCAGCAACGAATCGGAATTCCCATTCGGCAGAGGTTGAGGTAGACTTGGCAGACTGGGCCGATGGCGCGGTTTCAGCTCGGCGGCCAGTAATGCCCGGCAGGCAGTGACGCCTGCAAGTGGTGCAGAAAGTCAGCGGTGGAGAACACCGCAGTGCATGGACGTGCAAAATGACCTCGGAAATTTTGTTTATCGCCGGCAGCCTGCTCTGCTTTATCTTTCTTGCGGCGGTTTACGGCGACAGCCTGCGCTGGCCACTGCTGTTGGAAGGACGCTGGGTCGTTGCGTTGTTCCGCGTGCCGGAACGCGTGCTGCAAGTCTGTTCTGAGGCTGCCGAAACAGTTGTTTCCTTCGTGCTTGGGAATCTTTCGTGGGTGCTCGCGGCGACCGCCGGTTGTACCGGTCTGGGAATGACTCTGTTCAGTCTGGGCATCGGTATTGCTGCTGACGCGACCGGCTGGCAGCGAGATGCGGTGCGGCCGATGAATGCGGGCGGCGTGCTGGATGAAGTTGCCGAATTGTCCGTTCGCAGTCAGCCGGGCGACCGATTAGTCAGCCGTGCTGATCGGGACGAGTCGCTGCTGATTTTGCAGCAGCAGCCGAATGCTTATCGTGTTTTTAGTCCACCACCGGTCAGACTTCAGCGGCCGTTGAACAGGCCTGATCTGTTGCCTGGAAACTCCGGGTCGCGGCTTCCGTACGGGCGTACACAGGGGCCGGATCTGCAGATTACTTTTCAGCGCCTGGGGACACGCAGTCAGGGGACCCCGGCGCAGATGCGGAGTATTCGTGGCAGCCTGGTCGAGCCGTTTCCTGAACCATCTGTGATTGGTCGTGCAGTTCGCCGGCTTGTTCCCGGGGGCTGGCAGGCGGCAGTGGCCAGCCTCGTTAATGAAGGACGCAGATCGTATCCCCTGGTTGAGTCAAATCGAGCAGAAGTCGACAGTCTGGAGTCATCCATTCGAATCCTGCCTGGCCCGATGGTCACCAGCCAGGATCTGCGAGTGATACGGTTGTTGCCGGAGGAAGCTCCTGATGGAGACGTCAGGGTTCGGATCTCGCTGACGAATCTTGGCTCCGGCACGATCGACGGTCTGTTGGTTCGCGAATTGCTTCCATCGGGAACGGTCGTTGTCTCCGCATCATCCTCACCCACTCTGCGGGACGATGTTTTGACCTGGCTGGTGGAAGGTCTCGTGCCACGCGAGGAGCGTATCCTGCAGTTCACCGCGCAGCCGGACGCCCAGCGAGTCGTGCAGGGGGACACTGTTTTCGAGTCAATTACTGAGGTTTCGGCAATCCTGGCCGTTTCCTCTGTAACAAGGGTGACCGGCGGTGGACGTGGTTTGGGTTGGCAGCCGGCACCTCCGTCGGATCTGCCGCCTTTGCCGTCCGCTCGAGATCCACG
>JAFMMM010000211.1 GCA_017859815.1 Planctomycetota bacterium | reverse complement strand
ACGATGTCTCAGCGATGCCACCGGATCAGCCGCGACTGGCCGATGCCGTTCTGAAGGATTTCGAGGTGTGGATTCAAAGCGGTGCCTGGGATCCTCGCCAGGAAACCGCAGCCGATCGGGCCGCCGTCGCGGAACGACAACAGGAATTCGCCAGCCGTTTGAGCTGGTGGAGTCTGCAGCCGCCGACAGAACCCGCCATTCCATCACTCGAAAACGAAGACAGCATCCGCACCAACGTGGATCGATTTCTGCTGGAACGACTGCAGCGGGAACAGATTCAACCGGCCCCGGAGGCGGACTGGGAAACACTGATTCGCAGACTGTGTCTGGTACTGACCGGGTTGCCTCCCCAGCCGGAACTCCTGCAACGTTACCGCGAACAGGATCCGCAACAGGCGTGGGACCGGCTGGTGGACGAACTGCTGGAATCCCCCGCCTACGGCGAGCGTTGGGCGCGTCACTGGATGGATGTCGTGCACTACACCGACACACACGGCTACGAGTGGGATGTGCCGGTCAAGAACGCCTGGCGATATCGCGACTACCTGATTCGCGCATTCAACAACGACGTGCCGTGGAACCGCCTTGTGCAGGAACAAATTGCCGGAGATCTGCTGCAGCCGCGGGTGGATTCAGAAACCGGTTTGAACGAAGCGTTGCTGGGCCCACTGATGTTGCGACTGGGAGAACGACGTCACGGCGACAATTCCGCCATTGAAGGCATCTCGCAGGAAGCCGTGTCCAGCATGATTGATACGCTGGGGAAGGGTTTTCTGGGCACCACGCTGGCCTGTGCCCAGTGTCACGACCACAAACTGGACGCCGTTCGGCAACAGGATTACTACTCCCTTGCCGGCATGTTAATGAGCACTCGATTCAGTGCTCGGTCGCTGGAAACCACGGATCGCAATGCGGCACAACTGCAGGTACTGCGTGCGTTAAAACGGAAGATCAGGCAGCGACTGGCGGAACACTGGCTGTCGGTGACGGGAAGCGAATCGGCGGCATTGGAAACGGCCTTGCAGACGTTAACGGAAGGTCAGTCGGCGGTCGAAGGGGTGCCTGCGGGGCTGAAGGAAATGGCAGTGGCCCTGCGCACGAACTCACTGTCTGCCGACCAGTTTCAGGCTGAACGCAACCGTCGGCAGCAGTCCAATCGGCAGCATGTCACCGTACTGGCCGACTTCGCATCGCCGACAACATCCGGAGGCTGGCAGTGGGACGGCGCTGGCATGGCGTCCGGTCTGGCAGGTCCGGCTGAAATTGTCATCGCGGAAACTGGCGACTCCATCGTACAGCATCTGTTGCCGGCCGGACGCTACGCGCACCTCTGGTCTTCCAAACTCCCCGGACTGCTGCAAAGTCCGTCGTTCGATTCGACGGCTCCGATCACGTTTTCTGTTGCCGGCGTTGCCGGGGAAAAAGCCGCTCAGTCATTCATTGTCGATCGCGCTTTGAATCCTGAACGCATGCAGTTCCCGTCCCGCCCGTTTCCGGCATCGCAAACATTGCTGGCCGGCCGATTTGATTCGCTGGAGGGAACACGAGACGAGCGGGATCGCCGCGTCTACTTCGAACTGTCCACCAAATCCCTGAACAACTATTTTCCGCCGCGAGTCGGCTACGGCGGAATGCAGGAATCTGACATCGACAACGCCAGTTCCTGGTTCGGAGTTTCGCGTGTGCTGCAGCATCCTCCGGGAAACCCACCGCTGGACGAACTGACGCGTTTTGAACCCCTGTTTGCAGCTGCAACCACAGCCTCCGACTGGAACCGGAATCTGCGTTCACTGCTGCACCGCGCCGTGCAGCGATTCCGGGACGACACGTGTACCGCCGACGACGCGCAATTGCTGAATGATGCCATTCAATTGCAACTGCTGCCCAACCTGCAGGCTGCCATTCCTGCGGTCCAGGAACTGGTCAGGGAATACCGCGAACAACAGCAAACACTGCTGCCTGATCGCACAGCCGGAAGCGTTGCGGAGTGGAACGAAGGGCAGGACGAACCTTTGGCGATTCGCGGCTCTTACACCAGCACAGCCGCGGCCGTTCCCCGGGCCCAGTTGAGCTTTTTGCAGCCCACTACGGAATTCGGCAACAGTAGTGGGCGGCTGCAGTGGGCGCAACGAATCACCAGCCCCGACAACCCGCTGACGGCGCGTGTCTACGTCAATCGCATCTGGCACCATCTGTTCGGAAACGGGCTGGTACGCACGCCCGATGACTTTGGCCATCTGGGCGAATCTCCCACGCATCCGGAACTGCTGGACTGGTTGACGCTGCAGTTCACCCGGCAGGGCTGGTCAACAAAGCAGTTGATCCGCCAGTTGGTTCGCTCCAGTGCCTGGCGTCGCAGTTCTCTTCCAGTCGCCGACTCGCTGCAGCAGGACCCGGAGAACCGCCTTTGGCATTTCTGGCCCGTTCGTCGTCTGGAAGCGGAAGCCATTCGCGACTCGCTGCTGGCAACCGCCGGGCATCTGGACAGCACGCTTTACGGTCCGCCAATTGAGCCATTCCGAACTGCCGAAGACAGTCAAAAACGGCTCTTCAAAGGTCCTGTGGACGGAGCCGGGCGGCGCAGCATTTATCTGGAAATGACACTGATGGAGCCGCCACGGTTTCTAGCGCTGTTCAACCAGCCATTGCCGAAACTGACCGTTGGTCGCCGGGATGTCACCAATGTTCCGGAACAGGCGCTGGCCATGCTGAACGATCCATTTGTCACCGAGATGGCACGGATCTGGAGCGAACGGTTATGCAGCGGAACCGAGACTTCCGCCTCAGACAGAGCCCGACTGATGCTGCAGCGTGCTCTGGGTCGCCGGCCGCAGCAATCGGAAATCGAGGAACTGGTCCAACTTGCCGAACAATCAGCAGCACTGCGGGGCAGCCCGGCTGCCCTGATGCAGAATCAGCCCGCATGGCAGGATGCCGCCCATGCCGTCTTCAACCTGAAGGAATTTCTGTATGTCCGCTGAGACCAGCCCGACGACGGGACGATTGCGGCATTCTTTGGCTCGCCCCCACACGGTGCCGCGACGCAGTCTGCTGCAGGGGCTTTCCTGTGGCTTTGGCTGGCTGGCCTTTCAGGGCTTACAGGCGGCTGCCGATCAGCAGCCACATTTTTCCGCTCCCGCCAAACGAGTGATCTTTCTGTTTATGGATGGGGGCGTCTCGCACGTTGACACGTTCGACCCCAAACCGGAACTGGATCGACTCAGCGGACAGCCGGCGAAATGGCGACCGGACGTGCGATCTCAGGCGATCAGTGCGGGACGCCGCTGGCTGGGCAGCTTGTGGAAGTTCCGCCAGCGCGGTCAGTGCGGACTGCCAGTCAGCGATTTGTTCCCTCACCAGGCCCACATGATCGATCGACTTTGCGTGATTCGCTCATTGACCGGAGAAACGCCGCTGCACGGGGCCCAGTCTCTGTTGCTGCATACCGGTCGTTCAATCGCAGCCGCCCCCAGCATCGGATCGTGGGTGTCGTATGGCCTTGGCCGCGAAAACGAAAATCTGCCGGGCTACGTGGTTCTGAACAACGACTGGATCCCCAACGGCGGCTTTCAGAATTTTTCCAGTTCCTTTTTGCCCGCTGCCCACGAGGCGGCGATGGTGCGGGCCGCCGGCACTCCGGTCGACAACATCCAGCCGGCGGTTGCTCCGGAACTGCAGCAGCTGCGACTGAAATTTCTTCGTAACATGGACGGGAAATTCGCGGCTCAGCAGGGGACAGCTGCTGGCATCGAATCGGCAATCAGGAATTACGAAACGGCCGCCCGCATGCAAACCCTGGTACCCGATCTCTGCGACGTCAGCGGGGAAACGCAGGCGACCCAGAGTCTGTACGGCGTGGATCGTGACGACTCCTTCGACAAGTTGTACGCGCTGCAGTGCCTGCGGGCTCGCCGCCTGGCGGAAGCCGGCGTCAGATTCATCGAAATCACCTGTCCCAATACACATGCCAACAATTCCCCCTGGGATCAGCACGGGGACCTGCGTCGTCGGCACACGGAAAATGCCCGCATCACAGATCAGCCCGTGGCCGCGCTGCTCGCTGATCTGGAGCAGCGTGGCATGCTTGATGAGACGCTGGTTGTCTGGGCGGGAGAAATGGGGCGTACGCCGCACAGTGGCGGCACGGACGGACGCGACCACCATGTCAGTGGGTACACGATCTGGATGGCCGGCGGCGGCATTCGTGGCGGCATGAGTTTCGGAGAGACCGACGAGATGGGAATGAGTGCAGTCGCATCCCCCCTGGACATCCACGACATCCACGCCACGATTCTGCACCAGCTGGGAATTCACCACGAACAGCTGACATGGCGATTTGGCGGTCGGGAAATGCGACTGACTGACGTGCATGGAAACGTCGTGAAAGAGATTCTGTCATGACTGCCAAACTTGTGCCGCGGCGGATTTTCACGACCAAATCGCCGACCTTGAAGCCGCTCGTGAACCTGCTCAGACTGCTGTGCCTCACCACGGCCGCCATGGCCGCTGCTGCAGATGATGGCCGCTACTTCCAGCAGGAAATCGGGCCGTTGTTTCAGCGTCACTGCATGGAGTGCCATGACCGTGAAACGCATGAAGGGGGGTTGAATCTGCAGGATCAAATCACCCGCGGAGGAGACTCCGGACCGGTCATTGTGCCCGGCCATGCGGATCAAAGCCTGTTGTTCGAACTGGTCAGTCATGCAGAAATGCCTCCGCCCGAAAGCGGTCAACTGGATGCGGCAGAAATTGAAAAACTGCAAACCTGGATTTCAGCCGGTGCTGCCTTACCAAACGGACAGACATTCCCTTCCGTCACCGCGGACCGCATTCAGGCCCTGCTGTTGCTGCGCTGTGCAGTGTGCCATGGGGCCACGCGTCAGGAGGGCGGTCTGGATCTGAGAACCACTGAAAGCATCCTCCGCGGGGGAAAATCAGGTCCGGCTGCGGTTCCCGGAAACCCGGACGAAAGCTTGCTGCTGCAAAAGATTGCCAGTGGGGAAATGGCCCCCGCGCGACGGTTGGTGGAAGTCAGTATCAAGCCCATCACCGACGCGGAAACGGCACTTCTGACCGACTGGATCGCGGCAGGAATGCCAGCACCCGTCGCCGACCGAAGTCGCGAAAACAGCGACTCAGAATACACCGCAACAGAACAATCTTTCTGGGCATTTCAGACACCACAACAAGCTCCGCCGCCCTCAGTGAACACAACCGCGCGCGTACAGACGCCCATCGACAAGTTCGTCCTGCAGCGTCTGGAGCAGGTCGGCCTGTCGCTCGCCGAACCAGCACCACCCGACGTCCTTGTCAGGCGACTGTACATCGACCTGACGGGGTTACCGCCAACATGGGATCAGTTGCAGGACGTGTTGCAGGACCCGGCCGATGACCGCATTTCAAAACTGATCGATCGTCTGCTGGAATCTCCACACTACGGTGTTCGCTGGGGCCGCTACTGGCTTGATGCCGCAGGCTATGCTGATTCCGAAGGGGCTCAGAATGAAGACCGTGTCCGTCCTCGCATGTGGCGATACAGAGACTACGTGATCCGTTCCTTCAACAGCGACAAGCCTTATGACCGCTTCCTGCAGGAACAGCTGGCGGGCGATGAACTGGCTCCCTGGCAGGACGGTGTCGAAATTGATGCCGCCACTGCGGACAACCTGGTGGCGACGGGATTTCTGCGACTGACTCCGGACCGCACGTTTGCCAATATCACCGCATTTGTCCCGGACCGACTGGAAGTCATTGCTGATGAAATGCAGGTGCTTGGCTCGGCCGTGATGGGCCTGACCGTTGGCTGTGCCCGCTGCCACAATCATAAATTCGATCCCATCTCTCAGGCAGACTACTACAAGCTTTCCGCGATCTTCAAAGATGCCTTCGACGAGCACGACTGGCTGAAGTCTCAGGGGGAGCGAACTCTTGCCGTTGTTTCGACAGCCGAGCGCAAACAGTGGGAACAGCAAAAGCAGACTCTGGAAAGTCGCCTTGCCGAACTGCAGGCTCAACAGCAGCAGGCTGACGAAGAAACGCGGAAGAGTCTTCAGCAACAGATTGACGCGGCCAAAGGGGCGATCCCGCCAGAACCACAAATTCGCGCACTCTGGTCACGAGGCAGGCCATCCCCCACCTGGGTGCTGCTGCGTGGCAACTACCTGACACCGGGCAAACGTGTGCAGCCGGACGTGCCAACCATCTTTGCCGAACGGTATCCGCTGCCGCAGATCGCACCGCCGTGGCAGGGTGCCGAATCCACGGGACGCCGTTTGGCATTCGCACGCTGGCTCACCAGCGACCAGCATCCGCTCACGGCCCGCGTCATGGTGAATCGCATCTGGATGCATCATTTTGGCCGGGGCCTGGTCGACACACCGGCCAATTTTGGAGTCACCGGCAGCCCGCCTTCGCATCCGTTGCTGCTGGACTGGCTGGCAGTCGAGTTTGTTCGCAGCGGCTGGAGCATCAAGTCACTGCATCGACTGATTCTGAACTCCGCCGTCTGGCAGCAATCGTCTGCAGTTTCCCAACAGTCCCAGGAACTGGATCCTGCGGGTCTGCTGTTATCTCGTGCGCCGCTAAGGCGACTGGATGCAGAATCACTGCGGGATTCGCTGCTGTTTGTCTCCGGGGCACTCAGCGAACAGATGTACGGCCCGGCGGATCCACTGGACGTTCGGGCCGACGGACTTGTCACAGTTCGCGCCACGGGTGACCAATGGCGACGCTCCATTTTTGCCATGATGAGACGAACGCAGATCCCCAGCCTGCTGGAAACCTTTGACTACCCGCAGATGGGTCCCAACTGCCTGCAGCGCAGCGAATCGACCGTAGCGCCGCAGGCTCTGCAGTTGTTGAATGGCGGGGAGGTTCACAGGTTATCTGCGCGGCTGGCTGCAGTTGTGCTGCAGGACTGTCAACAGTCAATGCCGCTGACTGATGATGCTGACCTGCGGAAGCAGCGAATCATTGCGGTTTGTCGCCGCTGTCTTTCCCGGCAGCCCGGTAAACAGGAACTGCACCTGTTCCTGCAGGGGCTGCAGGAATTGGCTAATCAGTGGCGACAGACGGGGGAGACGGCGGAGCGTGCGGAGCAGCTGGCGTTCGCGAATCTCTGTCATGCCATTTTGAACTCTGCGTCCTTTGTCATGGTCGAATGAACCTGCAGCACAGCAGTACTGAGGCGGCATCACTGACACCAGGACAGCAGCAAAGACAAGCCAGCATACAAAATGGAAATTCGAACAGTTCACAACAGAACGGATCGTGGAGTGGTCATCGCATGCTGACAACACGTCGCAACTGGTTTCAAAGTCTCGCCGGCGGAATCTCTGCTGCGGCGTTGCTTTCGCATCTCGAAGCAGACGCCGATCAACCCGCGCGGCAACCGTTGACCACGCATCCGCCTGCCGCCAAATCCATGATTCATCTGTTCATGAATGGCGGCCCCAGTCAGATGGACCTGTTCGACCCCAAGCCCGAACTGACGCGTCGCCATGGTCAGGAGCATTTCGAAGCCATCGCCGGCGAAGTGGAATTCCCGGATGCGGCCGGAGCGTTGATGCGCAGCCCCTTTCAATTCGCTCAGCATGGCGAAAGCGGCATGTGGGTCTCAGAACTGTTGCCGCACTTCGCCAGGCACGTCGACGACGTGACGATGATTCGATCCCTGTACACCACCAACCTGACACATGAGCCGGCGTTGTACAAGTTTCACAGCGGCAGCGAGTTCACCGGACGACCCTCGATCGGCTCGTGGGTCACCTACGGACTTGGCAGCGAGAATCACAACCTGCCCGGTTACGTCGTGCTTGATGATCCGCTGGGACTGCCGGTGAATGGCGTGGACAACTGGCAGGCGGGTTATCTCCCCGCATCCTGTCAGGGCACCCGATTTCGGGCCACGGGGGCTCCACTACTGAACGTCTCACCGGACTTTGAAGAACCCACCACGATTACCCGTTCCGAGCGAGACCTGATCGGCCGCCTCGATCGCCTGCACCAGCAACGATTCCCGGGCAACGATGTGCTGCAAGCGCGTATTCAGAGCTACGAACTGGCCGCCCGCATGCAGCTGACGGCCACCGATGCGCTGGATCTGAATCAGGAAACTGCCGCCACGCTGAAGATGTATGGCATCGGCAGCGAACCGACAGATTCTTACGGACGCCGATGCCTGATCGCCCGTCGTCTCATTGAACGAGGCGTGCGGTTCGTGCAACTGTTCATCAACAGTCAGATCTGGGACAACCATTCGGACATCGGCAACGCGTTGCGGTCGGCCTGCGACCGCACAGACCAGCCTTCCGCCGCGTTACTCACTGATCTGAAACAACGCGGCCTGCTTGACGACACGCTCGTCGTCTGGGGTGGTGAAATGGGACGACTGCCAATCTCCCAGATGACCTCTGACCGCGACCCCGCCAAATCCGGACGCGACCATAACAAGAACGCCATGGTGGCGTGGATGGCGGGTGGCGGAGTGCGTCAGGGATGCCTGTACGGGGCCACGGATGAACTTGGATTTGCTGCGGTGGAAGATCGCGTCAGCATTCCGGACTTTCACGCCACGCTGCTGCACCTGCTGGGGATCGACCACGAACAGCTTTATGTGGAACGAGCCGGACTGCGAGAGAAGCTGACCGGCGTTGGTGAAGCTCGGATCATTTCTGAGATCCTCCGCTGATCCGGAAGACGCAGGTTCCTGCCCGGCTCGCAATCACTGCTGACGCCGCTGGCAACCGTCCGACCGCCTGAGACCCACCAATTCCGGCATATTCACGGCCGTCGCGAGTGAAGAGCGACCGGTCAGCCTGCCTGTTCGCGTTCGCCGGAAATCTTTGCAACTTCATCAGTAATCAACAGTGGCTTCGCAATTCCTTAACAGAACCCCACGACAACCCATCTCGTCAGAAACAACAGGGCTGGGACTGCTGTACTGGAATCAGCGGACCACGGCCCTGAGAACGGAGCTGAAGGGAAGGCAACGATGGGGCGACAAAGCTTGCGAGCACTGGCAGCAATCCTGTGCTGCGGACTGGTCACAGGATGCAGCGGGACAGCGGAACAGTCGGAACGGTCTGTGGTACCGGTGACTGGTCGAGTCCTGTTCAGGGGAGAGCCCATCGAAGATGCCGACGTGGTGCTGCACCCGGTCACGCCCCCGGACGACGGTTTGCAGGTCTTTTCTCCCCGAGCAAAGACCGGAGCAGACGGGACCTTCAAAGTTTCCACCTATCGTGCGGACGACGGTGCTCC
>JAFMMM010000210.1 GCA_017859815.1 Planctomycetota bacterium | reverse complement strand
AACGCCGTCAACGGACTGCCCCGATCTGCGCGACTGTCCGCGTCACTCATGGCGGGGGTGATGAAGGATCAGCAACCCTTTTCCATCGAACTGGGGGCTGTCGCACAGGACTTCAGTCAGGAGCAACAACTGTTGATCCCGGTCAAACTGGTGCGACGCGACGGCTTCAATGGCAAAGTGGACTTCAGTTTCTACAACCTGCCCGCTGAAACCGACGCTCCCAACTTCGCACTTGAGCCGGATCAGACATCAACAGTCGCCCGCGTATTTTTCAAGGAAAAAGCCCCCGTCAGTTTCGATACGGTCCTGCTTCAGGGAACCGCAGCAGTGCCCTACAGTCGCAATCCATGGCTTGCTGAACGTGCTCAGGCCGACGTGACATCCGCTGAAGCACGGCAGAAGGAACTGATGCAAAAGGTGACCGATACCGAAGCTCGCATGAAAACCCTGCAGGAGACGGTCACTCAACTGACAGAGCAGTCAAAGACTCTGGCGCAGCAAATGACAACCATGGCTGCTGACCAGGAAAAAATGAAAGCTGCTGTTGGTGAATCGGTGAAACAGCAGGCGGCAGCGGTCGCAGCAGTGGCAAAAGCCCAACAGAACATCGCGGGCATCAAAGCCGCTGCAGACAGCAGTCCCGACGAATTGAAAGCGGCACTCGACACACTCGCGGCGGCCACGTCTGAACTGGAAAAATCTGCTGCCAACGTGCAGCAACTGACAGCCGGGATCCAAAATCAGGCTCAGCAGATCAAAGCTGCTCAGGAAAAAATGACTGCTGCAGAAAAGCAGAAAACGACGGCGGAAGCCCAAATCGCTGACGCACAAAAACAGGTCACCAAGGCTCAGACGGCACTTGATGCCGCGAAAAAGGAAGTGGAAGCCGCAAATGCCGCCAAAGCCGCTGCAGATGCTGCTCTCAAAAAGGCGCAGGATGCTGTAAAGCCAAAGAACGTGAATGTTCGCGCGGTCTCTGCTGCCCTGCTCTTCCATATCCATCCTTCACCCGTCAAAGTCACGGCCGCTGTTCCTGACGGCGGGGCGCTGAAGAAGGGTGCCAGCATGGAAGTGAAAGTGACGCTCGCTCGCAGAAATGGATTCACGGGCCCCGTCTCGGTCACACTCGTGACCGCCGGCGAAGTAGCCGGACTGAACGCACAGGCTGTTGAATTCACCGCCGAACAGAATGAAGCAATGCTGACAATCTCTGCCGCAGCCGATGCTGCACCGGCAGACCTGGCAAATACTGTCATCCGGGCAACCTGTGACTTTGGTGGCCGCAAAGCGTCCTCCGATGTTCCAGTCACCCTGAAAATCACTGAATGAGTTCAACCGCCGCGGTCACCGCTAACAACTGCCCTTCGGCAACCGTTGCTCCCTGGCGGAATTGTTCCTTCCGTAGTGCTCACCATCGCACTGATTGAGACCTGAACTATGAAACGCTCACTGCTGCTGCTGTCACTCCTGCTGTCCCAGACCGTTGTCGCCGACGAAGATGTACAACTCAGCGTCGAGGATCCGCAACTGGGCAGACCCGTTGACTTTGACCAGGACATCCGCCCGATTCTGCAGGCGAACTGCACAGCCTGCCACAATGTCTCGGATAACGAAGCCGGTGTGATCGTGGAATCTGTCGAATCCATGCTTAAGAGCGAGGCCAGCAGCCCAGTGCTGGTTCCCGGAAAGCCTGAAGAAAGCCTGCTGTTCACGCTCTCGCGTCGTGGTGTTGACTCATCCATGCCACCGCTGCCGAATGATCGTCAGGCCAACTCACTCACCCCCAAACAACTCGGTACCATTCGCCAGTGGATTGCGGAAGGCGCAAAGGCCGGAACCGGGGCCGCCAAAGCGATGAACTGGCAGCCCATCAGTTCCGCACTGCAGGGCGTCTATGCACTCGACGTCAGCAACAACGGACGCTTTATTGCCGCCGGACGCGCCAACTTTGTGACCGTCTACGACCTGCATCAAAAAGAGACGACGCAGCGGCTTGTTGATCCGGAGATCATCAGCTCCGCCTCGCAGGGACCAATGGGTGCCGCTCACCGGGACTTCGTGCACGCAGTCGCCTTCCATCCCGGTGTCAGTCGACCGATCATTGCAACTTCCGGCTACCGCAACGTAAAACTCTGGCAACGCGACCAGAGCGCTGTCACGGCCGCCTTCGCCGTTCCCGCAGAAGCCACACACTGGCAACCGTCCACGGACGGCAACGAAGTCTTTGCCGTCATTCCCGGACGCGGTGTTGCAGTCCTGAATGCCGCCAGCGGCGCTGAGCGTGGTGTTGCAGCAGTGGAAGGTGGTACCGCGACAGCATTATCCACACTCAACTCCGCCGGCTTGATCATCGCAGCGTTGGCTGACAATCGTATCGCAGTCATCCGCTCAACCGACCTGCAGACCGCCGCTGTCTCTGAACCCCTGCCCGCTGCTGTCACGGCGTTTTCATCCGAATTAGCTGGTGGTCGATTAGCCACGCTGTTGGCGGACGGCAGTGTCCGACTGCTCACGGTTGCCGCTGACAGCGGCGCCGTCGCTATTGCTGCAGAAGTCCGCAGTGATGCTGGAGAGATCCGACTACTGCAGGGAAATGGCACCCACTTTCTGACCGTGACCGGCCCCCGCACCGTACAAATCTGGAAAGCCGATGATGCGGCCCAGTCAGCTCGCTTCGATGCCCCGGCTGACCTGACTTCCGTCGCAATTCATACGGCCGCTCAGCGATTGCTGATGATCTCGGCCGAAAAGTCATTCCTGTTCAACACGGCTGACAACAAACAGATTGCTGAACTGACCGCTCCGTTTGCTGCACAGCAGCAACTCAAACAGGCCGAACACAGCAAATCGGTTCTCGATGCTCGTGTCGCTGTCATCAAAGGACAAATTGACGCAGCCACGAAAGAAGTTGAGGCTCAAAAAGAGGCCGAAAAGAAGGCTCGGGAAGAAGTTGAAAAGCAAAAGCCCATTCAGGCAGAAGCCAAAACAAAATATGACGAAGCAGCCGCCAAAACCGCTGAGGCCCGCAAAGCCTCGGAAGCCGCTGCGGACAATGAAGAGCTGAAAAAGGCACTCGCCGAAGCCGAAAAAGCCGAAGCACCACTCAAAGATGCTCTCACCAAAGCTGACGCAGATCTTTCCACAGCGAATAAATCCGTCGACTTTGCCGTTCAGGCCATTGTTCGTGCCGAACAACGTGTTGCAGATCGGCAGGCGGCACAGGAAGCGGCCACTGCTGAAGCAACGGCCGCTTCCGCTCGCGTTGAAGAACAGAAATCTCCGGCCGCTGCTGTTGTGCAAAGTGTCGCCGGCGGCTTTGTCGCAGCCGGATCCCTCGCCGTGACTGCGGCCGCAGATGGCAGCTTGTCCGTGTGGGAAACAGCCACCGGTACCCCGGTGGACCTGCTCCCCGGAACACAGGTGAACGCTCAAGTTCAGCAACTGCAGACCAGCGGCAATCATGTCTTCCTGAAAACCGCGGACAATCGACTCCTCACACGACCAGCTTTGCCGGAATGGAGCCTCTGGAAATCAATCGGCTCGGAAGAAAACCCCGACAGCCCGTTCGCTGACCGTGTCCTCGCTCTCGCCTTTTCGCCCGACGGCAGCAAACTTGCCACAGGCGGCGGAGAAGCATCTCGTTCGGGTGAACTGATGATCTGGGACGTCGAAACCGGGACCCTCGCAGGCACATTCCCCGATGCACACAGCGACACTGTTTACGGCGTGGAGTTCTCTGCCGATGGCCATCTGCTGGCTTCAGCATCAGCGGACAAATTTGTCAAAGTCTTCGACCTGAAGAGCGGTGAATTCGTGCGGTCTTTCGAAGGACATACACACCATGTGATGGACGTCTCGTGGAAAGCGGACCGAACTGCTCTCGCCAGTGCCGGTGCAGACAACGCCATCAAGATCTGGAATGCGGAAACCGGCGAACAGTCCCGCACGATTGCAACCTATCAACGACAGGTGACATCGCTGCAGTACGTTGGCCTGCAGGACCAGATCGTCAGCAGCAGCGGCGACAAACGAGTTTTCCTGCACAATCCTGCCAACGGTCAAGCCACCCGAGAGTTCAAAGGCAATGGAGACTACGTCTACCGCTCAACCACAACCCCCGACGGGAAACTGGTGATCTCCGGGGGAGAAGACGGGACGGTTCGTGTCTGGAATGCGGCCGACGCTGCAGTCATCGCCACATTCGAAGCCGGTGGCTCAGACTAAGTTCAGGACCACGGCAATGCAGGTGAGCTGGAGAGCACCTGCGACGCCCGTAGTCTGCAGGACTGCAATCGTGGGCTGCACAAACTGCGAAAGTACAAACGGTGAACGTGCAACTCGCAGGTCAGTCGTCTGGTTCGTGCAGATCACCCGGCACAACACAACTGCATGATCGCGATACCATGGCAGGATCGCGTTCACAGCCACCCCGGCTGATCTTTGACCGGAGTTCGCTTCCTGCCCGGCCGATTTTTCGGGCGTCACCGGGCAGGACGGTCCCCTGTAACTGCGTTGCCTGCCAGTTGCGTTGCCTGCCAGTTGAATGAAGCGTTCGCACCCCGGAATGACCCACTGATTGCATTTACTCCATGACCACGACACCACACAGGACTGCCGTTTCAGGATGGTGGTCGCTGAACATGATAACGTTTCAGCTTGCGATCCAGTGTCGAACGTTCAATCCCGAGGATCTGAGCAGCTCGCGACTTATTCCAGTCCGTATGCTCCAGCGTGGCAAGGATTTGTTCACGTTCAATGTCAGCCAGTGATCGCTCCGTGAACTCCGTCGTGCAGCCTGTGGAGACTGCTTCAGCAGGCATGTGCCTGGTTCCTAAATCGGACAGCAGCAGATCCTCTTCGCGAACCACTTCACTGCGACACAGGATCACTGTTCGTTCAATGGTATTCTGCAGTTCGCGTACGTTTCCCGGCCACGAATAATCTTGCAACCGCCGCAGTGCCTCATCGGTGAATCCCGTCACAGCTCGCCCTATCCGACGAACAAATCGGTTCAGAAAAACGGTGGCCAGTAATACGACATCGTCAGGACGATCCCGCAGCGGTAACGCATGCAACTCAGCCACCTGCAGACGGAAATACAGATCCCTGCGAAAACTGCCATCTTCGACAGCGGCTTCCAGGTCGCGATTTGTTGCCGCAACAATCCGCACATCGGCATGAATGGGGGTATGTCCACCGATCCGCTCAAAAGGATGACCTTCAAGAATTCGCAGGAACTTTGCCTGGACGGCAGCGCTCATTTCTCCCACTTCGTCCAGAAACAGAGTACCTCCGTCCGCCTGTTCAAATCGTCCTGCCCGTCGCTCTGAAGCGCCGGTAAATGCTCCCTTTTCGTGCCCGAACAGCTCACTCTCCAGCAGATTTTCGTTCAAAGCGGCACAGTTCACACAGATGAATGGCGATTCTGCACGCTGACTCTGGTGGTGCAGGCTGCGCGCGATCAACTCTTTGCCGCAGCCGCTCTCTCCGCGGATCAGAACAGTGGCATCTGTCGCTGCAAACAGCTGTACCTGCTCCCGCAGTGTGACCATCGCGGCCGAATCTCCCAGCAGTTCATGCTCACCACGCAGCTCCTGCTGCAACTGATCGTTCGCGAGACGCACTCGCTGTAAACCGGTTGCCAGCTGGTCGCGTTCGCGAAGCCGATTCAGCGCCACAGCCAACTGACTGGCCACAGCAATTGTGAAATCCAGGTCGTCCCGATTCAGGGCGTTTTCCGGATTTGTTGCATACAGGTGGATCACTCCCAGTGTTCGTTCCTCAGTGCTGATCGGCGCACAAATCACACTCAGTGCCCGCATCTCTCCGAGGCTGTCGAACATGGAAAGTTGTTGATCGTCTGCGACATCCTTTGCCAGAATTGCCTCTCGCCGTCCCAGCACAACGCGAGAAAGGTTGTCAGAAACGCGACGGTAAGGCAGGTCCTGCTGCGAACACCAGCCAGCCAGTTTGAGATCCACCGGAGCGATCCGCAGTCCCGCATCGGGACCAGCCAGCAAAACCGCCGAGATTCCGGCCACTGTTTCTCGGGCCAGGGCTTCCACGACCAGTTCTGTCAGTTGCGGCACACTTTCCGCAGCCCCCATCTGCAGCCCCAACTGATACAGTCGGGCCAGCACAGCCGAACTTTCCTGAGTTGCCGAACCGCCCTGCAGAAATTCTGCTGTCGCTGTGGCATGCAGAATCCCGACATCCTCCGACGGCGATCCCTCAGCCGCAGGAGCATCGGCCTCACGGCCGTCATCAAAGCCGGTTGGTCGATCCAGACTGTGAGTGAACACCAGTCGGCATGACCCGATCTCAATTTCATCCCCCGACGACAAGCCGGCATCGCCGCTGACCGGGTTTCCGTTCAGTCGAGTTCCATTGCGACTGCCATGATCACGCAAAGTCCACACATTGTCCGAACAAAACAACTCACAGTGATTTCGGCTTGCTGACTGATCCTGCAGCACAATTCTGTTCGTTGAGGAACGTCCAATTGTTGTCACGTGCCCGGGCTTCAGACGCACCACATCTCGCCAGGACCGTCCATCCCAGGTCAGCAGATACGCCGGCAGTTGCTCGCTCGGCGTTGCCTCAGAAATTGTCCCGGAGTCTTCAGTCATGGCGTACTACGTTCAGTCCGAAACAAATGCCGCAGGACGAAACCGGGGCCCCGGATCGGGCCCGCCCCACACTGCTGGTGTGCCGTTACTTCATCTGTCGAAATACTTCAAAAGCTTCAGACGACCAAAAACGATCCTACCGAATCCAGCCAGCCGCAGCCTGTGAAATTGCCACAGACTGCGACCGACAAACGCCGCGGTCATTCGCCGGACTCTTGCACCTTGTCAAAGTCACCCGCCACAACAATGAACAGACGATCCGGATCAAGGTGAGTCCGCAATGCCGAATTGACTTCTTCCACCGTCAGTTCCTGAATCCGCTGTTCGAACGCAGCGGTATAACTCAGATCCCGGCCGATGAATGCATACGATTCCAGCATCTGCAGCAGAGTGTTGTTGTTGGTTCTGCGAACCTGTTGCTGCTGCAGGTAGCCTTCCTGAGCCGCTGCGAGTTCCTCCGCAGTGATTCCGTCTTTCAGCAAACGATCCAGTTCTTCCCGAATTGCAGTTTGCAGCTTACCGCTGTTTTCGGGATTGGAAATCGCAAACACGAAGAACGAGGTCCGCTCATCCACTGCGGACGGCTGCAGGCCGGACTGAACCGTGTAGGAAAGACCGTCCTGCTGACGAACACGGTTCCCAAGACGGGAACTCAGACCACCGCTGCCAAGAATGAAGTTCCCGATCGCAAGCGCCGGATAATCCGGGTGCTCGTCACGCATCGGCAAAGTCATCATTGCCATATAAGCCGCATTCGACTTATCAGGGGTCTTCAAAGTTGTCAGGCTGCCCGCTGTATTGGCGACGTGCAAACGGGGCAGACGAGAGAATTCCACCTCCGATTTCCAGTCTGTCGCCAGATCGCTGACGACCTGCAGCACCTGATCCGTTTCGCACTCGCCCACGATTGTCAATTCTCCCACGGCCGCAGACAACTGCTCCCGATACAGGGCAACCAACTGATCGCGAGTCACGCCTCGAACCTGCTCCAATTGCTCCGCCATATCCGCTTCGTAGCGAGGATCCCCCTTCTCATAAGGAGAGACACTGCGAGTTGCGGCCATCATCGCCTGCGAAACAGGGTCCGAAACCTGCTGACTGATTCCGGCAATCAGTTCTTCCCGAACCAGCTCCAGCTCTTCCTCCGGGAACGCCGGATTCTTCAGAACGTCCTGCATCAGATTCAGAACCGGCATCAGGTTGTCGCGGGTTGCCTGAACACTGACACTCAGAGCCCCCGGCCGTCCACTGACTGACATCCGTGCTCGGTAGTTGTTCAGCTCGTCCGCGATCTGTTGGCGAGTTCTGTTAGCGGTGCCGCGGTTCATCAGCGACGGCAGAATCTCAGCGACCGGCCCCAGCCCATTCAGCGACTGCAGGTTTCCATAACGCAGGGTCAGCCGAACATTCACCTGATCGCCACGGCTGCGGCGAGGCAGGACGGTCACTTTTAAACCCGAAGGCAACTCCGATCGCTGCAGACGCGCTTCAATCGCAGCCGGAGACGCATCAAATTCTTCTCCCTGAGCAACAGCGGCTCGACCACGATAATCCTTCAGCAACTCCGCCAGATTCGGAGTCGACGGAATACTGATCCGCTCCGCTGCCGCTGTGGGTTCAAACAGACCTGATGTTCGGTTGTTGCGAGTCAAATAGGTCTTCGCAACCCGATTGATGTCGTCAGGCGTGACAGATTCCAGCCGATCCCGATGCAGGAAAAACAGCCGCCAGTCTCCCTGAGCCGCCCAGTCACTCAGTTCAATGGCAACACTCTGAGCATTCGCCATCTGTAATTCACGACGCTTCAACAGCTCCGCCCGCGCCCGCTCGACTTCTTCTGCGGTAAACGGCTTCTCGGCTGCTGTTTCCACGGCATCCACCAGACTCTGCAGCAGCGTCGGGCCATCCGTTCCCTCTGATGCTTCTGCCAGGAACATCAGCGAACCGGGATCGTGCAGGGCGAATGAAAATCCTCCCATGGATGCCGAAAGACGACGACGAACCAGCGATTCGTAAAGACGCCCCGCCGGCTCACTGGCCATGACACTGGTCAGGATATCCACGGCAGCGTAGTCCGGATGGCCACCGGCCGGAATGTGATACAGGACACCCGCCATTGGGACATCGCCGACACGACGCACTGTTACGTTTCGCTCACCGTCCTGTGCCGGTTCTTTCGTGTACGTCCGATCCAGCTCCCGTTCCGGAGCCGGAATCGCTCCGAAGATCTCATTCGCCATCTGCAGGGCTTTGGCCGGATCAAACTTCCCGGCAATCACCAGCATCGCATTGTCCGGCTGATAAAACCGACGGTAGAACCGCCGCAGATTCTCCACCGGAACACGCTCAATGTCGGCACGATTGCCGATCGTTGACCGACCGTAGTTGTGCCAGTCAAATGCGGCCGATGTGATCCGCTGCATCAGGACTCGCTGCGGACTGTTTTCTCCGCGTTCAAACTCGTTGCGAACCACGGTCATTTCCGACGCCAGATCTTCCGCCAGAATCCGGCTGTTCATCATTCTGTCTGCCTCAAGCCGCAGCGCAAATTCCAGATTCTCGTCGGATGCTGGCAGCGTCTCGTAGTAATTCGTGCGATCCAGCCAGGTGGTGCCGTTAAACTGAGCCCCGCGCTGCTTCA
>JAFMMM010000209.1 GCA_017859815.1 Planctomycetota bacterium | reverse complement strand
TCGTTTCAATGGAATTCTTCGGTCTAACCCTTAACTTCGGTTCTTTCCCCGCAGTCCGTCTGGCAGACTCTGCGGGTAGCCGGGATCTGCGCGGACGGAAGGCCGGACTGTGGACCACTGCAGGAGGACATTGATGCCGGAACTTCCCGAAGTCGAAACCATGCTCCGCGGGATTCGCACCGCCTGCGAAGGGCATATTTTGCAGTCCCTGCAGTTTCTTCCCTGCACCCGCAAGCCAATCACCATCAATCCCGACCGCAATGCGTTTGCAAGGCTCTCAGGGCACCAACTTGACAGGCTCGAAAGGCTCGGGAAGCGTCTGTTGATGCATTTCGACTGCGACCTGACGATGATTGTCGAGCCTCGGATGACCGGATTGATGCTGGTGGCCGATCCCCCAACGACCGAACACCTGCGAATTCAGATGAAATTCCGGACCAGTCAGGCAGACTGCACGACTGTTCTGTTCTGGGATCGTCGCGGACTTGGAACCGTCTCGCTGCTGGTTCCGGCAGAATTGCAGGCGTTGCGAGATCGTCTGGGGCCCGATGCTCTGACGATTACCACGGATTCGCTGCGAGCTGCGCTGCGAAAAACGAGGCGAGCAGTGAAACCAGCGCTGCTCGATCAGCAACTTGTCGCGGGCGTTGGTAATCTCTATGCCAGTGAGATTCTGCATCTTGCCGGGATTTCTCCCCGGCGACGGTGCCATCGCCTGCTCCGGCGGGAAGTTGTCCAGGTTGCCGATGCAACGCGAGAAATTCTGTCCATCGCCGTGCGGTACGAAGGTTCAACGCTGAATGATGGCACCTACCGCAATGCCCTGAATCAGGACGGTGGATATCAGAATCATCATCGGGTTTATAATCGAGAAGGACAGCTGTGTCCGACGTGTCAGCAAACGGTCATTAAACGGATTGTGCAGACTCAGCGTTCGACGTTCTTCTGTCCCGGCTGCCAGCACTAACCCCGGCATGAAACCGCGGGCACCAGCAGCAGCTCGCTCGAAATGACGTCACCGCTGTGATGTGGCAGTCCCCTGCAGCTGACTGATCAGGAAATCTGTCGGAGTGGCATGATGGACGTTCTCGGCACCCGGGTAAACCAACTCACAGTGCACGCTCTGTGATTCGCAGCGTTCCTGCAGCTTGACTCCAAAATTGGCGGTGTGGGTGGGGTCTTTCTGCGGCTGCCCGAGTGCCGGTGCTGCAGAGTAAATCAGGTACACCGCAGGGTCATCCGAACTGACAAGATGCCACGGAGAATACTCCGCGATCAGTGGTTGGATCCTGTCTCGTGCAGCAAGAAAGCTGGCAAACCCTGTCAGCCCGAATGCGTGGCCACCGTATCTGCTGTTGGGGGTCCATTCCTGCATTTGTTGTGGATCAAGTGTCGTCTGTGCACCAGTGACCGCAGCACACTGCAGCCGTGTCGACTGACGACGAACAGGATCTGTCGCCGCAGGATCTGCGAGGTCCGGATGAAATGCCAGCCACAACGACGAACAGGCCCCGGCGGATCCCCCCGCTGCCCCAATCCTGGTCGGGTCAATTCGCAGATGTTCAGACTGGCTGCGAAGAAACTGCAGGGCCAGTGCTGCATCGTGCAGTGGCAGCCGGACCGGTGGAGAAACTCCGTCAGCGCGGGCATGACTGACGAAGCGATAGTTGATCGCCGCCACACTGATTCCATGTTCGAGCAGTTGTGCGACGTTGACGAAACGACCGACTCGATTCTTGTCACCCCCCTGCCAGCCCCCGCCGTGAATGACGAATGCGAGCGGAGCCGGCTTGTCTGTTTTTGCCTGCCAGAAATCGAGGACTTGCCGTTCATGTTCTCCATAGGCTCGATCTGCAAACGTGGGTCGTGGTACCGCAACAGATGCTTTCGCTGACCGGTCACGGTTGTTCGCCGTACCTGCTGTTGTCTGCGCACACACGGACAGCGGAGTCAGGCTGAGCCCAGTCAGGAGCATGATCAAGAGTCGCATTGATTGCCGGTGTCCTGCAAAAAAAATGGGTCGGCTGAAGCGGATTTCCAGGACCGTCCGCGCTGGACCCTGCAACAGGGTTCAGTGCAGTGCGGCCGCGACATGCTGTTTGTTATTTCACCGGTTTGGGAAGCGGCCAGGGGGCGACACCAATTTCTTCAGACCATCGCTGCCATGCCTGCTGAAGTCGCTGCCGTTCCTGTGGAAGTTGTTCACTAAGATTGTTTTGTTCCGTGCGGTCTTTGGAAATGTCATAAAGCTGCCAGTCCTGTCTGTGCTTCGAGACCAGTTTGAGATCTCCGGATCGGATGGCACGGTTGCCTTCGTGCTCCCAGAAAATCATGCGGTCGTCCAGTGTGTCATCGGCAAATACAGGCATCAGACTGACTCCCTGCAGCGGTGTTGCCTGTTCCGGGTAATCCGCTTCAGCCAGTTCACGACAGGTGGCCGCAATATCAATCAAGTGTCCGGGAGTATGTCGCAATTCTCCGCGGCCACTGATTCCCGCCGGCCAGTGAGCAATCAGCGGCGTGCTGATTCCGCCTTCGTGGACCCAGTGCTTGTATTCTCGAAATGGCGTGTTGCTGACGTTGGCCCAGCCCCGACCGTAGGCGATGTAGGTGTCCTCCGGTCCGGGCATGACTTTGCCTCCCATTCGCACCGGGTATCCATCGCGAGTCTGGTCCGGCACAATTCCACGTGTGGCGAAATCGGTTGCCTGCATTGGTGGAAACGCGGGAGCCTCGGGGCGTTCAATGTCCGGGTGCTTGTCGTTCCCGCGTCGGCCCAGAGTTTCAGCACATCCGCCGTTATCCTGCATAAACAGCACCAGCGTGTTCTCGAACTGTTCGGTAGTCCGCAAGGCGCCCATGATTCGGCCAATTCCCTGATCCATGCGATCGACCATCGCCGCGTAAACTTCCATGCCGGCTGCTTCCCAACGTTTGTCCGGAACGGCATCCCAGTCTTCAGCCTGTGCTGACATTGGCTGCTTGGGATCAATCAGGCCAAGTTCAGCCGCGCGGCGGAACCGTGCAGCGCGTGTCGGTCCGTATCCGGCGTCGTATTTTCCGCGATACTTTTCGATGTCCTCCGGAAAAGCATGCATCGGCCAGTGGGCAGCCGTGTAGGCGACATACATAAAGAATGGCTCCGGGCTGCCGGCCGCTTTGTGTTCATCGATGAAGCGAACCGCGTGGTCCGAAATGGCGTCGGTGTAGTAGTAGCGTTCCGGCTTGTATTCCGGGTCTGCATACGCCGAAATCATATTGTTGTCACGGACCAGCGATGATGGATCCCAGAAGCTTCCCGCCCCGTGGATGGTGCCGTAGAACCGCTGAAAGCCGCGCTGCAGAGGCCAGTTGTACTTTGGTCCCTCGGCATCGATATGACGAGTGACATGCCATTTCCCGACGGCCCAGGTGCGGTATCCCGCGGGGCGCAACACCTCTGCAATGGTGCGACAGGAGTCGTTCAGATTGCCCCGATACTGAGGCAGGCCACGATCCTCCATCATGTGGCCCACTCCCGCCTGATGCGGATACAGACCGGTCAGCAGACAGGCTCGAGTCGGACAACAGCGGGCTGTGTTGTAAAATTGTGTCATGCGGACACCGTTCGCAGCCAGCGAATCGAGCACAGGGGTCCTGATTTCTCCGCCGTAACACCCAATGTCAGAAAACCCCATGTCGTCACTCAGAATGACGATGATGTTGGGGCGGTGATCCTGCCGCTCAGCGGCTGTGCAAGCTGGATTCAGGGACAGCGGACAGAGTGCTGCTACAAACAGTGCCGCAGCAGTCAGTGGTCCGGTCACGGCAGAATTACAGGACATCACTTGGACTTTCTTTCGGTGGAAGATCCCGCAGAACACCGCAGGATCGATTCAGGAACTTGTGCCGGAATTCTCCAACGATAGCGTGCTGTCGCTGGATTTCCAACGCTGGAAAAGAGGGAGCAAATCGCCGGTGCAATGCTTTATGGCAGGACGGGGGTCTTTCCCGTGGCGCCACGGATTTCACGGACATAACGGGGCACTGCATAACCCGGAACGCGTGCTGCAAGCGCTGCGATCAATTGCCGACCATCAACCTCCGGAACCTCAAAGTGAGCCGTACCGTGCACACGATCCAGTTGGTGAAGGTAGTACGGTGTCACGCCCAGATTGATCAGGCCCAGACTGAGCTGCTCGAGGGATTCAACAGTATCATTGACCCCGCGCAGCAACACGGCCTGATTCAGGACCGGAATCCCCTGACCAACCAGTCTTTGCACAGCCGCTGGACAGTCGCCGGCAAGTTCCGCTGCATGGTTTGCATGGATCACAATGAATGGCTGGAGTCGCGTTCGCCTAAGCAATTGCAACAGTCCTGTGGTGACTCGAGCCGGGATGACAATCGGCAGTCGCGTGTGAATTCGAAGCCGTTGCAGATGCGGAATCTGTTCCAGCTCCTGAACCAGTTTTTCCAGCCTGCCGTCCGTAAGCACAAGCGGGTCGCCGCCACTCAGGATGACTTCGCTGATCGAAGAGTCGGCCTGAATTGCCTGTATCGCTTTCCGCCACTGCTCGGTGGTCACCGGCAGCCCGCTGTATGGGAAGCTCTGTCGAAAGCAATAGCGGCAGTGAATGGCGCAGGCACCGGTGGTGATCAGCAGCACACGCCCGTGATACTTCTGCAGTAACCCGGCTGTCTGCTGTGCTTCGAGGTCTCCAACCGCATCCACGGAAAATCCCGGCAGTCGCAGTTGTTCGTCTGCCCGTGGCAGCACCTGCAACAGCAACGGATCCCGAGGATCCCCGGGTTGCATTCGCTGCAGATAACTCTCCGGAACCATGACCGGAAATGCAGGCTTTGCGATCGGCTCTTCTGAGGCCAGCAGCGCGGGCTCCAGCTGCAGCCGCTCCAGCAGCACCTTACTGCAGCGGACTGCCGCTGCAAGTTCTCGCTGCCAGCGTTCCTGCTGAACCGGGGGGGTGGTGGTGCGTGCGGACATTCGTGGGTTCCGACAGAAAGACAGAAGTGACGTCGCCGTTATAGCGAGTGCGGAGCGGGTCTGCACTCCGGTACTTGCAACTGCTGCTGTCGTCAGCAAAGAGTCCCGCCGGGAGTAATATCGTCGGCCGGATAACTGATTGTTGCGCCAGCGTTCAGGGCCGACGTGAGCTGGAATTCCAGTGAATGACCGTCGACAACTGCTGGAATCCTCGCCGCAATCCATGCCGCATGGTCGTCGTCAGAGGCGGGGATGCAGATTCCCGGACCCCATGACGATTGAGCAATTCCACGGACTCCGGCATCACGCAGCTGTCTGGCCACCGTACGCATGGCCGGGTGCGAAATAATGTGTTCCTGGACTGCTGCGTAGAAGCCTCCGGCGAGATCCCCATATTCCTCGATTGCAGAAGCCCAGCCGACAAAGTCCTCTCGCTGCAGGGTCTCCGGCAAACGCTGAGTCGCCAGCGTCGCCAGTATTTCTGCAGTGGCCACAGGCATCTCCGGCCGCTTGTCAAACCACTGCGTTTCTTCAACGCCCGACATGCCCTGATGAGCCACAGGGCGCAGCAGCAGAAATCTCCATGCGATTGGGACCTGCAACGATTCCACGCGTGGCGAATTGCTGGCTGTCCCGCGATCGACCAGGAAACCACCTTCGAAGAATCCCGCCGAGCCAATTGCTGATCGTTCGGACCGACCGGACATGCCGACGATCTGCTCGGCCGCCGGGGTGCTGCCGGGATGTGTCAGTGCGACAGCGGCGCAGGTGATCGCAATGGACAACTGCGTGCCACTGCCGAGCCCCGTATGTGCTGGCAGTACGCGTCGAATGCGAATTTGCAGCGGTGGAATGACTGGATCGCAACTGCGCAGATTTCGGAGTAATCGAGACAAACGCTGTCGTGTGGACGGCTCGGCGTCAAATCGATCTGTGTCGACAGATCGGCTGACCTCCACATCCCAGCCGGGCGAACGGACCATCAGGCCGACGCCACCGTAGTGATGAGCGCGTCCGGATGCCGTGAGAATCAAACCAAAATGCAGGCGTGCTCCCGTGCTGACTCGCAGACTATTCATGCAGGCCTCCCTGCAGCCGGGATTCCAGATATTCTGTGAGCAGTTCGAGGCAGGTGAATTCGGAAGTGCCTGCGGTTCGCTGGATGACCGGCTCAAAATATCGGAACGCTGCGCGAATGTCCTCCGCCGGCAGAAACTGTGTTCGAGTGGCAAGAATACAGAGTTCCAGAATCGCGTGGCGGGCCCGGTTGTATCCCCAGAATGCCCGCAACTCGCCGCGATGAGTCACTTCGGCCTGCATCCGGCTGCGCGGCTCTGAGGAATCCACAGAAAGAACCCGAAACTCCAGCCAGCGGCAGCAGTCCTTCAGAACCCATCCTTCGATGGATGTGGCTGCAGTCACGGCAGGGGGGACCTGCAGAGTGTGTGTGACGCAGCGAGTTATCAGTTCAACGTCGTCGACGATGTGAAACACGCCACAACGGCGGGTTGACAGATTGTTGAATGAGGTGGACGGCTGGAATGGACGCAGCAGCAGTTCGCGATAGTCGTGATCGACCACCGGCCCAAGCGGAGAAAAGTGCACCGCTCCCTGCGAATCGATGCTGGTCACCAGACCTTCCGAAATCATGATGCTTCCTGTCGCATGCGGCGTGTGATCAAGTCAGCTGTTTCGGGTCAGCAGAATCTGGCAGGCACCGTCGGCGGGCTGGCCGGGAAGATGCTGTTGTGGAGATGACACAGACCAGTCTTTCAGCACACTCATGACACTGCGTACCACGCCCTCGTTTTCTTCCGGCTCCATACTACAGGTACTGTAGACAATTCGTCCACCCGGGCGGACGCGTTCAACAGCCTGTAGCAGCAGGCGAGTCTGAATCCGGATCAGTTCCTCGAGTGATTCTTCGTCCGCTCGCCAGCGGGCCTCAGGACGCCGTCCCAGCACTCCCGTATTAGAGCACGGAACATCGATCAGGATGGCGTCGAACGGACCGGGCGGAATGTCAGTCCCATCGGCACTGATCAACTGTGTTGAAACTGATCGCAGCTGCAATCGACCGGTGGTGCTGCCAATCATCGCCAACCGTCGCTCGCTGATGTCACAGGCGAAAATCTCAGCCTGATCACCGGACAATTCCGCCAGATGCGCAGTCTTGCCGCCGGGCGCCGCACACAGGTCCAGAATCCGTTCCCCTGGCTGCGGGTTCAGCAGGATCGCAGCGGACATGGCCGCCTCATCCTGAATACTCCACAGACCTTCAGAGAATCCCGGGATCTGGTCGGGGCGGATTGTTCGCTGCAGTCGAATGGAGCAGGGCAGGTGGCCCGGCTCCGCTTTCAGTGATGCCCCCTGCAGCAGTTGCAGAACCTCTTCACGAGTCGTGCGGAGGAGATTGACTCGCAGTGACGATACCGGGGCGTCGCTGGCAGCAAATCCAAGCCTGACCAGGTCATCGATGGAGAATCGTGCGGCCCACCGTTCTGCCAGAAATGACGGCAGTGAGAAGCACTGGCCAAACCACTCCGCCCTGTTCTGCAGGGGATCCGTCAGCAGGGGCTCGTTCAGCCTGATCCAGCGTCCGGCGGAAATGGGCAAGGTTGTGCTGGAGGGGCCGGTGGCCTCTTCCTCAGAAAACAGACGATGAATATTGCGCAGGATCCCGTTGACGAAGCCGGTCCAGCGATCCTGACCGAGTTCCCGACAAAGTTCGACCGATGTGTGCACCGCTGCATGAGCCGGAACCCGGCCGACCAGCAGTTGCAAAGTTCCCAGTCTCAGAATTTGCCACAACTCTGGTTCCGTTTGTGAACGAGGACGTTGCAGTCGCGATGCAATCAGATGGTCCAGCGTGCGGCGGCGTTTCATGACGCCATAAGACAGGTCGACAGCCAGCGCACGCTCGGCACTGGACATCTCGCACTCGGAATCGCAGTCTGCCATCAGATCCTGCAGAAAAAGATCACAGTGCTCAGCCTGCTGCAAGACCAGCCATGCCAGCAGGCGCCCATTGCGGAGAGGACGCCGGACAATAATTTCCGGCCGAGCTGCCGGACGCGCATCGCGGCGGCCGCGATCTCGCGAATTCCGGCGTCGCGGTGCACCTCTCATTGAGGCAACTCCTGGCAGATCATATCCAGATCCTCAAAAAACCTCGGGTAAGTTTTTCCTGTACAGCCGGGGTCCAGAATGACGATTCCCTGTGTCCGTATTCCCAGCAGAGCAAAGCTCATCGCCATGCGATGATCATCATAGGTACGGATTTCGCAGGGTTGCGGTGTTCCTGGCCAGACTGTGAGCCCGTCTTCGTGCTCCTCAGCTCGAATCCCGGCACGCTGCAGTTCCGTAACGACTGCATGGATCCGGTCTGTTTCCTTGTGCCGCATATGAGTCACACCACGGATGCGAGTCGGTCCTGTGGCGAAGACTGCCACCACAGCCAGTGTTTGGGCTGTATCACTGATTGCGTTCATGTCGATGTCAATTCCACGCAGCGGGCGACCGCTGACCGTGACGGCGTCTGAGTGCCACTCGACTTCACACCCCATTTGTTCGAGAGCATCGACAAATCGAATGTCTCCCTGCAATGCATCTTGTGACAGCCCAGCCACAGTGACGGTTCCGCCGTTCACAGCCGCCAGCCCGAAAAAGTAACTGGCCGCCGACGCATCCGGTTCAATGTGATATTCGCGGGCAGGAAGGATTCCCGCAGTCACGTGAAACTCCGAAAGATCCGGTGGGCAGGTCACACTGGCTCCAAAGTCCCGCATCATGCGGAGCGTCATTTCGATATAGGGACGGGAAACCAGTTCGTTCTCCACTCGGATCACGACGCCATTCCGGCAGGCAGGAGCCGTCATCAGCAGCGCACTCAGGAACTGGCTGCTGATACTCCCGCTGATCACCGTCTCGCCGCCCTGCAGTCCGCTGCCATGAACCAGCACGGGGGGGCAGTCAGTGGCGGAGTTCTCAAGGTCGATTGTCGCTCCCAATGGCTGCAGGCTGCGGATGAGATCTCCGATCGGCCGCTGTCGCATGCGTTCAATGCCGTCGAGCCGATAGCGACCGCTTCCCAGAGTGCAGAACGCCGTCAGGAATCGAATGCTGGTCCCGCTGTTCTCCAGCCACAACTCGGCCGAGTCGGCAGGAATCGTTCCGGCGGCACCCTCGACGCGGCACTCCTCCGTTTCCACGTTCTGTTCCACGGACAACCCGAGTCGCCGCAGACTCTCAATCATCACCCGCGTGTCCTGGCTGTCAAGCACGCCGT
>JAFMMM010000208.1 GCA_017859815.1 Planctomycetota bacterium | reverse complement strand
GTTGAAATTCGCGCATCAGAATTTCGGTATCGGGGCGGTACCCAAGCGAAACTTCCAGCAACGGATACCCCTGCCCGTCCTCAATCTCGGCGGCCAGCGTCACTCGAATGAGGAACTCTCCCTGTTCGGGGTAGTCTTCTTTCATGGTGGCGAGAAATTCCTGCGACCGCTGCAGTCGATTGACGCGAACCGCCTTCCCCAGCCACTCATCCAGGTTACTCTCAGTCCATTCCTGCTGAGTGACTTTGGGAGGCTCCCCCGTCATGATTGCCCGATCCAACGCCCGCCGAGCATTGGAAAGGTAATACTCCAGTTGAATTGCTGACATCTGCAGCGACTGGCCGTTGTTCGTAAAACCATCCGACGACACCGCGTCCGGTGGCAGATCCCGGGCGTAGTCCATGTCGATGCCAATCAGGTCCGCCATGGTATTCTGGTACTCGCGACGGTTTAACCGCCGCATGATCACCCGCCCTTCCGTCTGACGATTCGCTTCGTCAGCCTGCTGCAACTGTTTCCGAATGGTCTCCGTAAGCAACTGCAGGTCCTCATTCGAAAGCTGTGGCTTGTCTTCCGGAGGCATCTCAGCCGCATCCAGCACATTCAGGACTTCGTGCCACGTTTCTGCAGCAGCCCGATTATTCACCAGATCGGTGGATAACGTATCCAGCCGAACCATGGACTCCTGACGTTTCTCCCCATGACATTCAAAACAGTGTTGCCGCAGAATGGGAGTAACCATGGAAGGCCATTCCACTTCCCACTCTGGTTGGCCCGCGCAGAGCGATCGCGCGCAACATATCATCGCCATCAGAATGGAAAACCTGGTGAAACGGTAATGCATGGCAAACGAGAGTCCCAGGGTCGAAGTTGGAAACCGTCCTACCCCCGCAGAGTACTCCAAAACAGAACCGCGGTCACCTGATTTCACAACCCCCAGCGTCGAAGTCGCTCGTTGACGAATTTGACGAGAAAGAAGCTGCACTCATCTCGCTGGACGAATTCGGTGCCATAAGGACCGTATTTGGTGCCATGGGACCGTATTTGGTGCCATGCACCCAGCAGACATGCAATGTCGGTAGCACCGGGCGGGCAATCCGCCCGACCCTAAAACACCGCATATTCGGCCCGCAGGCCAAACCAGGTGCCAAGGCCAAACCAGGTGCCATGCACCCTGACGGAATCTCACAAGGTGGGTGGCACCGGCAGGCGCAGGTGGGTGGCACCGGCAGGCGATTCGCCTGCACCCGGTGTCGGGCGCCCCGCCCGACCGTAAGAAACCGCACATTCGGCTCGCTGGCCGAATTGAGTGGGTGGCACCGGCAGGCGGCACCGGCAGGCGAAGGTGGGTGGCACCGGGATGACGCACCGGCGTGGTCAACGAACCACGCAGCGGCGACGCCAATCGCCGAAGGCACAAACCGCCGATCCGGCGGACAAACTGTTGGAATCGGTACAGATTGCGCAGTTCACCACACAGAACTTCCCGGACGCCGTTTGCAGACTGATCCGTGGAACAGGGTTAATCCGCCTGAATACGTTGCCACGGCTGTTCCGATTATGCCGAACAGCGTTGTATTCCCAATGTCCGACTCTCCGGTGTGTGGATTCCGTTATGCGTGTTCTGTTCTCGTTGCTGCTCATTCTCGGCCCCACTGTCTTTGCTGAGGACACGGAACCCCCGTTTTTGGTCTCTGCGGTGAACTCCGGCACTACCAATTTCGCTGCGAATCTTATCCGTCAGACATCTGATTGCGGGACTGCTGAGGACACCTGCGGTGATCCGGGCCACCTGACTATCGCTGACCTGTTTGCAACCGATGAAGATTGCTGGATTCAGGCTGGTGGCAGCTATCGCTATCGCTACCACCATGAAAACAACATGCGATCGGGTGGTCTTTCAGGTCGAGATGATCAGTTTGCCCTGCATCAAACCCGGATCTGGATGGATGCGACATTCAACGATCGATTCACGGTACATGCCGGTTTCATCGACGCGGCCAGCTTCGGAGAGACTTTTGCTCCTCGCGCAGATGAGGTCAATCGTGCTGACCTGTACCAGTTGTATGCCGATACAGTCCTCTCTGATGACGATGGCACGCTGACCGCACGTCTGGGTCGCCAGGAAATGCGGTACGGCTCTGCCCGCCTGATCATGGCCCCGATCTGGGCCAATCGTCGTCGTACTCACGATGGTGCTCGTCTGATGTGGAAAGCCGACGACTGGGACGTTGACGCCTTTTGGGTTCGCCCGGCGTTTCGCGATCCAGCGCACTTCACAGCCTTTGACTCATCCAACCACAACCAGCAGCTCTACGGCATCTTCAGTACATACAAGAATCTTGAGGACGCCAATCTCGATCTGTACTGGCTGGCCTTCGACAACGAAAGCGGTTCCCGTCCAGACATTGCGGGTGCTCGTTACGACACGATCGGTTCGCGCTGGTACGGTGGCACAGATGATCTGCTGTACGAATTCGAAGGCGGCTATCAGTTTGGGCAAAATCCGGACGACTCCACGCATTCTGCAGGCTTCGCAACGGGAGGCATGGGACGCTCGTTCAGCGACGCAACATGGAGTCCCGAACTGTGGTTCTTCTACGATTGGGCCTCGGGGTCAGATACCATCGGCAATGGCTTTCACACCTATGTGCAGCGAGCCCATTACTTCCTCGGGAATATGGACATCTACGGACGGCGAAATCTGCAGGACGCCAACGTTCGACTGACGACCAAACCGACCGAGTCCGTTTCTTTCGTGATCTGGTATCACTACTTCATGCTGGCCACCATGCAGGATGTGCCGTACAACCTGAACATGAGGCCGTTTGCAAACCTTCCCGCCGGCTCTGCGGGAAGCAGGGATCTGGGGCATGAACTGGACTTCACGGTCACCTGGCAGATGACGGAACAGACACAATTCCGCGTTGGCTACAATTACTTCTGGGCGGGACGTTTCTACGACACGACGCCCGGTGTTCCGACCAATGCAAATGCGGATTTCGTGTATGGACATTTCCAGGTGGAGTTCTGAACGTGAGCTCTGAACCGCTGCAGCCGGTGAGTTCCGTGAGATGCGTCAACAGCGTCTGAATAGATGCAGAACAAGCGTCACCGGCCGCTTGATCAGATGGGGGCCGGCGGACAATACCGTGGGCGGGGCAAAGAAGATTACTCTCCGCCATCGTGCGATTGATCAGGGGTTTAGCCGGTCCACCATCCACGCCAGTATGGCAGGGCGGCGTGTGATCGAAACGCGATTTCCGCATTCCAGACATCTCAGGGGAAGCCGCCAGATGATCGAATACAAAGCACGCTTCGATGTTTGCGGACTTGGACGAAGCGATTCAACAGCCCCGCAGTACGGACAGTCCCCCCCTTTACCAACAACCATCGCTCTTACCTTTCTGCCGGTTGAACTCGTTTCAACCGAACTTCAATCGGCTGTGGCAACTCCACGGCCAGAAATAAGGTATCGTCATCGATGAGCCGATAACGAAGACCAAGGCCACCCTGGTTCCCGTCACCATCGGTGTAAATCAATTCCAGTCTCGCCTCACCGTTACTCCGAAATTTCCATGTCCCAAGCGAAGATGAGCCGATGCTGTCTGCTCCTGCCTGGAAAATGTCGCCGTTGCCTGCGTTGACGCTGATCAAGGCGACAGAAGTCCGTGACGGTTCAACGGATTCGGACTCCAGTACGCGGCCGTCAATCTTCCAGCGGAACGTCATTTTCAACCCGTCGCCTCCTGATCCCTCATCAACCCATTCGCCAATCAGACGATCCCACTTCGTCCGCTTCAGCGTTTCACCCAGCGTTTCACCCAGAGTTTCACCTTTGGCCCCACGCGCCGGCTTCTCATCGGGGCGAGTTGCAGCCGAAGTCAGCAGGAAGTCATTGCTGAACTGTCCAGCCGGATTCTGCAACTGCAGCAGGTGAGCACCAAATTCAGGCATCTGCAGCAACTCAATCCGAAGTCGCTCATCCTCCTGCAGCACGACCTGTCCGGCGACTGCTTCGCCGTCGAGAAAGATCGTTGCCTCAGGGTCCACATGCCGCCCACTGACAACAAATCTCAGCTGTTCCGGAGTCACAACGGGAAACCGCTGCCGGCCCCGCTGTCGTTCCAAAGGCCCTGCTGTCCAAAGTGCCGGTGCGGGCTTCTTCAGACCCCAGTTCCGACCATGATGACCGGTGAACGTCAGCAGCAGCCGGCCCGAGGAGACTGCCGCCAGCAGATCCTCCCGACGATGGATGTCAGTATCAGTAAGGCTGTAATACTGGCCGTCTGCAAACTGCAACTTCTCAGATCCACCGGCCTCTTCGCCCAGACGAGCGCCCTCGGCTTCCAACACAATTGCCCCTTCCCGAGCCGACTGTTCCAGAGCCTCAAGAAGTTCAAGTGTGATCTTATTAGTCACGGTGTTTTCGCTCAGTGTGACCTGCCGAGCGAAGGAGCCGGAGTATCCGGTGCTCATCTCCAGCACCATGTTCCAGACAGGATTGAACCGCTCACGTCCGCCCCAGGAAAACTTCCAGATCTGTTCTTCCGACTGCCCTGCTTCGGCAACTCGTCGATAAAACGGAAACTCGACGATATTCAGTCGCCCCTGGGGCAAAATCAGGAACCGGTCGTATGCCCCTCGCCAGGTTGGAGCGTCCATACCGGTTCCGGGGGTATTTGTACTGACGAGGTGCGGCATCCTGTGACAGTCCCCACAGACGTTCGCTTGCGGCTTCGAGGGATCATTGTCCCCCTGCACGTGGAACAGTTGGAACCCCGTTCGAGCGCGATCCGTGACGACATTGGTCAGCGGTCGTTTTTGTGCAGGTGGATAGGGGACACTCAGCAGAAACTCGGCCATCGCGTCGCGTTCCGCCGCTGTCAGCATCCCGATTTTGCCCTCGTCATTGGTCTCCGTCGTCTTTGCAAACACCATGGTTGACGCCAATCCGCCGTCAATCAGGTGGCGAGCCGCAGTCAGCGGCTGACCAGCAACAGCATTCGGTGGGTCGTTGCCATGAACGTTGGCACTGTTGTTGCCGCCGTACGGGTCTCCCGGAATCCCATCCCAGTGATACGGCTCGGTATCCAGTAACCCTCGAATGGGCATCGTCGATCTTGGCATGATCTGATCACCGCCAGTGACCACAGGAGTCTTCAGAACCCAAAGCAGCTGGTCGGTATGTCCGTCCGGATGGCAACTGGCACAGGAGAATGTTCCGGTGGACGACGCAGATGCCGTCTCAAACGCGATTCGACCACGTTTCACCACGTCTGGAGTTGGGTCATCCAGCACAACAGTTTGGAGAAGTTCCGGCGAGCTCACATCCGACAGGTCGATTCGACTGAGCGTGTTTGCGACAGCATTCAGCACCCACGCTGCCTGCAGCTGATCGCCTTCATGCTGCAGCGCGATCCCTCGCGGAACGGCATCGACAGTAATACGGCCCAGAACCTTCCCGGTGCGGGCATCCACAGTCGCTACCTGATTCGATCCGGCTGCAGAAACGACCAGGGTGGAATCATCCTCGCAGAGCTGGATTGCGAACGGAGTTGCAAAAGCCTGTCCGGGCTGCGGCTGCTGAGGGGGAATCGGTTCCAGATCGATCGGCACAATCTCACGTTGCCCGGGGTTTCCGCCGACTCGTGTCAGCTGATTCAAAAATGCCCGATTTTGCAGTTGGCTGAGGTCATGCTGTTTTGTTCCGGCTCTGCCGTTGATGTGGTTCCTTGCATCAGTCTGTGCAACAAACACGGTGCCATCGGCTGCGACCGTCAATCCATAAAGCAGCGTCCCCAACGAATCCACAGTTTCGATCAAGCTGTCAGTTGCAGTATCGAAGACAAACAAATCACGGTCCGGAACGTCAGGATGCTTGACGATGTCCACGACGTGCCCAAGAGAAAGGACGTTATTGTGGACGATGGAGTGCTGCCATGCATCGAAGGTCACCAGATCGCCATCGATCTGATCCCCTCGCCCGCCGGAAAGCTGCGTCTTGTTGTTGGACTCGAACGGAATGACGTAGAGGCGGTTGTTGCGAACGACAAGACCGCGGGGATCCTGGGCCGGGATCTTCAACCGCCTGATGATCTGCCGGGATGGGACATCAATCACAGCGATTTGGTTTTCCGAAGACAACGCCACGTAGGCTTTGCGATTGCCTGCAAACGCAATCCCCATCGGCTCGTCAAACATGGTCGCCAGATTATCATCGAACTGCTGGATCGTGGCGACCACATGCAGTTCGGTGGGACTATCCGGCGTATTGTCAATCACGCTGACCGAATCAGAAACATGATTGGAAACCCAAACTTCTTTCCCATCAGGGCGTACGCCCACGCTGACCGGATCAACACCACAAGCAACGCGACGAATCAGGCGACCTGTTGTTGAATCAAACACATCCAGCGTGTCTGCAGGAGTATTGGCCACGAAGAGACGATCACCGTGAATCGCAATCGGGTTAAAGTGGGGGCTAACGAAGGTTGGATGACCAATTTCAGACATCTGCACATCGCGCGTGCCTGCCATGGCCGGGGCTACGACAACGGCCAGTACACTGGCGAGCGTCAAAATGCTGACCACATGGGACATCAGCGTCAGAGGCAATCGTTGGTTGCGAATCGCCAAAGTAAATCTCCGTTGCCTGTTGATTCCGTTGCAAAGCGACCAGCAGTAGCTCCACTGTGAGATCTGCCCGGTGCCGAGATCTGCCCGGTGCCGAGATCTGCCCGGTGCCGAGATCTGCCCGGTGCCGCCACCAGGATCGCTCCAATGCGTCTCCTCTGCGATGCGCACCGTCACTTGCCGGGATATGAAATGATGACTGAAACCGCATCCCCGGGCAGGACGTGGACATCAATCTGAAGCGGGGATGCATAACGACCAGGACGTTCACCAGGGAGTTCCCGCCCCGCTTCCCCAAAGGCCGAAAACTGCCTGTTCTGCCCGCCGTCACAGGCAATCGCAGAGTGGACGCAGTCTTGTCTCATATTCATCTCACAAAGGATCAAAACCTGCTGCATTTTTTTTGATTGCCCCAAATTCACTGGAACCTCGAAATATGAGCGGGCGAACAAAAACCTTGCTTGACGTCCGTGAAACGACTGCTTGTCAACAGCCCCAGCCAGTCCCCCCATCCAGGCACTTCCCTGCACACACGCCTTTCAAGCAGCCCCCCGTCTGCATCTCCCCAATCTCTCGCAACGATTTGTGAAACGAGACGCAGTTGCGTAATGTGAGAAGGCTGGCAGCGCGGCAAATGGCACCGCCATCCCGTGCGATACTGCGATCGTCCGTTCAAGTTTCTGAACGCACGCCACTTCCATTGAAACCTGAACAGGGGAGCACCATGAACGCGACCGAGACGCTGCGTACGATTCCGCTGACTGCAGCACTCATCTGCATCACGCTGGTTCCGGGCAGAGCAGACGAACCAGCGCAGGGAGAGACGCGCCTGTTGCCTCTTGGGGACAACGTCAGCCTGGAACTGGTTTATGTCCCGCCCGGAGAATTTCTGATGGGAAGCACTCCTGAAGAGAAGGCCTGGGCCACTGGAATCGAGGGGGGCGCACAGCCAGGAACAGAACGGGAAAGCTACGAAGGGGAGCCTCGCCGCATGAGTGTGAAGTCCGGTTTTTGGATGGCACGCACTGAAGTTACCTTCGGTCAATTCCGTCAGTTTGCCAACGATTCCGGCTATGTCACCGATGCTGAACAGCCCGGCGGCATGACTCAGGTTTTTGACCATCAGTGGGATCGTTACTTTTATTCGGATCGTATTGTTCACCCGTGGAAATCCGTTGCCGACAAGAGCTGGCGCGATCCCGGATTTGGATTTCCGATGCAGGATCAATTCCCCGTCGTCTGCGTGAGCTATCGGGATATGCAGGCTTTCTGCCGCTGGCTGACTGATCGCGAACGAACCGCCGGTCGTCTCAACGACACGCTGGAAATTCGTTTGCCAACGGAATCGGAATGGGCTTATGCGTGCCGAGGCGGCAGCAGCGAAAGCCATTACTTCTGGTGGGGCGACGATCTGATGGAGGGTCAGGGACGCTTGAATATCTCTGCTGTTGATTTCCTTCCCGGACGCGAGACAGTATGGCCGCTGGCGAATGCCCCATGGAGCGATGGCTACGCATTCCTGTCTCCGGTGGATCACTATGGCGAACGAGGCCGCAACGGTTTCGGACTGGCCGACATGTGCGGAAGCGTGTGGGAATTTGTGCTTGATGACTTCGACCCCACAGGTGGTCACGAGCAACTTCATTATCAGGACAGCCAGAAACTCACCGTCACCCGCCCTGTCTGCCGCGGTGGCAATTATTTCGATGTCCCGGGAAATGCCCGCTGTGCCGTGCGACTGGGAATCACCAACGTGGCCTATTCAGATTCGCGTGACGGTTTCCGCATCTGTCTTGGCAGTCCCCAACAAACCGTACCAGTTCTGCGATAATGCGGATTCGACTTCAGCCGCAGCCTGATCAGAATTCTGCAGGAGTCTTCTTCGATGAGATTACAAACCGTCCGAGTTTTCCTGGCACTGACTGCAGTCATCAGCCTGCTGCATCCGCAGACACACGCGGGGGATCGACGCGTCCTGTACAACTTTGATGGCGACTCCTGCCTGTCCACAAAGGCCAACAGCAAAGGGCCGGTTCAGGTGGATGTTGAAGATGTTCGCCAATTGATTGCCGAAGTGACGGCCGAAGGCAGTCGAGTGGATACGGTACTGGTCTGCATCAACGCACAAGTGATGTATTACCCCACCAAAGTCGGCACGATGCGTGGCACGAATTCCACACCGGAGGAGCGCGCCAAATGGTCCGCGGCCGAAACACAGCGATTCGCCAACATGCAGGCATTCTTTGACTCAGGCATCGACCCATATGCCGTCATGCTGGCGGAAACGACACGTCGCGGGCGGGAGGCGTTGCTGACATTTCGTATGAATGACGACCATGGCACCGATTTTCTCCGCACGCAGTTTCTGGCTGACCATCCGGAGTGGCGTCTGGGGACAAAACAGTATCAGGGCAGCGGGGCGATGGACTTCGCACGGCCGGAAGTCCGCGAATATACGTTCCAGCTGATTGAAGAAGCAGTCAGGCGATACGACTGCGATGGGATCGAACTGGACTTCAACCGCTTCCCTCGTTTTTTCCGTGATGATGAAACGGCTGATCGCGTGGCAATGATGACTGAACTCGTCGGCCGAGTACGCCGAATGCTTGATGAGGTCGAACAGCAGCGCAGCCGAGAACTGGTGCTGGGCGTTCGGGTTCCATCGAAT
>JAFMMM010000207.1 GCA_017859815.1 Planctomycetota bacterium | reverse complement strand
CGCCTGCCAAGTGTATCGAATGCGAATTCGGCCGAAAACCGGCCCGGCGACACGCCGAAGACCAGCCCGGCGACACGCCGACAGGCGCTGCAACAACTCTCACCCGAAACTCTCAACCGCAACACACCCTCGCTTCACTGCCATGCTGAGGAGTCAACAAAGAGCACGCACAAATTGCAGACATACCAATCCGCGGGAACATATTGATTTCCTCCCCGTGCTCCTGGGAAATCAGTCTCCTGCCATTACAATCTCGCTGGTCTACGCGAGGCTTGCCAGTGGTCTGACTTGTCTGCACGTTGGCTGGATTTGCTGTGTTTGCAGCTTGCTGAATTCAGAAACACGATGCCTTTCCAGCGTGTATCCAGTCGCCCCCGGATCTTCCGCCAGCGATTTACCAGCGGTGAATCACCCGGAATATCTGGATCTCGTGCCCCGTCATTTTCATGGTGACCGGGTGGACGGACACACAAAACGGAATGAATCCCACTCCGGAAAAACCACCCGCAACAACCATTTCACACTGGACCGCAGTGGTATTTCGCAAGGGTCCCATTTCACAAATCGGCTTACAAGACTGCCGCTGGTGTTACTAAGAATTCACCGGTTGCTGATGGCACGTGCTGAATTCCTCAATCAAGCAGCGACGTACCACCATTACTTCTGCATCCTATACTTTGGACATTTTGGCTGTCACCTGGGGTTCGTCTCCTGCTGCACACACCGGTGCTTCTTTGGCACCCCAATGCGGCTGAAAACGCCCCCGGAAAACACACCAAAAATGCAATTCCCCGGAACTGCATTTCTCAACACAGATCCCACACCCAGTAACAGCGAGCGATTCAGTGCCGGCAACTTCAGTCATCGGTTTGCAGTGGGGAGACGAAGCCAAAGGGAAAATCGTCGACCTGCTGACGGAACACCATCAGCTCGTCGTTCGATATCAGGGGGGAAACAATGCCGGTCACACCGTCAAATTCGACGGCCGCACCTATAAGCTCAGCCTGCTCCCTTCCGGCATCCTGCAGTCACACGTAACGTCGGTCATTGGCCCCGGCGTTGTCGTCAATCCCCTGGCTCTCCTGAGGGAACTGGACGGCCTGGCAGAAGGTGGACAGGACTGCAGCGACCGACTGCTGGTCAGCGACCGCGCCCACGTCATCTGCCCGTGGCACCTTGCGGAAGAAGCCGCACTGGAAAAATCACGAGGTTCCGCAGCAATCGGAACCACCATGCGAGGAATCGGAACCTGCTATGGAGATAAGGTCGGTCGATCCCACGCGATTCGGATCGGTGATCTTGTCGATGCAGATTCGTTCGCTGCAAAAGTGCGCGAAATTGTTCCGTTCAAACAGAAAATCCTGAATGCTCTCGATCCGGATGCCTCGCAACTGGATCCCGAGCAGATCATCGCAGAATACGCCGCCGCCGCTGATCGTATCCGCAGTATGGCCTGCGATACCACAACGTTTCTCCTTGATGCACTCGATCAGGGAAAACACATGCTGTTCGAAGGCGCGCAGGGCAGCCTGCTCGATATCGACCACGGCACCTTCCCTTACGTCACTTCTTCCAACAGCTCCGGGTGCGGAATCCATAATGGAAGCGGGGTTCCGGAGCGAGAAATTCAGCACATGATTGGTGTGGCCAAGGCCTACACGACTCGAGTCGGCGGCGGTCCCTTCCCCACCGAACTGGACAATGAAGTCGGCGAACAAATTCGCATCGCAGGAAATGAATTCGGGACAGTTACTGGACGCCCCCGCCGATGCGGATGGTTTGATGCGGTGGCAACCGGCTACAGCGCTCGGATTAGTGGCGTTGATTCCATTGCAATTGCTCTGCTCGATGTGCTCAGTGGGCTCGACGAACTCTACATCTGCGAAGCCTACGATGTCCGAGGGACCGTTACCCGCACGCTGCCATCCCGCTGCGAAGATCTCGCAGCGGCAGTGCCCGTCCTCACAAGGGTCGCAGGCTGGCAGGAGGATATCACCGAAATCACAGAATTCTCGGCACTCCCGGCCAATGCCCAGGAATATGTTCGCACAGTGGAGCGAATTGTTGGACGGCCTGTGGAATTCGTGTCCGTCGGACCAGATCGCGCACAAACCATCCGCATGAATCTGAACTAAGCCTGCGGCGAAGCGAACAGTCAACCAGACACACAGTCAACCAGACACACAGTGGCTGCCGTAGCCAACGTCGCACCGCAGGTCTTCCCTAACGCCGCAAGAATTCCCGGTGTGCGTTCGGCCAGGGTGGTTCGGCCAAGGTGGTTCGGCCAAGGTGGTTCGGCCAGGCGACGCTGATCACGACCGCTGCAGCGGCGCGGCGTGCCAACCCCGGGACCGCATCATCGTCCCTGACTAATCATCCAGCCCGGCAAACAGGTCCTGCTCTCGATACCTGCCAGATAACTTCCGACGCTGCTGCCTTTTTTCCCCGGATACATCCCGCCCCACATTCGTGGACTTGTCGTCGCCCCCCTGCTCCGAATTTTCGGCAGACAGTTTCCAGCGTGTCCCTCCCTGCGTCTGAGCCAGCTGCCGCAAAGACTGCAATGTGTCCACATCATCCACAGTCTTGTCCCTCCTCCAGCGGACGATCCGCGGAAAACGCACAGCCAGTCCGGACCGATGACGATCTGAGACCTGCAAGCCTTCAAAAGCCAGTTCGAAAACCAACTCGGCGAGGACACTGACCACCGGTCCAAATTTTTTCAGTGTATTCTGTCGCACGAACCGATCCACTTCTTCGATCTCCGCTTTGGTGAGACCGGTATAGGCGCGCGCTACCGGAACAAGATCGTCACCATCACGGACTCCAAATGTAAAATCGGTAAATCGCCCCCCCCGCCTTCCATGACCGCGCTGTGCATACAGCAGCACGGCATCGCAATTCCATGGCTCCGCCTTCCACTTCCACCACACTCCCGTGACCCGCCCGGCAGTGTACTCCGCATCTCTGCGTTTCAGCATCAACCCTTCCACACTGCGATCCCGGCTGGTCTGTCGCAAATCGGCACACGACTTCCAGTCCGCTGGTTGAAGTTGCTCTGTCAAAGCAAAACGTTGTTCCGGGCCGGCACCGGCGTCACGCATGAGTTGCTGGAGGATCAACCGTCGCTCAATTCCGGGTTGCAGCCGGATATCCACACCTGCATGCTCCAGGACATCAAATACCAGAAACTGCACTGGTACCTGCTTCTGCATCCCGCTGCCGGCACGCCGCCGCTGTACGCGTCGCTGCAATTCCGTGAACGGCAGAATCCGACCATCTTTCAGTCCAATGACTTCGCCGTCCAGCACGGTCCCGTCTGGTAATCGCCGGGCAAACTGTTCCAGCTCAGGAAACCGCTCGGTCATTAACTCCTCGCCGCGAGACCACAGGAAGACCTGCCCCTCCCGAACAATCAACTGCGTTCGAATACCGTCCCATTTCCATTCGACAATCCAGTCCGAAACAGGCCCCAGTCGCGGCGGGATGGTATTCCCCTCTTCTGTTTCCGCCGCTGCGTCCGGAGCGTCAGTCACGAGTTCCCGAACATCCGCGGCTGTTGTCTCTGCAAGGCCGTCGAGCGTCTGCATGGTTTCTGCAGGCAGAGGATGAGCAAGGCAGAACGGATACGGCCGACTGATATCCGTATCTGACGTGTCGGTACTCAGAAGACTCACGAAACGGTCTGCACTGGGCTGCCAGTTTCCCATCATTCTGTGGGCAATGACTTCAGCAGGCACACCAGAGAATTCAGCGAGGCTGCGTACCACCAGTTTCGCTGAAACCCCCACTCGAAAACCGCCGGTCAGTAGCTTGTTAAACACGAGCCGCTCAATTTGCGTCAACTGGCTCCACGCCTGCAGAATCTGTTGTTTTTGGAAGGTTTCTTCACGTCCGGCAAGAGTCAACACGCGTTCTTCCACCCACTCCTGCAGCCCCGCCTGATGACTTGCCGAAGGATCGGGCAACAATAATGCGATCGTTTCGGCCAGATCGCCCGTGAATTCCCGGCAAGCTTCAAACAGCCACTCCGGTATCTCAGCAATCTCGGAACACCACCGCTGCAATTGTCGAATCCTGATGACACGACGCGGCCGATTTCCGCTCAGGAACCATGTTGCCCACGCAGCATCTTCCGGCCTTGCCTGCTGAAAGTACCGTACCAGCGCCCGAACACGCTCGTTCGTAGAGGTGGTGCTGTCGAGTTCCCGATAAAGACGTGTAAATTCGCGCATAGCAACAGCAATCATAGAGTCAGCTGCATATTCGACCAGCCTCGTACACTCGCCGAACGCCTTGTATCCGCAGCTCACCTGGCCAATTGTGACTCTGACGGAATCGACGGAACGCTCTTGCCGGATTGCTCTTCAGCCGAAATAATCAAATCAGCGTACGACACGCAGCGTTTCTCGCGGAATCACCGGTGACTGCGGTGTTTCCGGCAGTGCCCGCAGCACCGCACTACAACACCGCAGGACAGGACCCACTGCAGTACAGCGCGAAACCCGTTACTTTGCTTTCCACCTGTTGACTGCTTTCCACCTGGAGTCATCCCTACTGTGAGTAATCCTCTCGAGCAACTTCCGGACTCAGGCTGCGGCCCCGTGGGCAGTACGCCGGTGTTCAACTGCATTGTCCTGTTTCGTCGCGACGAAGACACCGGGGCTGTCAGCGGTCATATTGCCAACCTGCACGATTGCAGTGCCGAAGCCAGCGACGAACGACAACTGCTGATCGTGCTGACCCGGAAGTTTCGAGACCATTTACGAAAATGCGCCGAAGCTGGAACCACTCCCGGACTCTCCACAGACGAAATTGTTCCCGCTGCGGGTGAACAGCAGAGATTCATTCCAATTCATCTGTGAGTCTCGTCGCCATTTGTGCACAATCAGCCGCGATCTCGCCCATCGGGCTCCCCCACCGGGATTTCTGTCGCTCATTCCGGCTCTTACGGAAGTTCTTTAAATGTCGACCGAACCCTCCGCCGCTCACCGCCTGCTGCGTCTTGTCAAAACTCGTATCGTTGCAACTGTCGGCCCGGCCAGCCAAAGCCCTGATATCCTGCGGCAACTGGTGCTTGAAGGCGTTGATATTTTTCGCCTCAATTTCGCCCACGGAAGTCATGATCACCTGGCAGAACTGGTCCGCAGGATTCGCAGAATCTCTGCCGAACTCGACAGGCCAATTGGTCTGCTGGGCGATTTATCCGGCCCTAAGATCCGTCTCAACGAAGTTCCGGACGGAGAAGTCTATTGTGAAGAAGGGCAGTTGTTCCGCTTCGTTCGTTCCGCAGAGACGGCTCTCCCCGGCGAACTCAGCAGTACCTACGAAGCATTGATTGATGATGTCAACGCTGGCGATCGTATTCTGCTCGCAGACGGTACTGTCGGGATGCGGGTTGAAACCTGTGATCCGAACGGACACTGGGTGGAATGTCGCGTCTTCCAGGCGGGTCGAATTCGCAGCAGACAGGGGATCAACCTTCCCGGGGTTGCATTGAGCACCGCGTCCGTTACCGATAAGGATCGCGAGGATCTCGCGTGGGCACTGCAGCAAAAACTTGACTTTGTTGGCCTTAGTTTCGTTCGGAGTGCGGCGGATATCGAAGAACTGCAGCAACTGATCACAGCAGACCGTTCCCGCAGCAGACCGCTGGTCGTTGCCAAGATCGAAAAGACAGAAGCGATCGATGACCTCGAAAACATCCTGCACGTGACCGACGCCGTCATGGTCGCTCGCGGTGATCTGGGTGTCGAAGCGGATATCAGCCGAATTCCCGTGCTGCAGAAGCAGATCATTCGCCGCTGCAATCAACTTCGAATTCCAGTGATCACAGCAACTCAAATGCTGGACAGTATGCAAACCAGCGAAATCCCGACGCGAGCAGAGGCAACCGACGTCGCGAACGCCATTCTGGATGGTACAGATGCGGTCATGCTTTCCGGTGAAACAGCCATCGGCGAACGTCCGGTTCAGTGCGTACGCATGATGGAACGAATAGCGAGGGAGGCGGAGACCCTTGTGCAGACGATCACGTCGGACAATACCGAAAAAGAACCCCGCCGCGCACGACCGATCACGGAAGCAGTCTCACGAGCAGCAGCCGTCGCCGCCGAAAGCCTGAACGCAGGGTTGATCGTCGCAGCGACAGTGACCGGACGCACGGCACTTGCACTGTCTCGCATGCGAACACGGGTGCCGATTGTCGCCTGCACAGACCAGGAGGAGATTTCTCGCCGCATGTGTCTCTACTGGGGTGTAACCTCCCGGCTTGAATCCACTGCGCAGCAGTCTGCAGATCAGCTGCTGCAGTCCGTTGTTGCCTGGGCAAAAAAGGAACAGGTGGTGGAAGCCGGCAGTGCAGTGATCCTTGTTGGCCATGCTGAATGGCTCGCGGAATCGCATGACCTGATGCTCGTACACATCGTCAAGTAAGCATGTGCCTGCAACACCGCTGACGGCGGCTTTCTGCAATTCAGCCCTGCAGCGCAAAAGCAGTAGCGCTGACACCTGACTTCTGCAGCCCCAGCGGAGTTCCACTGAAAACCAACTGCCCACCTTCAGCAGCAGCCTCCGGCCCGATGTCAAGAACCCAGTCGCAGGTCCGGATCAACTCCGTACTGTGTTCGACAACAATCACCGTATTGCCCTGATCAACCAGCCCTCTCAAATGGCGGGAGAGCCGAGCGATATCAGTAAAGTGCAGACCATTTGTTGGTTCATCCAGCACGTACAGCGTCTGCCCTTCCGAGGGAACAGATAATTCCGACGCAATCCTGATTCGCTGCAGTTCGCCACCGGAAAACGTTGTTGCCGGCTGGCCCAGACTCAGGTACCCCAAACCGATCTCACAAAACACCTGTAGAATCTGACTCAGCGAAGCGAAGGAATCAAAAAACTCTCGAGCTTCGTCAACTCGCAGCTGTAACAAATCAGCAACGTTCTTTTCCCGAAACCGGATTTCCAGAGCCTCATTTCCAAATCGTCTGCCGCTGCAGGCCTGACAGGGAACAGCAGCCTGCGGCAACAACGCCAGGCGGTGACGCTGTACCCCCGAACCAAGACACTGCTGACATCGTCCCCTGCCCGAATTAAAACTAAAGAAACTGGTTCCCAGACCAAGCACCCGCGCCTCACGTGTCCGAACCATCAAACGCCGGACTTCCTTCCAGATGGGTGTCAGGGTGGCGAGGCAGGACCGAGCCGATCGCCCCGCAGCACGCTGGTCGAGACTGATCACGCGTTGAATCGTCTCGTACCCACTGATTCCCAGACAATCGACATCGGCTGACGCAACCTGCGCATCTCGACCATGCTTCAGAATCCCATCCAGAACCGGAACCAGCGTCCCGACAACAAGCGAACTTTTTCCGGATCCGCTGACCCCTGTAACGGCAGTCAACCGCCGCAGTGGGAACTCAACATCGATCCGTTTCAGATTGTGAATTCCTGCTCCCAGAATCTGCAGCGTCTGTTCAGTCTGACCATGATCACCTGCAGTTGGAACTGGCGACGACAGGTCGGTGTCCGCAGACAGCAACTCTGAAGTCGGTGTTCCCGAAGCCGTCGGATAGTCCGCCACCAGCCCGGAATACAACAACTGGCCGCCATCAACGCCAGCCCCCGGACCAAGATCCACCAGCCAGTCCGCCCCTTTGATGATCAGCGGATCATGCTCCACCACAATCACGGTCGCACCGGTATCCCGAAGCCTCCGCAAATTGTCCAGCAGCCGTTGTGTATCCCGCGGATGCAGACCAGCTGTCGGTTCGTCGAGGATGTAATGAGCTCCGTGCAACTCCATCGCCAGACATGATGCCAGCCGTGCCCGCTGGAATTCTCCACCAGACAACGTGCGTGTCTGTCGGTCCAGTGTTAAATATCCGGTGCCCGTTTCCTGCAGGCACTGCAGCCGAGCTTTCAGGTCGGGCAACACTCGCTCTGCGACCAGACGCGTCTGCTGAGGCAGCGAATCGTCACTGCTCAGAAGATCCTGCCAGCGTTCGAGACAGTCCTTTGCGGCATCGATCGACAACCGACAGAAGTCCGGCAGTGTGATCCCCAAAAACTGGATCGCTGCCGGAAACGGCCGCAATCGCCCTCCACCACAAGTGCTGCAGGGGATTGCACGGAATACGACGGTCTCCTCGCCCTCCGCTGTTCCCTGAATTCCGAGGCCGCGACAATCCGGACAGGCTCCGCGTGCAGATCCGAAACTCAGCAAGCGTGGTTCAGGAGTCGGGAAATCAAGAGCACAGCCAGCACAGGAATTTCGAGTGCTGAACAGACTGTCATGCCATTGCCCGTCTTTTTCGTGACAGACAATGCAGGTACCGTCACTTTCACGGCAGGCCAGATCGATCGATTCACGAAGTCGCTCGGCAACGCCCTCTCGTATCACGACTCGGTCCACCACCGCCTCAATCGTGTGTCGCGCTGTCTCTGAAAGCGAAATCTCTTCACTCACATCGACAACTTCCCCGTCAATTCGTGCTCTGACAAATCCATTCCGAATGATCCGATCGATCACATCCCGGTGCCCACCCCGCGACTCCCGGACGAGGGGTGACAAAACCATCAGCCGCGTGCGTTCCGGAAATTCCAGCACACGTTCAACAATCGTTTGTGGAGCCTGGCTGTGGACGGCAGCGCCACATTTCGGGCAGTGTGGAATACCCCCGCGAGCGTACAGGACTCGCAGAAAGTCGTGGACCTCTGTGGTCACAGCAAGCGTACTTCGACTTGGCACATTCCCCGCTCGCTGGTCGACGCAGACCGCAGGAGCAAGCCCGCGAATCGAATCCACATCCGGCCTTGGAAGTTGCCGCAGAAACGTTCGTGCCCCGTCAGACAGACATTCCAGATAACGCCGCTGGCTCTCGGCAAACAGCGTATCGAAGGCCAGTGAACTCTTTCCGGACCCACTCACTCCCGTGATAACAACCAACTTGCCTTTGGGAAGATCAACATCCACGCTCCGCAGATTGTGCGTGCGCGCTCCGCGGATCTGCACCGCTTGCGCAGGGCTGAGTTTCGCCAAACTGCCTGGTCGCTCCGTTGTCCCCGACACCATCATTTCCTGTCTCTGAAGAACAGCACAGATTCGTGGTACATCCCCTGATTCTCACGTGCAGCTTTTCCGCAGCATAGCCGATCCCCCAATCAACAGCGATTCATGAGTCCGGGAGCATTGCTGCCTTCGAGTCCACCAGAATTCCAGCCTCCACTGCCGCTCTCCGATTCAGATGCTCCTCGGTAACCTCAGCGATTGCTGACCATTGCCCGGTGATTTGCGAGCCCCCCCAGGCAGC
>JAFMMM010000206.1 GCA_017859815.1 Planctomycetota bacterium | reverse complement strand
TGATACACAGACCTCCACAGATTCCTGGCGTGAACGAAAGGCGATAGACAAAGGAGGAATCCCCGCGAAAGTCGACATCACATAAGGCGACCCGGTAGACGCGCCCGAGCTGCACGGGAAAAGTCAAAGAACCGTCGAGGCCCTGCACGTCGGCAAAGTCTGCGATTCGCTTTTGCTGGTCGTCGAATACTTCAAGAAGACCACGGAAGTTAGCCCCAAACACTCGTGCCATCAGTTTCACTGTGACGTAGCCAGTGTGTTCGGCCCGAAACTGATAGCGGTCCACTTCGGTCAGGCGGCTTAGTCGACCGGAAACAGCAACCGGCAGCGATTCCAGTGTCTGCGGATCATCCCGCAGTCGATGTTCGACGATTTCCACTTCGTTGCTGATGAGCAATCGCGAAGCCGATGACGAACCACTGGCATTCGCAACCTGCCAGTAAATCATGCCGGGGGGCACTTCTGCGGGGACCGTCACTGTGGCCGCAACTTCGCGACAAATCGGAAGGGCGCTGGTTCCTGCGCGTGTCCCGCTCCAGTATGGGGGCGGAGTCAGAAGAAAATCCCCCGCCTCCCCGGTCGGTTCCAGCAAAACCTTCGCGTGGTGAACGAAGTACTGAGTGTCGTGTGTCCAGTCGCAAAGTCCGACCTGAACATTTGACGTCTGACCGACCGACACAACCGGCGGAAACAAATACGAGGCTGCCGGTGCCACCTGAGCAACCACAACAGAACTGGAAACCAGGTGAAACACCAGTACCAATGACAGCAGGGATATCCCGCGAAGCTTGAAAACGCTGAACATCGCTATCACCCCGGCAGAAGAACCTCAGGATTGCGCCCGCTCCACTGACAATTACTTATCGACAGACAGAACCATGATCTCAACCTTTCGGAAGTCAATCGGATGGCTCTCAGACTGAAGCGAGATCGATCCGCCCTTCAGCAACAGCGGTCCGCCATCAGCCAGTTTTCGAGCATCTTCGTCACGTTCATCAAGCTGAGGTTGCTGATATTCCAGTACAACCTCACCATCCAGCAGGTGCCGGATGACTTCTCCGCTGCGAACCTCAATCTCTGCGGTCACCCACTGTTCGCCATGATATGTTGCTGACGTGGAGCTGATGCAGTGCTGTTGCTTCAACTGGTTTTGCATCACCACATTCGTCCCCGGGGTGCAAAGATTGGATGTGGTGCGAGCGGCTGTGCCGTTTCCTCCCAAAAGCTGAACCTCAATCGAAACAGGAAAGTCCTGGTCCTTTCTCATCGTTCCGGGATGCTGCCCGTGAACCATGACGCCGCTGTTTCGAGTCGCCCAGCCAGGCCCCCCCGCACACTGCTCACCCAGAAATCGGTATTCCACTCGAAAACGGTAGTTGCTGAAGCTGTCGCGGAAAAACAGGTGGCCAAAACGCTCGCCAAACTCGCGGTAGCCTTCTCCCTCATAACGGACTTTCAGCAGTCCATCCTCAACGCGAAAGGTGTTCTCAAAGTTGTCACCGAGGTCACAGTAGCGGATTTTGGGAGTCCAGCCGTCGAGATCTTTGCCATTAAACAGCGACACCCATTTGTCTGTCGGATACTTGTGATCCGCGAATTCCGGGTCACCCAGAGCAATCGCGGTTCCGGCCAGCAGAACATTCCACACAGTACCGCACCAAATCCACTTGACTGTCGTTCGCATTACACTTCCTTCACTGAGTTGGCCGGTCTTAGAGATCACACGCAACGGCTACACCAGAACGCTAACAAGGCCCCAAAAGCGAAGCAAGGAGAATGCCCACTGCAGGCATCAGTCACTCGTGGATGGTCCGGACGAAACCTGGTCCAAAAAACTCTCCGCCTCCGCCAAAAGCTGCTCCGGCGCGTCTTCGAAGATGTAGTGGCCAGCATCGGCAATGCGACAAACATCGGCATGCGGAAAACGCTGCAGAAAACCCGCCAGGAACTCCTCTGGTGTGAAGCACCAGTCTCGCATCCCCCAAATCAGCTTCATCGGGTGCTGCTGGAATTTGGCAAGCGAGTCTTCGACCTCGGTCAGTGTGCTGTAACTACGATGCCTGCGATGCAATGGGATATCGAGAACAAATTCCTGCATAGCCCGCCGCGACGCCCAACTTTCCCACGGCGCCATAAACCCGCGTCTTGCTGCCCGCCCCATGCCCGATTCAGTCGCCATCGAGAGCGCCGCTCGCGCAAATATTCCGAGCCCTTGATTCGCAAGCCGTCCCAGCAGGGGGATGCGACAAACTGCAATCCTGAAGGGAATCGCCTGACTGCGAAATGCCCCGGTGTTCATGAGCATAAAACGGGAAAACCGCTCGCTTTGGCGTCCGGCACACCCCATTCCAATAGCACCGCCCCAGTCGTGCGCAAACAATGTCACAGCATTCAGGTCGAGCAGGCGGACAAGTGTTTCCAGACGGCTGATATGGCCGTCCAGCGTATACAGGTTTCGATCTGCGGGAGACTGTGAAAATCCACAACCCAGATGATCAACAGCGATCACGCGAAATCGTGACTTCAACCGGGCGAGCAGGCGCCGCCACGCGAAACTCCATGTCGGGTTTCCATGGACAAACAACAGGACAGGGCCTTCGCCTTCGTCGACGTAGTGCTGAATTCCGTCCGATGAACGAAACCAGTGTGGCCGAAAAGGATACTCTTCTTCGAATCCCGTTCTGTTCCGTGATCGGGCAAGCAGGTCCTCCGGAATCTCTTCCGCAGTCAGCAAACGGCATTGTTCGTCAGAAGCCATGAAACGCTCAAATGAAATCCATTACCCGCCCGGAACTACAGACTCACGGTTCGCGGCGAGGAGCAAACTTGATGCGGCTGATGTATCGAACCGGGATGTCATTAGGACCGAGTCTTCCGGAGCAGGCACCAATTGCATTGATGATATACCTGTAATGCAGGTTGTAGTCCGGGTCGATCTCCACTTCCTGTTTCTCCTGCTGCTCCTTGCCAATCGCCTGCAAGGCGGTAATGGCACGAAACACTTCGGAATTCAGCTTCGCGAGAGCCTGATCACCGCCACCGAGGCTGGTGCCGTTGAAGAACAAAGTCTGCAGGTCACCGGCCGCGTCTGACTCCATTCGCACCTTAAACGGCGGCAGGTCAGCCTCGGTTACGGAGGCTGCACTGGGCGCCCCCAGTGGCATACTGATATCAAAGTCGCCTTCCGGCTCGATGACCTTCAATGTGCACAAAAAGAAGATCAGCAACTGGAACACAACATCGATCATCGGCGTCATATTGACGTCGATCTTTCTGTTGCCTGTTCGGTTTCTCAGCTTCATGACGATCGCCCAAACGGGGACTCTTCAACCGGTGATGAATTCGGACTCAACAAGTCAGGGAACAGACTGCTGGGTGGCCTTGAGTGCAAATCTCTGGAATTGAATTCCATCCTCCTGGCACATTTGAATCAGCTCCTGAATCATTCCCGACTGCACACTCGCGTCGGCCCGGATTTCCACCGTAACATCTTCAAGACTGGTTCCAATGGCGGTATAGAACTGCGACTCCTGCTGCAGTCTGGGCCGTACCTGATCAATCGAAAGTCGCTCGTCACCGAAGAACAGATAGGGCGTTTCGCTCAGTAACTGTCCCTTGTTGTCCCGGTCAAAACCAAAATTCAGGACGAACGCATCTTTTCTGACGACCTCAGGTGTTCTGGCCAGCTGGTCGCGCGGCAATGCAACGCGTTCATCAGCTTCATTCTGATCGAAGTTGTTGATCACCATGAAAAACGTGATCAACTGGAACACGATATCGATCATCGGCGTCATGTCGATTTCAGCGATCTCTGTGTTCGTTGGCTTGATCTTCATAGCAAAAGCATCCCGGCGAAACCCCACTGACAATCTCTACAGCCCAGTCTGTTTCAGGACGGAGCTTGTTTCAACAGGCGGAGGCCCGCTTGATTATTTCTGTTTGGGCACCGCCGCAAAACGACCCATCAAGCCCTCACTCACCATGCCAATTTCCAGCACCAGCCTCTGGATACGATTCTTCAGGATACTGTGAAAGACCATGGCGGGAACTGCCAGCATCAGACCGATCAGAGTGGTCACGAGGGCGGTGGAAATTCCGTCCGCCAGTTCCGATGGTTTAGGTGAAACAGCACTCATCGCAATCTTGTCGAAACTGGAAATCATCCCCTGAACAGTTCCCATCAGGCCCATCATAGGAGAAATTGAACCAATCAGGGCGAGGTAGCTGAGGCGGTGCTCCAGCGACATATTTTCATCCTCACCCGCCTCCTGCATGCCTTCGACGGCTTCGGGGTAACCACGGCTCAGCCGCCCCATTCCTGCTGCCAGCACGCGGGCCACAAATGAGTCATCTCCGCGGGCATACTCATAAGCCCCCTGGAAGTCCTTTGCGTTCAGCTTCTGCTCGAATTCCTCCACAAACTCGGCCGGCAACAGTACGTCCCTGCGAACCTGCAGCATGTTCATCATGATGAGAGCCACAAGGACAAATGAAATCAGCAGAAACATCGGTCCCCAGAAATAACCGCAGGCCCTGGCAACGTACGAAAGAAAGCTCCGGGAACTGACCTGAGGCTGCGCATCTGCAGCGGCAGCTTCGTCGGCCGCCGGGGCTGCCGCTTCCGCAGGTTCTTCGTCGAAGGCCATGACAGATCGCTGCATGCCGGCAACCGGCCAGAGAGAAGCGAGCACCACGAGACAAAACACGAGGAACGAACGCTGGCTGCAGATCCTCTTTTGAAATCCGGGTACGCCAACCATATCTGAAACTCTCCGCTGTTTTCTGGAGGAAACGTCGTTGCTAATTTCGGGCTGCAAAACGAGTTGCACAATCTAGGAAAGTTTGGTGTCGCTCGCCACTCTGCAGACCTGATACACATCAATTCGAGCCACTGACGGCAATCTGCCAGTCATCGGGACGCCCACGGGCTGTTTGGATATTTGGCTGTAAGGGTCGCCCGAGCTTCATCAGCACGGTTCTGATAACCCGCAGGTCCCCACAGATTCGACAGGTGATACAACGCCTCGGCGTGAGCTGCAGGCACTGTCGGATACAGCACATCCACGAACAGATACGCAAACAGCGCATCTTTTGGCATGTCCTTGTCACGCATGCAGTCACCCTTCATCACCCAGGCTCTCGCCAAAGTTCTGGATTCCGACTCTGAGGCCCCGTCGATGATTTGTTCTGCGACTGCGATCGCTTCATCCGTACTCCCATTGGACTTCAGGCACATTCCTCGTCCAAGCATGCCCTCATACCGGGCGCTTGTCGCAGACGGATCGTCGCCGCTCTCAGAGATCACTTTGTCGAATGCGATAAGGGCTTCCTGGCTGTCACCCCCGGCAAGCAGCAGCAGCCCCAACTGGACGCCAGCCTGCAGTCGAAACCCAGTCACATCGCATTCCTGAATCTCCTGCAATAACTGCTGTGCCTCTGCCTGCCCGGCAGCGTCCTGTGCGAGAATTTCAGCATGCAGCAACGTCGCCTCGTAATACCGAAAATTGCTCCCGTTGTTCTCCCGAAAATCTCCCATCGCCTTCGCCGCCGCCTCCCGATCAGCCGGACTGGCCAGTGCCGCGAGAACTTTTGTGCGGGCAATCAGGAAACTTAGCTCCGTCTTAATCCGTCGATCGTCGCCAGTGTATTCCAGCTCAATCTGCGTATATTTCTCCAGGGCAACATCAAGCGCCCCGCTGCGCTCATTGGACTGCGCCTGCGACAGCGTTGGCGGTTCGCCGTCAAATCGGATCGACGCGATGTTAGCAACAGAGATCTGCTCTTCCTGACCATTCTGCAGCTTGATCGTCACAGAAGATCGTGTCACAGCAGTCAGCTCTCCGCGAATTGGGGCACGATCACTCTTTCGCGTTACCCGATCATCGGCAGACACACTGCGGTTAACCAGTGCGAATGTGATCGCCAGCAACGCCAACCATTTCCCGATCTTCATCTTTGAAATCCTGTTCATGTGCTTAGCTCGACCTCTGTATCGTTGAGTGCCGCGAACGGCATTTCAGCTCGACTCTCGACTACTTGCCACCACTCCTGGGCTCTGTTCCGCCAGGCCCCTCCGGTGGCCGCCGACGCCTGCGAACACCGTCACCCCCTGGAGGCCGTGCCGGTCGACTTCCGGGCTCACCCGCAGGACGCGGCGGACGCGGTCCACGAGGTCTGCCTTCGCCAGTCGGGCGAGACCCTCCGTCCGGGCGGCGCGGTGGCCGTCTTGCTGCACCTCGCCCTGGAGCCTCAATATGACCCAGCCCGGAGAAGTCCGCTTCGGCCGGAGCATCACCAATCTCGATTCCCGTTGGAATCGCGCCGCCGGCAACCCCGGGCAGGTCGGGATCTATCGCGGGAGCCTTCGACGGAGTCCCTGGAACGCGAGCGCGCTTACGGGGTTTCCGCATCGTCACGACGATGACAACTGCAAAAGCCGCCCCGCCAAGGACCAGTACGCCACCCACCAGCATGCCCAGAAAACCGTTCGCATCGTCGGGAGTTTCTGCGGCAGCGGTCCCAGTCGGATTTGCTGCCGCTGCGACTGCGTCACTCAAAACCTCATCGTCGGCCGCTGTCTCGGACGAAACTCGATTAAGCGGTGTCGGTGCTCGACCGAGATCTGTCTGAATATCCTGATACAGGCGATCAAATCTCGCAAACGCCACGTCATCAATGGTGCGGTAAGCCTGCACAAAGCTGCTGATTTCCGCCAATGCTGAAGTCAGCTGTTTTTTTGCTGTCGCCTGATCGGTCTCCACTCCCGCCATGCGCCGTCTGGAACTGCTGAGCTCAAACCTCGCCTCGTAGAATCGCGACCTAAACTCCGACTGCGGATCCTGCATCACGATCTGCTGCAGGCGACGGCAAAGAGCTGTCCAGCCCCAAACAGATGTTGCTTCTCCTGTTTCCGAACGCGGCCCCTGGATTGCCTCGATGAATCTCTTTGCATCCCCGTTTTCACCCCAGTCACTCAGAACGAGGGCTGCTTCAAACTGAGCATCCAGATTCATTGCATTTTCGTCGAGGATCTGCTGTACGACCTGCAACGCATCATCAAATCGCTGCTGCTGCCGACGACAGCGAGACAGACGCAGCCGGATCGCATTCCGGCTTTGCCCGGCCTCCGGCAAGTCCAGTAACTCCGTGTACGTTTCACCAGCGCGATCAAAGTAGCCGGCAGCAGCGACATCATCGCCTTCGCTGCCCTGTGCGAGCCCGAAGTAGGTCTCAGCAATCCAAAGCAGGGAATTGTAATTACTGGCATCTCGCGACTCGTAAACCTTGCGAAGGAATTCTTCGAAAGAAGTTCGTACCTGATCACGCCGTTCCGTATCTCCACTGCGAGCCAGACGCTTCAATTCTTCCTGCAATTCCATTCCCAGCTGCGTGTACGCAGCAACAATATCCTCGCCGCCCACTTTTTCCAGGTCGGTCATTGTTGCCAGAGCTTCGTCAATCTGTTGTGTACCCACCTGTGCACGCAGCAGCAGTCGATAGGTCAGCGAAGCAAAAGAGCGGCTGAAAATTCCGGCCGCTGGTCGAGGCGTTCCTTCATCGACGCGAATCGCATTCACAACCGAAAACTCACCGCCGGATGTCAGCCGTTGTATGGATTCCGCATACTTACCGTCCTGATTAAGAATTCCTGCCAGCGATACTTCTGCTGCCACGAGTTCGTCGCCGGGCAGAGTGGCGTCTCCAAGGCGTTCACGCGCAATGCCAACACCCTCGACAAGCAGGGTTTGAGCATCCGCTTTCCACTTGTCCAGCTCAGCCGCAGGGGGCTGTTCATTTTCCGGATCCCCGGCGGCCGCTGCCATGGCGTCCGTCCACGCAGCCCACCACGCCTGACCGGCACTCAGCCGAGCTGAAACATACTGGGGATCCGAATCCGGCACTTCGAGGAACCACTTCACAGCCTGCTGAGGCTGGCCCATGGTTCGATAAACGCTTCCCAGTCGCATTCGCGCTTCACCCGCACGCGATGACTGCGGATACAATTCGAGGATCTGCCTGCAGACGTCTCCGATCAGCCGGGTTTCGAAATCACGGTTGTCAGCAGCGGCGGCATTCCACGCCGCGACGGCTGCCGCCATCGCGATTTCCGTCGCATTCATTGCGGTCTCAGGATCGGCTGCCCGATCCCGAGTCATGGTGTATGTCGCCAGCACGACGGCGTCCAGCGGATTCCCCTGTCGCAGTCGAACAAAGCCAAGCAGGTACCGCGTCTGCGCAATCGCTTTCGGATCACTGTCCGGTTCCCGCAAAGAAAGTGCCAGAGTCAGCAGGCGACCAACTTCACTTAAATGACTGTCCAGTGCCGCCTTCCCTGCAGCACGCTGAGCCTCATCTTCTGCTTCTGAAAGCGCATCATTCAATTCCTGAATCTGTGCGATCATTCCGCGTGCCCGCTCGAATGCAGAATCAAAATCCTTCGGTTCCTTCTCCTGATCGCCCAAAGCCAGACGAAGCCGTCGCACCATCGACTCTGCCGGCAGCCGGAATGCCCCGGGGTACTTCGCGACCTGCTCCGCATGATTCATTGCGAATCTCAGGTAGTTATTGCGTTCATTTTCCGGCAACTCCCGTGGCTGCGAAGCTTTTTCTTCAGCCTGAGCCTGCTCCCACAGAATGCCCAGTCCAAACGTTGTGGTTGAAAGCTGTCGATTCTGCTGCAGCCAGGTGGTCGCTTCCTGAATGACAAGCGTTGAATCGTTTCGCTCGGGTGAATTCAGGCAGATCAGGCGAAAGTGCTTCGCTGTGCCCTTGAGTGTCATCATGAATGCTGCCTGCGATTCATGCTTCAGCAACTCGTTGTAGATCCCCAGAGCCCTGCCGATGTCGTCCTGTTCCTGGAAACATCGAGCCATCATCAGCTGAGCGTAGAGCCCGTTGCTGTTTGTGCGGCGGCTGGTGTGAATTGCACTGAATTCCTCCGAAGCCTGAATCAGTGTCTGCTTCCGTTCTTCCGAGCCGCGATCAAACGTCTGACCTCGTTCATAAGTACAGCGTGCCAGATTCAGCCATGCACGCAGATACCGGTTCTCTGCAGTCTTTCGCTGTTCCAGCAATTCAGGCTCTTTGGACTCGTCAATAAACTTCGGAAAACCCTGGTAGGCAGCCTTGTACTGATCATGTGACGCCTGAAAGATGCCCCGGGCACGATCAATCAAAGCGCGAGCTTCACCCTGCACTGCCGCACGTTCCGCAGCCGTTTCGATGCGTTCTGTTTCCCAGATCAGTGACTCTGCGCGGTCAAACAGCAATTCGCCCAGCAGACTGCTGGCTTCGGCCGCCTTTTCGTGGGTCGCATTTG
>JAFMMM010000205.1 GCA_017859815.1 Planctomycetota bacterium | reverse complement strand
ATGACCTGCTGATCGTCTCCGGCACCAACGTATCGGAACTGACGTTCTCCGGAGATGATGGTCTGGACATCATGCGAAACACCGGGGAAATCACCGGGTTGACATTCGGTGGTGGCGCGGACGATGACATTCTGGAGAACACCGGTTCCATTCTGGGCACGTTGAACTTTGGTGGTGACGACGGTATCGACATCCTGACAAACACCGGCACGATCGGCGAACTGATCTTCAACGGTGGAGCCGACGATGACATCTTCATCAACAACGGTGCCATCGACACAACGCTGAATTTTGGTGGCGACGAGGATATTCTGCTCAGCGGCACCGGCACGATTGAAAGCCTGAATTTCGGCGGCGACGACGGTGCTGACATCTTTGCAAACCTCGGCACAATCACTTCTCTGACCTTCAATGGCGGGGCTGACGACGACATCTTTATCAATGTCGGTTCAGCAACATCACTGAACTTTGGCGGGGATGACGATGTCCTGCTGAACGGGGGCGGCACCATCGGAACGCTGGTATTCAGCGGTGACGACGGGATCGACGAGTTTCGCAATTTCGGCGAAATCACCACGCTCACGTTTAATGGTGGGGCCGATAACGACATCTTCACCAACTATACCGGTGGCACGCTGACCAGTCTGACTTTCGGCGGCGACGACGGACTGGACCTGCTGCAGAATGCCGGCACGATCTCCGGCCTGACCTTCAGCGGTGGCGCCGATGACGACACACTGCTGAACACTGCTGACGGCACGCTGACCAGCCTCACGTTTGGTGGTGACGATGGCAGCGACATCCTGAACAACTTCGGCACAATCAACGGACTGACCTTCAGCGGTGGTGCCGACGACGACATCCTTACCAATGTCGGCACAATTAATTCCACACTGGTGTTCGGAGGTGATGACGGAATCGACACGCTGCAGAACACGGGGACGATTGCTGAACTGAATTTCAGCGGCGGTGCGGATGACGACATCCTCACGAACTTTGCCGGCGGTGTCATGACGACCCTCGCTTTCGGCGGCGACGACGGGATCGACACACTCGGCAACTATGGCACAGTCACAACACTGAACTTCGGTGGCGGTGCTGATGAGGACACCTTTGTCAATGGCACCACCGGAACAATTACAACGCTCTTCTTCGGGGGTGACTATGAATCAGACGGCGACGGAGGATTCACTCCCATCGCCAACCTTGCCGATGATGGCGCTGACATTCTCGGTAACTACGGGGCCATTACTGACCTGATGTTCCGGGGCGGCGCAGACGACGACATCTTTGTGAATTATGACGGAGGCTCTCTGGGCACCCTGAACTTTAGCGGTGACGATGGTCTCGATCAGCTGCAGAATGCCGGAACGGTTGCCTCACTGACCTTCGGGGGCGGTGCAGATGATGACACGCTGATCAACACCGGCACTGTGACCGGAACCCTCGTTTTTGGCGGCGACCAGCAGTTCTCGCTCACCGATGAACTGGAGCAGATCGACAATGCCGCTGATGACGGTGTCGACATTCTGGCCAACTACGGCACGCTGGGCGGAATCAGTTTCACCGGCGGAGCGGACGACGACATCCTGTTGAACGATACCGCGGGAACAGTTGGCGACCTTGTGTTCTCCGGAGATGCAGGTGCCGACATTCTCCGCAACCTCGGCACTGTCACCAACCTGACCTTCAATGGCGGGGCTGACGATGACCTGCTGGTCAACACCGGATCGGGAATCAGCGCACTGGTCTTTGGCGGCGACGATGGGGCCGACATCCTGCTGAACGAAGGCAGCGGAATCACGGACCTGACCTTCAGTGGCGGGGCGGATGATGACCTGCTGCTCAACACGGCTTCCTCCATCACCAACCTGACCTTCAGCGGTGGTGCGGACGACGACGTCTTTCAGAACAGCGGCAGCACCATCACCACACTGTCCTTCTCGGGTGACGATGGTCTCGATGTTCTGCTGAATACCGGATCCGGCGTCAGCACGCTGTCATTTGGCGGCGGAGCGGACGATGACACCCTGCGCAGTACAGGAGACAGCATTGGTGTCATCATTTTTGGCGGCGATATCGATTCCGACACCGGTGAACCAATCGCCGGCACGAATGGTGGAAAAGACACGCTGATTGTGAGCGGCAGCGGCACTGGTGCCGCGGGCTCCCGCATCCTGTTCAGTGGAGATGACGGAATCGATGCATTCCAGAACGACGCCAGCGGATTTGCGTCAATCATTTTCAACGGCGGTGCAGACGACGACGTGTTCCTGAACAATGCCGGCTCCATTGGGGGGCTGGTGTTTAACGGCGGAGCTGATGATGACGTTCTCGAGAATACTGGAGACTCACTAACGTCTCTCGTCTTCTCGGGGGATGACGGCGCTGACCAGTTGTATAACACCGGCGATTCTGTTGCCGGACTTACGTTCACCGGCGGGGCGGATGACGACGTTCTGATCAATACGGGATCCGGACTTTCAGGCACGGTCTTTTCCGGAGATGACGGGGCCGACATTTTCTCCAATACCGGTGCCGACCTGACTTCACTGACTTTCACCGGCGGGGCCGACAATGACATTTTTGTGAACACCGGGACCGGCATCTCTGCCATCAATTTCTCCGGCGACGACGGGGCTGATCTCTTCTGGAACAAGGCCACGGGACTGGCTGCATCAAATCTCAGCTTCTCCGGCGATGATGGCGCTGACATCTTTGTGAATGAAGCAGGGGGGGTTAATGGAATTACCTTCACCGGGGGAGCCGACGATGACGCACTGCAAAACAGCGGGGTCAACGTAGGCGATCTGGTCTTCAGTGGTGGTGCAGACGACGATACGCTGCTGAATACGTCCACCGGATCAATTCTGAACCTCAGCTTTGGGGGCGACGACGGTTCCGACATCCTCCAGACGAACGGGACCGTAACGACCCTGAATTTTGGCGGCGGTGCAGACGACGATACGCTGGTCGTTCAGGGGACTGTTGACACGCTGGTCTTCATGGGCGACGGCGAACTGGACAACGAAGACAACCTGCAGCAAATCTCCGTGGCTGCGGATGACGGTGTCGACACACTGCTGAATGAAGCCACAGTCACCAGCCTGACGTTCACAGGCGGGGCAGACGATGACATTTTCGTGAACAACAACACTGTCACGTCACTCACATTCAGCGGCGGCGCCGATGATGACACGTTCCAGAACAATGCCCTTGTGACCAGCCTGGTCTTCAGCGGTGGTGCCGACGAGGACATGCTGATCAACAATGCCAGCAGCATGCCGGCACTCACTTTCAGTGGCGATGACGGCAATGACACCTTTGTCAACAATGGCAACGACATGACTTCACTGACCTTTGAAGGCGGTGCCGATGATGACACCCTGCGAATCCATGGCACGGGGATTGGCACGATCACCTTCACCGGTGGGGCCGATGCAGGTGCCGACACCTTCCACTACAACGGGACCGGTGCTGCGGGCAGTTCAGTGACATTTACAGGTGGCGATGGCGATGACATCTTTGCCTGGCGGGGCAGCGCTGACACTGCATCCTTCGACGCCGGGGCCGGGAACGACACGTCGATTATTCTGGGCACCGGATCACTGACTCTCACCGGCGGCTCCGGCAACGACGGTGTTCTGTTTCAGGCCGACCCTGATGCAGACGTGCAGATTATTGAAACGTGGACTGGCGACGACGACAGCAGCTCCGACACTTTGGACTTCAGCTCATTCACCGGTGGAGCCTTGAACATTGACCTGCGATCAACCTCAGCACAGGCAATGTCCGGATCGCTCTCGATCACACTCAGCGATTCACGTGGGATCGAAAATGTGATCGGCACAGCCGGGGCTGACACGATCTACGGGAACGCACAGGACAACTCGATTCTGGGTGCGGAATACAGCGATGGATACAGCGGCGACACCGCTGGAGATCGTGGAGTCACACAATGGGTGCTGCTGGACTTCGACACCTATTCAGAAGACGGCGAACATGTCTACACGCAGGATGAACGAGATCAGATTCAGGATCGAGTTGAGTCGATTTATCGCGGTTCAGACACCAACAATCCTGTGTTTGATGTCAAAGTCAGGCAGGATCGCGGCGACATCCCGGTCGCTGACGGCGAATTTGTCACGATTTCCTTCAACGACACCCCGGCATTCGGACGACCGGGAGGACTTGCCAGTGAAATTGACCCAGGCAACCTGAATCTCGGCGGCACCGCAGTCGTTCAGGTCAACGGTCTGCTCGGAGGAACGATCACCTCTGACGACGAAGGATACGAAGGTGGAGACGCCGGGGGAGATAAGGGGTTCTCACTGCGGCCCATCAGTGACAATCCCGTGGGTGTGGCAAAACCGGACGCCACCAGCGAAAACTTTGTACTGCTTTCAGCCAAGATTGCCGCTCACGAACTCGCACACCTGATGGGGTTGCGGCACCAGGACAGCTTTGGACCAATCGGGCTGGGTGTGCATGATCCTCCGGGACTGGACGGCTACAATCCGACTTACCCGGGCCCTGTTGGTGCAGTTGAAACATTCGACCATTTGCTGGGTTCGGGTGCTTCGGTCGGAACCGATCGATTTAACGATTTGCGCAACCTGTTCTTCAGCGAACGAAGTGCTATGAAGCTGGCCTTCGCTGAAGCAAGTCCGTCAGATGTGTTCACGACAGAGTCCACATCGTCCCATGGAACCTCCGCCACGGCTCAGGAGCTCCCGCTGACAACAGTCGATGTGCCGAACACGCTCAGCACCGGTCTGAATGCCCCCAAGGTGTTCTACGTACAGATGCAGTCTGTGGAAGGCACCATCGAAGTTGACTCCGCGACTGGAACTTCAGAGAGCGACTGGTACTACTTCACGGGCACCTCCGGCGATGTCATGAACATCGAACTGTATTCCAACTCTCTGATCCGCTACGGCACCACAGCCGACGACTATGTCGACTCAATCCTGCGTGTCTGGTACGACGTTGACGGAGTATTGACACTGGTACCCTGGTTCGGCGGAGAAGCTGTCAATGACGACGTCTTCGAACCGACAGACAGCGCGCTGGTTGATCTCGTACTGCCGGAAGACGGCGTCTACTGGATTGAAGTCGACACGTTTAAACGTGACCCCAGCGACCCATTATTCGACCCCACAAATCCAGACAGCCCACTGAATCCGGACAACCCCAACAACTTCCTGAGTTACCCGGATCTGTTGAAACGGTTTACAGACACACGTGATGACACCGACGAGGGGAATTATCAACTGGTGGTTTCTCGATTCGATCGCGGCAGCGCCAGTGACGATGTGGACACCATTGTTGGCTACGGTGGAACCGACACGATCGATGCCGGAACCGGCGACGATTATTCGCTGACGGTCACCGTCGGCGGTGCCGGTACGGTTGACGAAGGCTCAACGTTCACCCGGAACATTTCTCTGGTGGACCGTGCCGCCATCAGTTGGTCCGGCAGCACCGTGAATTATGGTGACGGAACCGGCGACATCGCCGTGACAGTTGCCTCCGACGGAACAGCCACGTTGACCCACACATTTGCGGACAGCGGTGTTTACACGGTTGCCGTCACGATCAGAGATGACATTGGCCAGGAGGTCACCGAGAACATCGAGGTCACGGTCAACAATGTTGCCCCAACCGTTGATACTTTGACCGGAGACACAAGCCCGAACGAAAGCACGACCGAAACCTATTCGTTCACGGCATCGGATGTCGGTGATGACACATTCGCCGTGGCGGAAATCACAGGCGGCACCCTCGGCACAGTTTCGAACATCAGCATCAATCCCGCGACAGGCAGCGGGACATTTGATGTTGCGTTCGGAGCAGTGACTTCGGGGGCGACAGAAACCACAACGCTGACCGTGAAATTGAAAGACAGTGACGACGCCGAAAGCAATGTGCTGACACTGGACGTGGCAGTCCAGAATGTTGGTTCAGGACCGGAAGACCTTGCCCTTTCACCCGCCACGATTGCAGAGAATGCAGATTCCGGTACTGAAATTGGTACGCTGACCACGACAGACTCCAGTGGTCAGACCAGTTTTACCTACACGCTTGTCAGTGGCGACGGTGATACCGACAACGCCTTGTTCACAATTACCGGTGACAAACTGTTGTCCGCAGCAGTGTTTGACTACGAGGAAGCGGCGACCCGCAGTATTCGCGTTCAGACTGCTGACCCGTCCGGTAATACCTACCAGGAAGCCGTGACGATTTCGATCACCAACATCACTGACGAAGAAGCTCCTTCCAGTGCGATCAACACTCTCCCGACCAATGCAGTGTCAACCACCTTCACAGTGACCGTGGCCGGAACAGACAGCGGTGATCCCGCATCAGGTATCGCCAGCTTCGATTTGTACTACTCCACCGGTGGCGACTTTACTCAGTTCGCAACAGTCACTCCCGCAAGTCCGTCTGCCGAATTCAGCGGAAACACCAACACGAAATACTGGTTCCGAAGTCTGGCGACAGATGCTGCTGGTAACGCAGAGAGCAAAAACTCAGCCGACACATACACGATTATCGGAGATATTGAACCCGGTACCAGTGAGGTCACGTCCGTCACCGAGGGCGCGGGGGTCCTGATACTCGACATCAGCGGCGCCAAATCCGAGGGACGTCCGCTGACGACATTTGACGTGTATCTCAGCATTGATGATGGGGCTGTGGAAAAGGTTGCTTCGGTCAACGCCGTGGAGGTCAGTACCGGCGTCTTCAGTGGCGCGGTCAACATTCAGGGGATCGTTGACGGAGCCTCCCACAAATACGACTTTTACACCCGTGCTGTTGATGCCAGCGGCAACGTGGAAGACGCCCCGGGAACGGCCGATAAATCTGTGACGGTGATCTTTAGCTCCGGTTCTTCACTCGAAGCTCAGACCATTGATGTTCAGCGCGGGGCAAATCAGCGATCGTACATTCGCTACCTTGATGTGTTCTTCAGTGGAGACCCCTCAGAACTCCTTGAAGCAGATCGTGTCGCGATTGAACGCTTCGATCTCGATGCTGCGGCAGACTCAGTAAATCCTGGCACCGGAACAGCAGTCAGCACCGGAACAATGACCGTAGCTGACAACAAACTGAGCTTCGACTTCGGAAGCACCGGTCTGGGCGGAGTCCAATCGCTGGGAAATGGCTTCTATCGCGTATTGATCGACATGGATGGTGATGGAAGCCGCACTGGAGGCGATGACGCGGCGTTCGAGTTCTACCGACTCTTTGGCGACGCAAATGGCGACAGGGAGGTCAACAATAGTGACATCACTCTCGTCAGAAAACAGATGAGACGAAGTGGAGATAATTTGGACGGCGATATCGACGGTTCCGGACGAGTCGATGGAAGGGACTTCCTGTGGGTGCGCAGAAATCGAGGCCAGAAGTTGCGATCATGGCTGTTCGGCTGGCTGGATGACTGACCAACTCGTTTGATTGTCTGAAGCGGCATCAACCGCACCATGACACAGCTTCGGACAGACGATCCCCGAGCGGATCCAGGGATCTCAGATCGATTTGGCGGATCCGGGAAAGATCTGAATAATTTTTGGCGGGTTTTGGAGTCGTGCTGGCCTCTGCAACATCATCTTCTCTACGCATCTTACCTGATATTCCCCACTGATATTGCGCCCACATGGCAATACTGCGCGAAGCCGACAGGGACTCGAAAACATTTCCGGAATCTTAATGATGCTGTTATTCTCAGACAGCAACAGACGAATACCCCGCCAATTTCAGTGTTTTGCGGTTGCAGCTACGATCGCGACTTGAGAATCTGTTGGGGTGCTTGCCGTCAACTGCGGGGTAGTGGCACGCATGAAACTGAGCCCCCGCAGTCGAAAATAGCTGACACAGTCAGCAACAACCGGGCCATCTGCAACATAGGCAGGCCTGAACAATCAACTCATCTTCCGGGTTTCCCCAGAATGTTGGGGAAAGCGTCTCCCCTGGCGTCCGTTTGGCATCTGCAATTTCCAGGAACTGCGATCTGCGGTTCCCACAATTGATTTGAGCGGGGTATCTTCAATGAGTTCACAGAAGCCACCTGTCCAGGGACTGAATCAAGTCACCCCAGGGGACGAGACGATTCTTGAGCAATCTGCCGTATCTCCTGAGCAGCAGCCAAGTGAGCAGACGCTTGTCCCCCAGTCCCCCCCGCAATCACAGGAAACAATCGTTGGCTCCAAAGGGGATACGCTGCCGGAAGTGAGCGAGCAAAACACGGCCGACCGGGTCACCATGCTGGAAGCGGTCGTCGATCCCGGTGAAACTGCGACCGCCCCGGATCCGGGTGATGCCACAATTGCGCCCACACCTTCTGCTGCCACTGGAACACCCGCGGATTCGATGGTGAAGACTCGACAGCTGTCTCCGGAAGAAGTTGCCAGACACCAGGCTGCTGAGGACCCAGGGGCCACGGTTGTGCCCGGCCAGCTGGAAGCGGAGCCCATGAATCCGGGCGCCACCATTGTGCGCGGACCGGATCTTGAAGACGTTGTTGAAACACTCGACGGTGGTCTGGTCAATCCAGAGAGAACATTCGACCGACCGGATGTCCGTGTGATCGGTGACTACGAGATCCTGACCGAACTCGGACGCGGCGGAATGGGTGTCGTCTACAAGGCTCGCCATCGCACACTGAGGCGTGTGGTGGCCCTGAAGATGATTCTCTCCGGAGGACACAACACGAAAGAAAGTCTGCAGCGTTTTCTGTCCGAAGCTCGCGCGGTTGCCCATCTGCAGCATCAGGGCATCGTCCAGATCTTTGATATTGGCGAGCATGAAGGGCTGCCTTTCTTCTCACTGGAATATGTTGAGGGAACTGATCTCCAGAAGGATCTCGACGGTCGTCCGTGTGCACCTGAACACGCTGCGAAAATGGTGGAATCTGTCTGCCGCGCCATGCACTACGCACACGAAAATGGCATTCTGCATCGAGACCTGAAGCCGGCAAATCTCCTGCTGAACAAAGAGGGTGAAGCCAAGATCACCGACTTCGGGCTGGCGAAAGAAGTCGATGCGGAAGGTTCAGGCGCCACCAACGACGGCACGATCATGGGTAGCCCCAGTTATATGCCTCCGGAACAGGCTCGTGGTGAACTGTCATCGGTCTCAGCGAAATCAGATCAGTACTCGCTGGGAGCTGTCCTTTATCAAATGCTGACGGCTCGACCTCCCTTCCTCTCCGATCGCCCATTCGACACGGTCATGCAGGTGATCAATAACGATGCCGTCGCCCCGCGAGAACTGAACGCCGGCATTCCGGAAGAACTTGAAACGATCTGCATGAAAGCCCTGCAGAAAGACCAGGACGCCAGGTACGACAGC
>JAFMMM010000204.1 GCA_017859815.1 Planctomycetota bacterium | reverse complement strand
CCCGTCGGATTCGTCAACGAACGAATCCGACACCGGGTGGAGCCGGTCCGGCTCCTTGCGTGCAGGCGAATCGCCTGCCGGTGCCATCGAGCACATGCCATCCGAAAGTGATACGCTGCTCAGCCGAGATTCAACACACTCGGCCAACGAGCCGAATCTGCGAACTCTTCCCCGTCGGATTCGTCAACGAACGAATCCGACACCGGGTGGAGCCGGTCCGGCTCCCCGGATTGACATTTCCGCGTGGATTCAGTCTGCTCTTTGCGCACGCACATCCGCATCCGTTTCGGGAAGATTTGTTCATGGCCTCCGCAATCCTCGCCCTTGATCAGGGAACCACCAGTTCCCGCGCGATCGTCTTCGCCGCTGACGGCAGCATCCTTGCCGTGGCTCAAAAGGAGTTTCAGCAATTTTTTCCCGAACCGGGATGGGTGGAACACGACGCGGAGGAAATCTGGAAGACGCAGCAGGCAGTCGCTCGCGCCGCCATCCGCAAAGCTGGTCTGACGGCCGCAGAAATTGCCGGCATCGGCATCACCAATCAACGGGAAACCACGGTTGTCTGGGACCGTCGCAGTGGTCGCCCGATTCATCACGCCATCGTCTGGCAGGATCGTCGCACCGCTGAGCACTGTGCCCGACTGAAGCAGGGAAAGCATGCGGAAGCGTTTCGCGAACGAACCGGGCTGGTTCTGGATTCGTATTTTTCCGGAACCAAGCTCGCCTGGATTTTGAAGCATGTCCCTGAAGCTCGCCAGTTGGCCAAAGACGGACATCTGGCCTTTGGCACCATTGACACCTGGCTGATCTGGAAACTCACTGGCGGTCGAATTCACGCCACCGATGTCAGCAATGCCTCCCGCACTCTGATGTGCAACATTCATGACCTCAGCTGGGACAACGAGTTATTGAAGGCGTTACGGATTCCGCGTTCAGTGTTGCCGGAAATCTGCAGCTCCAGCGAAGTTTACGGAGAAACGGACGCGGCATTGTTTGGCAAACCCATCCCGATTGCGGGGATTGCCGGAGACCAGCAGGCTGCACTGTTTGGTCAACTCTGTCACAAACCTGGGATGGTCAAAAACACCTATGGCACCGGCTGCTTCATGCTGATGAACACCGGCACCAAACCGCAGTCGTCCGAAAACAATCTGCTCACGACCGTCGGATGGCAGACGGGGAATCGCACGGAGTACGCACTGGAGGGCAGCGTCTTCATCGCGGGAGCCGTGGTCCAGTGGTTGCGTGACGGTCTGGGGATTATCCGGCGTTCTGCCGATGTCGAAAAACTGGCCGCCTCTGTTCCCGACAACAACGGTGTGTACCTCGTGCCGGCATTTGCCGGGTTGGGGGCACCGCACTGGGATCCGCACGCACGCGGCCTGATCAGCGGACTGACTCGCGGATCCAGCCGTGCTCACATTGCCCGCGCTGCCCTCGAATCCATCGCGTTTCAGGTCGCGGATGTGCTGGACTGTATGAAGAGCGACTCCGGAATTCGTATTCGCAGCCTGCGTGTCGACGGCGGCGCGGCGGCCAATAACCTGCTGATGCAATTCCAGGCGGACCTGCTGGAAGTCCCCGTGGTGCGATCAACCGTCACCGAAAGCACCGCCCTCGGAGCCGCACTGCTGGCCGGGCTGGCCGTTGGTGTCTGGAAATCACCGGCAGACTTTGAAACCAACTGGCAGGTGGATCAAACCTTCGAACCATCTCGCAGGAAATCAGAAATCCGCGCACTGCGAGCCGGCTGGAATGAAGCCCTCGAACGCACGCGGCTGCAAGCCGGCAGCTAACTGAGCTCACACCGGAATCCCGAAGAACAGAACGCGAGCAGGCGTTCTGCGTTTGCTCGTGGCTGCGATTGACTGACTCGTGAGATGCCACACACATCGCGAGCATCACGAGGTGAGTTTGCTCGGCGATGTGCGGAACCGAGACGCCGCATTGCTGTCTTTCACGCAGTGCTGTCTTTCACAAGGATGACAACTTCGCGGAGCGTGTGAACCTGGTGCGAGAGCCCCCCTGACCAGGTTCCGTTGCGGCTGGCAGATTCCTGACTGATGACAAACCATTTCCACCAGTTGTTGCCGCCGCATGATGCTGGTGGTGACACACAACGAACGAGGGGTTCTTATCCTGTTCCGCCACCCAACGTTGCCCTGATCGATACAGATGTCCGCTTGCGAGCCGGTTCGGGACTTTGTCGACTGGTGGAGTATCCGCGTGGTTTGATGACCACGCGTTGAAGAATGCGCTGAACCGGACAGCTCACGCAGCCTCGGGAAATCATCGGCCAGCATGCAAACCGGGCGGCCGCGAGATTCAGCCGGACTTCTTTTCCTCGCCGGCCTCAATAGTCACGGTGTGTTCCCCAACGTCGTGGTTGTCCACCGGGAAGTTGGCGAACTGGATGCTGGAATTGCGATCGAACCAGTCCTCGATCAGCGGTTCCACGTCAGGATTTTTTTCAGTTTGAGTCATCACAGTGCGGCCGTCAGTGACTGCGCGGATTTCACCATCATCAATAATCATGCGGCCCCGGCGAAACACATAGCGGGGAAACCGAAACATGGTTTCGGGATCATCATTGCGGCTGTAAACCGTGACGTCTGCGTCCGCTCCCGGCCCCAGATGTCCCTTGTGATGCAACCCCAGCATTCGCGCGGGTGCAGCCCGCGTAATAATGGCGATCTCCGCCAGCGTGTACTCCCGTTCCAGATCCCCCAGCGTGCAGGCGGCTCGCAGGCGATCCGGCATGCGGGACAGATACTCTTCGCGACGCGCGCGATCCATCAACAGCGCGATGATTTCCGGATACGCCAGAAACGAACCACCGTTGGGGTGATCGGTGCTCATGGCAATCTGCCAGGGGTTCTCGACCAGCAGATACCATTCCAGCCCCACAGCCCACTGCAGGCTGTGCACAAAACTGCGATCCCGATAAACAATCGGCACAATTCCGCAGCCGCCTTCCAGTTCCACTTCTCCATTGAACCACCGTTTTCCGGTCACGCGGTGCAGATAATGCCCCAGCGGTCCGTCACCCGTCATGCTGGTCGTTTCACCGAACATCACCTGACCCACATCGACAGTCAGGTGAGGATGTTGATTCACATAGTCCGCCAGCGCCGGGACCTGTGAACAGAAAGTGCTCTCATCATCCGTATGACCGCCGTAACTGTGAAACTGAATATGAGTCAGATGTGCTCGCGATCCTTCGGTCGCCATCATCGTCTCAAGGGTTGTTGTCCAGTTCCCCGGCATCCCCAGCTGGTTGCAGTGAACATGAACCGGATGAGGAGTCTGCAGCCGATCTGCAGCGGCCGCCATTTCTCGAATGATGGTCCGCGCGGTCAGCCCTGGAAAAGGCAACTCCTCGTCCAGCCCGCAGAATCCCCGGCCCCCCTCCTTCCACACCTCAACACCACCGGGGTTGACCAGCTTCACCGCATATCCGCCGGTGGAGTTCAGCAGCCAGGAGACTGTCCCGTCCAGCAGTTCCTGATTCCCCTCGCGAAGACGCTCCATGACCAGATGGTTATTCCCCATCATCACGTAGAAACCAGCATCCAGCAGCGGTGTATCCTGCAGTTCATCATGAGCGTGTCGCGCACCGATCGGTGGCACCGCAGCATCAAAGGCTGTTGTATAACCCAGCCCGGCGTACAGATATCCCGTAGCGAATGTCGACGGGACACTGCCCAATGTTCCCGATCGTGTCAGTCGAGTCCGTGGGATGGGTGGCGTTTTCCGACGTTGCTGAGGCAGCATTTTCCGAGCGGTATTCACCTTGGGCCCGGCGATATGACAGTGCATGTCAACACCCCCCGCCATCACCACCATGCCGGTCACATCGATCGTGACTTCCGCCCGTTCCGATGGGTCATCCGGAGCAGCAATGATCCGTCCGTCTTCCATCCAAAGATTGGCAATCAGTCCGTCAATCCCGTTGGCCGGGTCGCAGATCATTCCGCCTTTCAGACACGTTCGACTCATTAGGTTCCCTGCCGCGTGGCTTTCCGGACAAATCCTCCCCGAAGTCTGTGGCATTCGCCATTCTGCGGCAATTGACATTCGTTCCGGCAGCGGTGTTCTGAGATTGGAATTCACAGTTGACCTCATCAACGGCGATTGTCTCTGCCAATTCTGCCGGTTAAATTCCCGGTTCTGTCGGGAATCGCAACTTCCCCTCCCCACCACCACGTCAATGACAGGCGATTTCATGACCCCCGAAGAACTGCTTCAACGATTTGCCAGTGGTGCTGTCGCACTGCAAACCTGCGTGCAGCGGGTGTCTCCGGAAAAGTGGTCAGAAACCCCCGTCGCCGGTCGCTGGTCGATTGCACAGGTTGTCTGTCATCTGGCTGATTTTGAAGTGATCTATGCCACCCGCATCAAACAGGTGCTCGCCGAAGACAACCCGGCTTTGCCCGGTGTCAGTGAAGAACTGTTCGCAGCCCGACTGCACTATTCACAGCGCAGCGTTTCGGACGAACTTCAGCTGATCACACTGCAGCGGCGACAGCTCTGCACGATTCTGCAGTCTGCCGATCTGGAAGACTATCAGCGCACAGGTGTGCATACCGAAGCGGGACCGGTCACCCTGGAAACGTTGCTGGAAACAACCACCGAGCACCTGGAACATCATCTGAAATTTGTTGCAGAAAAAGTTGCCATCCTGAATGGCGACAGCTGAATCTGGCCGTGCCACACAACTGACAGGGTTTCCTGCCGTGCTCTTCAGGCCGCACGCTGCAACTGCAGTCGAAAAGCAGTTATGCTCCGAACGGCGATACTGCCCTGCGTCGTCTGCATCACGGGCCTTCGCATTGGCAGACGACACCCGCAAATTTTGGGAGTTGATTCATGTTGCGTTGCACCTCTAAGCGTCTTTCGTCTGCCCTGCTGTTCGCACTGCTGCTGTCGCTTTCCGCAATTGGTCGCGCCGATGAACCGCAGCCCACGACTCTGAAAATCATTACCCACAACGTGTGGTACGGTTTTACTAAGAAAGCTGAACCGCGTTATCAGAACTGGCGGCGCTGGATGCGCGCTCAGGCACCGGATGTCGTATCGCTGCAGGAATTGAATCAGTACACCCACCAGAAACTTGCAGCCGATGCCAAATCCTGGGGACACGATCACTCCGTACTGCTGAAGGAAGACGGCTTCCCCACCGGGATCACATCCCGCTACCCGATTACAGATGTTCAGCGGATCAGGGATGGCTTTCATCATGGCCTGCTGCGATGTCGTATTCAGGGAATCTGGTTCTATGTGATCCATTTCCATCCCTCGAATTTTCAATGGCGAATTGATGAAGCCGCACTGCTGAAGCAGGATGTGGACTCACTTCCCGACGACAATCCGCGGATCATTCTTGCGGGCGACTTCAACGGCTTTTCACCCGCCGACAGGTCTCATTATGACTCCGATTCCAAACTGGTGCCTTTCTTTGAGTGGCTCGACCAGAAAAGTCCCTCGGCACGCAACCTGAACGAAGGTCGTCTCGACTACGGCGGACTGGAAGCCATTCTTGCTCAGCAGTACATCGATGTGGTCGCCGCCCGCAGATCTCCGTTGCTGCCTTACATGGGAACATTTCCGGCAGACCTTGTCAGCGATCAGAATCACGGCACGGATCGACGGCTTGACTATCTGTTCGTGTCCCCGTCACTTCAGAAATCGGTGACCTCCGCAGCAATCCTGCGCGATCCCACAACGGAATTGCTTTCTGACCACATTCCAGTGACGGCCACGATTCAACTGCGCCCCGAACCGCCCGTAGCGTCTGTCTTCGAAACGCAACCGCGACTGCTGCAGGAAACCGGTGCCGGCGAAGGTCCTGCGTGGCACCCCGAACTGGGTCTGCTGACCAGTGGCGAGGGTCATGTCAATCGCCGCAGTCGGGATGGCCAGCAGGAAATCTGGATGAAGGACGCCGGTTCCAATGGCCTGCGTTTTGACGACCAGAGACGGCTGGTGATCTGCCAGTCTGCGTCACGCCGCATCGTTCGACGTGAACTCAGCGGCGAATTGACCGTCCTTGCTGATTCGTACAATGGTCAGAAATTTAACACGCCCAATGATCTGACAATCGATGCCCGGGGACGGATCTACTTTACTGATCCCCGGTATGGCGATCGCGCCAGCATGGAAATGAAGGATGCCGATGGACGAGAGGTTGAAGGTGTTTTCCGCATTGACCCCGACGGTTCCATCACTCGAATTATCACGCACGAAGTGGATCGTCCCAACGGGATTGCCATCACGACGGATGGTCGCTTTCTGTTCGTTGCGGATAACAACAACAATACCCGCGGAGGTGCTCGCAAGCTGTGGCGATTTGATCTGCAGCCTGACGGCAATATCGACCCGGCCACACAGACGCTGGTTTATGACTGGGGAACAACTCGCGGACCGGACGGGATGAAGCTGGACACCGCCGGCCGACTATACGTCGCGGCCGGACTGAATCGTCCACATCCGCCGCACGAAACTGCAGATCCACCGACTGCCGGAATCTATGTCTTCTCACCGGAGGGACGCCTGCTGGAATTCACCGCGATTCCTCGCGACGAAACCACCAACTGCGCCTTCGGCGGACCTGACGGACGCACTCTGTTTGTGACAGCGGGTGGGACACTATGGAGCATTCGTACAACCACCCCGGGACAGGTGCGTTAACGAATCACGCGAGGATTCCCTGTACAACACTTCCGAACACATCTGTGAGACGTTCTTCGCGGCCCTGGTGCAGCCAGCCCAGGCGGGTGTGATCAAATCCCAGCAGGTGCAGGATTGTGGCGTGCAGATCGTGCAAATGCACTCGATCCTGGACAGCTTCGAAGCCCAGGTCGTCAGTTTCCCCCCACGCCATCCCGCCGCGAACACCGCCTCCAGCCAACCACATGGAAAAGCCATACGGGTTGTGATTGCGGCCGGGAGCATTCTGTCCCTCACTGAACGGCATGCGTCCAAACTCCCCCCCCCAGATCACCAGTGTCTCGTCCAGCATGCCCCGCTGTTCCAGATCGGTCAGCAATGCGGCAATCGGCTGATCCACTTCAGCTCCGTGGCGTCCATGGTTCTTCTCAATGCTTTCGTGAGCATCCCACGTTTCCTCCAGATGGCCTCCACCGGAGTACAGCTGGACAAAACGGACGCCCCGTTCAACAAGGCGTCGTGCTACCAGACAATTGCGTCCAAATTCATCGGTCGGCTGTTTGCCAAGCCCATAAAGTTGTTGTGTGGCGTCTGACTCTTCACTGAGATCCACGGCTTCGGGAGCTTCAGACTGCATCCGAAAAGCCAGTTCATACGAATTGATTCGAGCTGCCAGGTCATCGCCGCCGGCTCTGGCTTCGAGGTGCTGCTGATTCAGTTTCGCCAGCAGATCAAGTTGCGAACGCTGGGCGTCCCGAGTCATCCAGCGTGGTCCTTTCAAGTCAAGAATTGGATCCCCCGCCGGACGAAACAGGGTTCCCTGATAGGCCGCCGACATGAATCCGCTGGACCAGTTGGGCTGTCCGCTGATTGGTCCCCCGCGACGGTCCAGAATCACGACATAGCCGGGCAGACTTTGGTTCTCTGTCCCCATTCCGTAAGCACACCAGGCCCCCAGACTGGGCCGACCAATAAAGGTCTTCCCGGTATTCATCGCCACCAAAGCAGATCCGTGCGCGTGGCTGTCCGTATGACAGGATCGAATGACCGCCAGTTTGTCCGCATGTTCACGAACATTGGGGAAGTAATCTGAAATCATCAGACCACTTTCCCCGCCCGGTCGAAAGGGACGAAATTCCGGCGTCAGGAAACCCACCTTGCGGCCACCGGAGTTGATATATTTGCGATCAGCAGGCAGTGACTGGCCAGCATATTTGGAAAGGGCCGGCTTATGATCGAAGGTGTCAACCTGACTGGGGGCACCATTCATCATCAGGAAAATGCAGGCCTTGGCCTTCGCCGGGAAATGGGTCGCCCGTGCAGCCAGTGGACCACCACCGGCCATTGGCCCGGCAAAGGCCCCGTCCTGCTGCAGCATTGCCGCCAGCGCAGTACCGGCAAAGCCACCGCCCATTTCCCAGACGAATTCACGCCTGCTGGTTCCGCAGGGGAAGATTGACATGACCTACCTCATTGCCCGGTGCTGTTCCCGGTGAAGACCGTTGCCCAAATTGACGACAGCCATGTTCTCGTAAACTGATCGCAGAATGCAAGTCTGTCGTCATGCAGTTCCGACGACACCGGCAGACCAGAGATTTTCGCTGCCAGCAAAACTGCACCTGAGACGTCTTTCTGATACGCTCGACGCTGAATGTCTCGCAGCCCCTGTGCAAACCACACCAGCAGAGAACTCGCAAATGCTTACGACTTTCCGACTGTTCGCCGCCATGACCGTCATCTTCAGCTGCATCAGCCATGCGACACAATTACGTGGCGAACTGCTGGCGGGCACGGGACGCACGGACATTACCGAACAGAGCGTTGCCTTTAACGACCCGCTGTATGCCAAGGCACTCGTGCTCCGCAGTAACGGGCAACTGGCGGTTCTGATCACGGTCGACGCAGTTTCAATCGGACGAATTGGGCACATCCGGGACACCTACCTGCAGGAAGTTCGCGATGCCCTGCAGGAACAGTTCCGGATTCCACCGGAGGCGGTGTTCGTCAATGCCAGCCACTGTCATGGTGTCGTTTGCAAGGACGTGGCAGAACGCACCGTGGAAGCAGTTGGCAGGGCGATGGCCGGGCTGGTGCCGGTTCGCGCCGGCACTGGGGTCGGACAGGAAGTCCGCATCATGGAGAATCGACGACTGTTGCTGAAGGATGGCAGCGAAACTGACGTTCGTCGTGCTTACTCCATGCCATGGGATGACGAGGTTGCAGAAATCGGCCCTGTCGACCCGGAAATTGGTCTGCTGAGACTGGATCGGACAGACGGCACACCACTGGCTGTGATTTACAACTTTGCCTGTCATCCCATTCACGGAGTTCCATCCGGACTGAGTTCCGCTGATTTCCCCGGATTTGCCTCTGCAGTGGTCGAAGAAAATCTGGGGCACGACTGTCTGGCATTCTTCATTCAGGGTTGTGCCGGAGACATTAACCCGGTGATTTACAAGGATGTCACTTCCCCCCATGACTGCGAACCATTTGGAAACATGCTGGGGCTCAATGTTCTCCGCGGACTGCGCACCATTCCGGCAGACAAAATGGATGACTCGCCTGAAGTCGTGATTATCAGTGAAAAGCTTCCCCTGCCTCGAGCGGCAGATTTTGAAGCACGCCTGCAGTCACTGGAACAGCAACAGGAAAAACTCCTCAGTCAGCTGGGTGGCACGGATTTGAATTTTCGCAGCTTTCT
>JAFMMM010000203.1 GCA_017859815.1 Planctomycetota bacterium | reverse complement strand
TCTTTGCTGCGGCTTATGGTTTGGAGGTCAGGCAGCGAGATCAGGTCATTTCGGATTTGCTTGATCTCACGGATATGGCCGGCCGTCGTGACAGTGCAATTGGCGGTCTTTCACGCGGGATGCAGCAGCGGGTCAGCCTCGCTCGCGTATTGGTCCACGACCCTGAGTTGTTGTTGCTGGACGAACCGGCCAGCGGACTCGATCCACGGGCCCGGATCGAGTTGATGGGGATTCTTCGCGAACTGCGACGGCTGGGAAAGACCATCTTCATCAGCTCCCACATTCTGAGTGAACTGGCTGAGATGTGTGATGCCGTGACGATTATTGACCGCGGAGAGATTCGTTTCAGCGGTCCGATGCGTGTACTGGAACAGCAGCGTGGTGAGCAGATTGTGTGGAAGTTGCAGCTCAGCAGCAGGAAAGATCACCTTGCGGAACAGCTGCTGCAGATTTCCACTGTGCAGGACGCTGCAGAAGTGGAATTCACAGATGGGTATCAGTTTCAGCTGACAACGGGTGCAGGGGTGACGGCGAACCAGTTATTGGCGGAATTGTTGCCACTGGATCTTCCGATCGTCAGTTTTGGTCGGGAGAAACGGCATCTGAACGAGGCGTTTATGGAGATGACAACGGAAGGTGTGCGTTGATGTACTCCGGGGCCACCACATTATTTCGCTGGTCGCTGCGAATGGACGGGAAGTCATTCTGGCCCCATGCTGCTCGAGCTGTATTTACTCTGATGATGTTGTTCGGGCTGGGGGTGGCTTATTCCAACTCGATCGTGGTGACTCAGGTTGGCCTGTCGTTTTTTCAGACGATGTATTTCCTGAATGTGCTGGTCATCACCGTTTCTGGAATCAGTTATTTCTCCACTGCCGTGACCGAAGAGAAAGATGCAGGCACGATGGCCCTGCTGCAGATGGCTGGAATGACGCCGCTCACGATCACTCTGGGGAAGTCGACGTCACGTTTTGTCAGTTCTTTGATGCTGCTGGTCGCTCAGATTCCCTTTTCCCTGCTGGCGGTCACTTTGGGAGGCATTTTGTGGCAGCAGGTCATCGCTGCCTGGCTGGGTCTGGCGGCCTGGATGTTCGTAGTCTGCAATGTGGCTCTGCTGTGCAGTGCTCGCTGCACGACATCAGGCCGGGCTGCTGCCGCTTCCGGCGTACTGGCCGTTTTCTATTTTCTGTTGCCGGAACTGCTGCCGGCGACGGTTGCAGCCTTCCCGGTAACCAGTCGACCTTCATGGCTGGTGTCCATGGCTGACCGAATCCCGGAAATCCTGCTGCTGATCAGCCCGCTTCAGCAGTTGGATCGGATCCTGTTTGACTGGTCCAACACATCGGTGTTGTCTGCACAATTCTGTCTGAGCGTGCTGATTGGGGGATTGTGTTTCGCGATCAGCACCTGGCGGCTGAATGCATGGACCACCCATCAGGGCGACGATGACCCCAACTCCAGCTTTGGACCATGGAGACTGTCGCCCGGCCGTACGTGGAAAATGGCGATGGCATGGCGGGAGTTTCATTTCTTTGCCGGCGGTATTCGTTTTTCGCTGGCGAAGTTTTTTGGCGGAGGCGTCGTGCTGGCCAGTTTTCTGTGGCTGCAGGCGCAGGATGCCACCGGGTTTCGTTTTCGGCTGGAGGCATCCCTGAGCGAACTGGTCATGCTGCTGTTTGGGATCGAACTGACGCTGGAACTGTTGCTGTATTCTGCGGGCGTGCTCTCGGCTGAGGTCCGGCAGCAGACGCATACTTCACTGGCGATGGCACCACTGGGGCCAACTCAGGTCCTGTTGCAGAAAATGCTGGGCTGTGCACTTTCCACCATCCCGTCCCTGATCTGGATGGCGGTGATTCTGCTGTTCAGCGATGGCGGGGCGGCCTTCATCACAGAACCGGAAGTGGTGCTGGCATGGATGATCATGCTGGTATTCAGCTGTCATCTGGCTGCCCTGCTTTCGTTGTATTCACGCTGGGCAGCACTTCCGTTAACAGCGCTGATTTCCTTCGTTGCCTTTTTTGTGATCATCGTGCCCGTCCTGATGATTCCTGCGACTGTGGACGCCGTCGTACTGACTCACAATTTTACTCCCGGACGATACCTGTCGTGGTCTGTGACAGGATTTTCCACCTGGCTGTTTCTGATTCTTCCGATGCAGCTCCTGATTCGGAAACGCTGGGTCCGACTGACAATCGGCTGAAACTGCCGGAGGAGATCTGTGTCCGTTGTTCCATCTCGCTCTGATCCCGTTCCCATTCTAGAATCCGACAGCAGTGACCCCATGGATTCGGGAGTGAACACGGTGAGCAGGGACAGCAACGATTTTGACTTTTGTCGAGCGATGACGCGACTTTGCGAGGATGTCTGCGAGCGGCATCGTGTCTTCCAGCATATCCGGATGGATCGCGTCGCAGTCACGTTTGCTCAAACGCGATCACCAGTGGAGTGGGGATTGCAGGCGAAACTCACGCCGCTGCGTTTCGAAGGTGGCAGGCGAGTTGAGCGTCGGCAGGGACGCTTGTGGACCGTGCAGAAAGTAATCCATCGCGGGCAGGAGGCGCTGTACATCCTGACCTTTTACCTGCCGCGTTTCCTGAATCAGTCCTATGATGAAAAACTGATCACTGTTTTTCATGAGCTGTACCACATCAGCCCCGAGTTCAACGGGGATATTCGTCGGTTTGCCGGTTCCTGTTATGTGCACACCGGCAGCCAGAAGGAATATGATCGTCAGATGGGCGTTTACGCGAAGGAGTACCTGAAACAGCAGCCTCCGCCGGAACTGCTGCATTTTCTGCGGTTTGATTTCCGGGAACTGCAGAAGCAGGTTGGGACTGTGATGGGGGTGCGAATTGCCATTCCGCGTTTGATTCCGATCGATCGGGTGGCGTGAGTTTCTGGCCGGCCGCAGCTGTTTCAATTCAGGAGCATAGCAATCGAAATCAACCCGGCGGAAATCCCGCCCATTTCCGTTTATCAGCATCTGTTGCGAACGGTGATGCCGCGTCCGATTGCGTGGGTCTCAACACGGTCGGCGACCGGCATCGCGAATCTGGCCCCGTACAGTTTCTTCACTGCGGTTGGTTCGAGGCCTCCGACACTGCTGTTCTGTCCGGCAAATCGGCGGGACGGCACAGCGAAGGATTCTCTGGTCAACATTCTGGAGACGAAACAGTTTGTCGTGAACGTTGTGTCACACGAGCTGGCCGAGTCAATGAACTTGAGTGCAGCCGAGATTCCTGCAGAGGAGTCGGAATTTGACCTGACCCAGGAGGCTACGGCGGAATCGAGTGTCGTCAATGTCCCGCGAGTGGCTCGTTCCCCGGCAAGTCTGGAGTGCGAATTATTGCAGCACATCCCGATCGGCGAGGGACCGGGAGGAGCCAACATTGTGATTGGGAAGATTGTGCATCTGCATTTGGATGACGGTGTCGTGGACCAGCATGGGTTTGCGGACCCGCAGTTAGTGGACCTGATTGGTCGGATGGGGGGCAGTTCTTACTGTCGTACCGAAGACGTCTTTGAAATGCGGCGGCCACGTGTTTGAACAGGGATTTCGTGTGACAAGATGCGAACGCGACATGCTGGCGATGCCTGCCAGAGTCGCTCAGAAATCCGAAGAACCAGGTTCGAAGTGGAGAAGGAAATGAAGTACATCCGGATGGTCCTCGCCCTGGCCACCTTGATTTTCGGCGGTGATGATGCATTGTCTGCCGGCAAACACCTGTTCATTCTTTCGGGCCAGTCGAACATGGCGGGGCTGAATCCCGATCTCTTCTTTACGCCGGCTGTGGAAAAAGAATTTGGCGGCAAAAATGTGCTGGTTGTGAAGAGTGCTCAGGGCGGACAGCCAATCCGCCGCTGGTACAAGCAGTGGACGCCGGCCGAGGGAGACTCACCCACCGCAACCGGAGACTTGTATGACGTATTGATGCAGAAAGTACGGGATGCCGTTGCCGCTGAGACTGTGGAAACGGTGACGTTCGTCTGGATGCAGGGTGAACGAGATGCAAAGGAAAAGCATGGCGAGGTTTATCAGCGCAGCCTCGATGGGCTGGTGAAACAGTTACAGAAGGATCTCCAGCGAACCGATATTCACGTGGTCGTTGGTCGGCTGAGCGATTTCGATCTGAAGAACACAAAGTATCCTCACTGGACGAAGGTTCGTCATGCTCAGGTGGCCTACGCCGAGGCGAATGCGAACGCTGTCTGGGTTGATACGGATGATCTGAACGACGGCAGAAATCAGCGAGGCAAACCGATCAGCAATGATCTGCATTATTCGGTGGAGGGCTACCGGACTCTGGGCAGCCGATTTGCAGAGCAGTCAATTCAACTGATCCGTGGGGGAAAATTTGCGCCCTCTGCAAAGCAGTGAATGCGGCTGTCGGGTTATCTGGCGACATTCAGCTGGAAGGGTGATGCCGGCAGGGTGGCTGAGTTCACCAGGTTGACTGCGGGACTTGGAAACGGCTGCCACGCATAGCGCACTGCAGTCGGTACTGCCACATTTTGTGACTGGACTGTGATCATATCCGAGCCCGTGATGGTTGCGGATCCTGGATGAAACCGGCCCTGATCGTCGGCAACTTCAAAGTGTCGCAGGGGCTGTTCATCTGCGCTGCGGAGTGATTTGCCACAGTGCCGAAAGGTAATCGTCAATTGCTTGCCGCTGCGTTTGATCTCCACTGGCAGTGGTCCTGTGTACGGCACAGTGTCTGCTGTGTCCTGCAGCAGGGCGTAAGCTGCCTTTGCAAGACGCTCACCGACGGGCTGCTTCAGGCGAGGGTGCACATCGTTGCGATCCCCCGTGTCGATCGTGATTGCCATGCCCGCACGATTCAGTTGCTGCAGCATTCGACGCTGCTGATCTCGGAACAGAGGCCAGTGTGGACGGTCGATTGCCGGAAGCTGTACGAAGACAAACGGGAATTCCCGGCCCGCCCTGTTTCGCCATTCTCTGACCAGCAGTGGCAGCAGGTGGCTGTGCTGCTGGACGCGTTCTTCTGTTTCTGCATTTGATTCACCCTGGTACCAGACAACACCGCGGAATGGTCTTGTCAGCATTTCGTGCATTCCGGCCTGCCACAGAAAGCCAGGGCGAAACGGATGATTGGGAGCGGACTGAGTACCGGGGATCCGACGACCAGCGGCAAGGTGCACCTGCAGATTCTGTCGTCCGCGCAGAGGACAGAATTCACCCAGCAGCGGATTGTTGAGCCACGCCGGGTCGGCCAGGTCTGTCAGATGAGGATGTTGTCTCAACGCCTGCAGCGGAATCCATGCTTCTGCCGGGGAGCCACCCACAGCACAACTGATCAGACCAACCGGGCGAGCTGTCGATGACAGCAGTGCTCGTCCGAAATGCCAGCCAACAGCAGAGAAATCAGCCGCTGATTGTGGATTGGATTCGGACCATTCACCGCGAAAAAATTGTTCGGGGGTGAGTCGTTCCAGTTGTTCGGGGGGGAAGGGGCGTGAAGTGCCTGTGGTCCCCGGTGGCAGATGCAGCAGACGCAAATCGGGGAGGGCCGCGGACGCAAGTGTTCGCGCTGCGTTTGTTGTTTGTCGCAGCGGCCATTCCATGTTGGACTGCCCGGCGCAGATCCAGATGTCGCCGCACAAAAGATTGTTCAGCTGCTGTGATTGGATGCCGTTTGAAACAGCCAGTTTGTAAAGATCCGACGAGGCTTGCTGCGGCGGGAATGTGAGTTCCCATCGGCCCTGCTGGTTCGTCGTTGCGGTGGCCGTGAATTCCGGCCCTGCGGGAGAATCTTTGCGCAGCATTCCGGTGATGCGGGTGTGCGGAGCAGCTGTTCCCTGCACGGTGACAGGCTGGTCTGCCTGCAGCATCATGTTCTGCTGAAAGTACTGATCCAGCTCAAATGTATTTTGCGGAATGCTGCTGATGTCCAGCCATTGTTTCGCGAGGCGATTGCCAATTTCCAGTTTTGCCGCTTTGTTGAAGTGGAGTCTGTCATAGAGCTGTGACTGCAGGTCGATAGTGGACACATAGTGAATGTTGTCATCCGCGGCGGCAGTTGCCTGTTGCGTTCGACGCACAACATCCCGTGTCCGACCTGCCGCTGCGATTTCTGCAATCAGTAGTTGCGTTTGCTTTGCCAAAGGCAGGTCCCGCTGCAGATTTCTCAGACGCAGCTGCATTCGGTCTCCTGCAATGGCTGCTTCCGCGGGGCCATCACTTTCCCCCTGAAGAATCATGAGTGCGGCCAGTAGGACGGGCCGATCGCCGGGAATGCTACCGACCGCCTGACGCACCGTGTTAAGCAGATGCTGGTACATATGATCATCGGCAGATCCTTTGTTCCAGAAGGTGTTACCGCCTCCGGCTCGCGAGGCTTTCACCACCGCGAAATTGCGCTTGCCAGCTGCGTACAGTGATCTGGCAAAGCTGATTTCAGGTCCCCAGAACACCGGGTTGGTACCTTCTCCCTGCTGCGGTTGCAGTGAAAGGAATCGACCTCCCGATGTTCCCAGCAGATTGTCTGCTGTCGGGCCCGGTCGCGTGGACCGGTTGCTCCAGAAGAACGGGATTGCTGCGTCAGCGGAGAACGGCGGAGGCAGGGGGCTGTCGACATCCGCCGGATCGACAGTTCCCAGTGAATTTGATTGTCCGGTGAGGATGAACACATCAAGCGGTTGGTTCCCAACTGGTTCTGCAGCGGCAGTTGTTGTTGCGGAAAAACCGGTCACCTGTTGCAGCGGGATGCGCTGGAATGTCATGTGAGCCTGGCTGCCCTCGTAAAGGATTCCAACCGTGTCTTTGTCAATCATGGCCATGCAGGAATATCCGCCGCCCCTCCCTTCATCCAGCAGCAGTCGATATTGTGCTGGCCACGACTGACCGCGATCCGGCGAAGCTTTGATCATCATCCGCTGCCGAGCCGCAGTACTGTCGGGATTTGAAAACAGCAGCCAGTCATTGGCAGCGGCGGAGTTGCCGGAATCGAGGAGACTTGCCATACAGGCACGCGGTTCAATCAGGGCTCCGCGGGATGTGGGGTGCTCCTGCCACGTTTTCCCCAGATCTCTCGTTGTCATAATGACGCGCGATGATTCCCGGTTGTAACGGCAATTCAGCATCAGGACACCGGGTTCAATCTCGGCCACCTGAGCTTCCGTCGTATCATCAAATGCACCAGTGCCGATTTGCCACGACTGACCATGGTCGCGAGAAAACAAAATCGTGGAGTGCGGCAATCGATGAGCCGTTCGGTTCTGCGAATTCGGGGGATCCTGATACTGAGCAGCAAAGACGAGGGTGCCGTCCTGCATGGTGATGCCGCTGCCGGGGCCCTGCAGGACAAAGCTCCACTCCGGCTTCTTAATTTGCTTTGTGATGTTGATGGGAGCTGACCATGTCACGCCGTCATCGTCGCTGCGGACAAGCATCAACTGACCTGTTTCTTCCGGTTTGAGTCCCGGGCCGGAACCAATCCAGGATCGATTTCCGTGGCTCCAGGTTGCTGCAACCCAGATCGTTCCGGTGTTACGATCCACCAACACTGCAGGATCTCCAATCCCGTCGTATCGCCACGCAGGGGCATCACCCTGATCCATGATTGTACGCGTTTGTTCCCACGTACGTCCGCCGTCGGTGGACCGGGACATACCGACGTCGATGTCACCGGGCAGGTCGCCGCCGCTGCGGTGACGCAGATCGTACACGGCAATCAGCGTGCCGACAGGAGTGACTGCAAGGCCTGGGATCCGCGACGTATGGACTCCATCATCCTGGCCCAGACGAAGCGCTATTCCGGGCCGCTGTACAGACGGTGGATGATTCAGCGTCTCAACGTGATTGTTGGAAAACTGGATGGCGGAGATCGAAGCGGAGATTGTTTCATCGAGGTTGATTCGGGGGTGAATCGATCCGACCAGCCAGAGATCATTTTCGCCGTCTGCGAGCTGCAGACTGGAATCAACTTTGACGTTGTTGACAGTGGAACCGATTGCCGTTGTTTGGTCCGGCATTGTTGCGGGCGCCCCGGACAGGCCCAGCGCCGTTACCGGGACGGGTTCACCCTGATGATTGATTGTTGCCGTCAGCTGACGAATCGACAAAGGCTGCAGGGTGCCGGATGTCACAACCTTCAAGTGCACCAACGGGCTTGCCGGGGCACGAACAAGAGCCGGAATTGTCAAGGGCACGACTTCTACGCTGACAATTTGCTGGGGAACAGCGGGGGCGATGCGCAGGTCGTCGATCAGGATACCGGTGCCGGCGGGGCTGGTGCAGGTAAACCGCAGCTTCTGAATCGACTTGTCCTCCAGGGGGATTTTCATGTCGTTCAGGAATGCGCGGCCAACTCGAACGCTGTTGTCTCCGTTAAAGATTTCTTTCCAACCGTTCCCGGAATCTTTTTCAATCCGAAACGAGAAGGGAGATCGCGAAGTCCAGCGTTCTGCCTGAAACGTCAGTTGGCCGGATGTATCCGCCATCTCAGAAACAGAGAGAATCAGACTGGTCCGTTCACCACCGGTCAGTTGCAGGCACTTCGTCCCTGTGCTGGCGTGTTTATCGTCGATGATGGACTGTCCCGCTTCGCTTTCGAAGACTCCGCAGGCCGCTGTGATTTTGGTGATGGTGCCGGCCGGGAAAGACTCGAAACTCTCCGTTGGAACGGGGCCGCTGCGTTCGTCTGTGCGGGCAGGCGAGGCCGTCAGAAGCAGTAGGAAGAGTACGGCGATGAACGATCGAAAAAATGATCCTGCAGGCATAGAAAACTCATTGTCGGAGGTGTTATTGTGAGAAGCGAAGACTGTTGACGCACCAAACGCGGTCAGATTCGCTGGACAGATTCGTGGAAACCACGGCGACTAATATTGGGTACTTTGCAGTCATCGTCTGCATATCCGGCAACCAGCAGCAGGTAAGGCCGTTCATTTGGCGGCCGATTCAGAATCTCACAGAGAAACTTCATCGGGCTGGGAGTGTGTGTCAGTACAGACAGCCCGGCGTGGTGCAGTGCCGCGATCAGAAACCCAACGGCGATCCCGACAGATTCGGAGACATAGTAGTTGGGGTTCTTTTCTCCAACGGATTCTGACGACCACGGCTTGCTAAAGATGGCAATCACCACCGGGGCCGTTTCGAGAAACGGTTTGTTGGCATCGGTGTCAAATTTCTGCAGCGTCTGCAGCCATTTTTCAGGAGCGCGGCGTTCGTAGAAATCCTGTTCTTCCCGCTCGGCCGCAATCCGGAGTTCGCGACGTTTTTCTGTCGACTCCACCACCACGAACGACCACGGCTGCTGATTTGCACCACTGGGAGCGGCGAGCGCGGTTTGCAAACAGTGATCGACCACAGCTGCACTAACCGTGCGCGAGGAAAAAGTGCGGACAGTGCGTCTTGTCTGCATGAAATCGCAGAACTGCTGAGCCTGGTGCAGAGA
>JAFMMM010000202.1 GCA_017859815.1 Planctomycetota bacterium | reverse complement strand
GGGACTTTAGTTTCCAGTCTTTGCAAATCCCGGGAGGTCAGTTTGGAAAGCTGCTCTGCCAGTCGCACAACTGTAACGGTATCCAGAGCGTCTTTTTCGAATGCCGAATAGACAACGATGACGTCATCACCGGTTTGCAGCAGTTCATCTGCGATGGCTTCCAGAAGCACCTGAGTCACCTGGAACTGCCGCGTCTGGGCCTCGTTCGGAATGGAGACCGTGTCGACGTCTGCTTTCTTTGCCGCCTCCACAACGGGTTGCTCGTCGGATGCCACGATGAAGCGAATCCCCGGAGCTTCCTGACGAATACGCTCAAAATCGAGGGCCTTTTCTGCAATCAGCACGACCGCAGAAGCGTCTGTCGCCTGAGCCAGTTCGACGGCCGACGAGAGAATATGTTTTCGATTTCGGGTGAGTTCGTTGGACATGTTGCAGCGAGTTTAAAGGAGAAATGCATACGGTCAACGAGATGTTACAGAGAATTGATTCTACTTTGCAGATCGACCGGCAACAGGACCGCAACATACCAGATTTGCCGGGACGGACTGCTGGGCTCGTGCATCCGGACACCGCACTGCGGGAAATGCGGTTTGCCAGGCCGTTTCCTCGAATTGTTCACGTGGCAGGCTGGCGTCGCTGTGTAAAGTACAGCGGTTGCGATTCTTCCCACGCACCGGATCTTCTTACTTTTTCGATTCCGAGTTAATCATGGCCCCCGTGGACTCACCGGACTGCGAAAAGACTTCAGCCGAATCGACCGCGACTGCAGCGGGTACCGAGAGCCGCATCGTTTCCGGCCCCGCGCGCCTTTTGTGCCTGACTGCCGGACTCCTGTTCACTGGATTGGGGGGGGTTGGTGTGATTGTCCCCGGCCTGCCAACAACTCCTTTTCTCCTGCTGGCGTTGGCGATGTTCGCCCGCTCGTCACCGCGTCTGCATCAGCTGCTGTTGAATTCCCGAGCGCTTGGCCCATACCTGCAGGAATGGCGGAAATACCGAGCCATCAGTTATCGGGTTCGAAATACTGCGGTTGTTACAGTGGTGATCGGCCTGTCGGTCACGCTGTTGGCGGGGACACTGCCGGGGTGGTTGCAGGCCGTCACTCTGGCAGCAGGGGCTATTGGTCTGGCGGTTGTCCTCAGGTTGCCGGTGCGGCGGCCTGATTCTCAAGCAGTAGGCGGGGCCGGGCACAACGCGACCGAGGTGGACTCGGGCAGCGGGTCTGGTGATGGGACAAATCGTGGGGGCTCAGGGATACGAGACCCCGGAGAAGATTCTGCGAACTGTCTCGATCCTGCCCCGAAGGAAAAAGGAAAATGCTGAGGGCGGTCCGGCACCATTGTCGAATGGGGCTTGATTGCGGCCGTCCTGAAAGCACACCGGCGGACGAACAGATACGGCGCAGGAAACAGTGCGGGCACTGGCGGTAAAAATAACACAGGCAACAGCGGGCAACAGCAATGAGTAACACACAGAAACAGGTCGTGGTAGCAGTGACCGGGGCCAGCGGTGCGGCTTATTCGTTGCGGCTGGTGGAGACGCTGCTAAATGCCGGATGTCTGCTTCATGTGGTGATCAGCAACGCCGCTCGACAGGTCTTCGCTCAGGAGGTCGGACTGACCCCTCCGTCCGCAGGTGCGGAGGCGAAGGACTGGCTGACGATGATGGATCAGGTTCGCAGCGGCAGCCACGGGCAGGACTGGCGATTTCAAGATACACCAGTCGACCCGGCAGTGGCCTCAGCGGGGCGTCTGCGACAGTACGGGCTGTCCGATTTCAACGCGTCGGCAGCCAGTGGATCTGCTCAGGTCGAAGGAATGGTCGTGTGTCCATGCTCGATGGGCACACTGGCCGCGATTGCAAATGGGGCCTCATCAAACCTGATCCATCGAGCAGCAGATGTTCAGCTGAAGGAAAGACGTCCGTTGATTCTGGTACCGAGAGAAACGCCTCTCGGGCTGATTCAGTTGGAGAATATGGTGCGGCTGGGCAGATCCGGTGCGACCATCATGCCTGCAATGCCGGGTTTTTATCATGAGCCGCAGGGGATGGGTGATTTAGTCGACTTCATCGTCGCGCGAATCTGCGATCATCTTCACGTTCCACACTCGCTTGGACGCCGCTGGGGCAGTTGATACTGCGACGAATGCGGAGATGTCGGATCGCAGCACGGTACAGAATTTCCCACCTCCGTTTGTTAAGGAGTCACAGAGTGGCGCGTTTATTTCTGGTCCTGGTTGCGACTTTGTACGGCTCGCTGGCTGCCTGGTGTTCGATTGATCCTGCAGGAACATCAAAAGTTGTGGGTTTTTCGCTCCAACGCGGCGCCGGACAGTCGGAGTTCCTGACGGTGTATGGTGGCCTCGAAGCCGGAATGGCATTGATGTTCATGGCTGCAGCATTGTGGGAACGCCTCCGATTCAGCGGATTGTTGAATTGCTTCCTGATTCACGTCTGCCTTGTTCTGTTCCGCAGCGGAGGCTTTCTGCTGTATGAGGTCGAGCAGGCTATGACGAGGCAACTGGCTGTCGGCGAGTGGGTGTTAGCAATCTGTACTGCGGTGTTACTGTGGCGGGAGTGCCGCAGTCGCGGGCGCGCGAATGTCGTCACAGAGAAGGCGTAGGTCCTGCTCAGAGGAGAGATACAGGCAAGCTGTGAACATGCACGCTGAGGACGGGATCCGAACGTTCGCCCTGAATCTTACCGAGGCGTTCTGGCATACCCGGAAGCAGGCTTGGTTTTGCCCATAGGGGCTGGTCACGGCTGTGATCGGGATTCGGAGGGCTGACTTCCGGGCCGGGAGCACTTTGGATCAGGTGGAGCGATGCCACCGGAATTTTGAAGGCCCTCCGGGCTTGTACCCTCTTAGAGTAAGGGGGGGGCGGAGAGGTCTGGAGTAGTATCGCCGGAACTTTGCTGCTGCGTTTGAATTTGGCTGTGCCAAACGATCTTCAGGTGTTGGTACTGACGCCGCCGTTCATCGGTCCTTCGAGTCACTGATTGGCGATGTGGAGTCTACTGCGGTGCTGCATGTCCGGGCCGGCAATACCTTGATGGTGTTGCTTCGCTCAAACTGGACTGCAAGACAGATGATTCGGCGATTCCATCATGGATGGGTCCGACATTTCGTAGAAGTCAATTCCGCCATGTTGATCCTCGATCATCAGCTGAACTTCACCTTTCTCGACGCTGAGCAGTGTAACGGTGAGGTCTCCAACCACCAGACTTTGGCCGGGACAAAGATCGACTAATGACAGCTGCGACATGGATGCGTATTCCGGATGAAATTATGAAAAACGACCCAGAGAAGCGACATCCCTGGCATTGCAGGAACGAGGCAACTTGTGATTGGTTCGAGTGCTCAGGAACCAATGCGGGGCTGGTCGCGGAGAACAAATGACAGGAGGGGCAAAGAGAAGCCCTGCGGCCTGAGAAGATCCCGCATTGAACACGGGAGAGTCTTCTGTGAAGAAATGATGAAGGTGCTTCGGCCGCCTTTTTTTATACAGTTGAACTTCGCGGTGATCAAACGCGAAGGCCGATAGTTTTGGTGATCCTGTCCGTTTTCGAAGTCGCTGATGTTTTCTGAGAAGAACCCTTTTCCCGTTGCGAGAAGTGGCCGTCAGGAAAAGAGCTGCTCTTCGCAGCAGAGCTTCCGCCGAGTACAACGCGGAAGGGTTTCCCCGCAGTATTCAAGCATTCACAGAATCCACTCCTCGCCATGTCATCCACAGTCGGAGACGGCCTGTTGAGGGAAATGCAGAGCCTACGGGAATGAGGCGGGCAGATGTCCGCTGACGAGTCATCCGATTCAATGTACAACGCGGCTGTTTCGACAGTACTCTCGCGTGAAGCAACTTTTCAGGCGGCAATACAGCCATCTCGGACGGAGACAAAAGTGTCCATCACAAATTCAGAGAATCCATTACTGAGGGCGTCCGGTCTTCCGGCCTACGACGAGATTGAGCCGGAGCATATTGCCCCGGCTGCAGAGATCATTCTGGATCGATGCCGTCAGGTCCTGCGGGAGGTTGAGTCTGTCGACAGGGCAGTCTGGGATGACGTGATGCTTCCGCTGGAGCAAATTGATGAATTGATGGAGTACGGGTGGGGACCAGTTGGTCACCTGATGAGTGTTTCCAATTCTGAGCCGTTACGTGTGGCACACGACAGCGTGATGCCGGCAATGGTGGAAGCAAGTTTGGAGATCCGACAGAGTGAGCCGTTGTATCGGCAACTGCGTGCCATTCACGAGATGGCATCATCACAGTCGCTCTCAGGTGCTCGAATTCGAATTCTGCAGCGGTTGATCCAGAGTGCTGAGCAATCGGGGATCGCTTTGTCCGGAGCGGATCGGGAAGCGTTTAATCGGATTGAGCAAAAGCTGGCACAGTTGGGGACAGACTTTTCCAATCATTTGCTTGATGCCACCAAGGCGTGGTACCTCGATTTGACGGAACCGTCTCAAGTGGAGGGATTACCGGAAAGTCTGCGGCGAATCGCTGCTGCGGCGTGGAGTCAGGCGGAGGAGAACAGCGAGCGGGAGGCCACTGCTGCAGCGGGGCCATGGCGAATCACACTGGACTATCCCTGTTTCGGACCGTTCATGGAGCATTGTCCGGATCGAGCACTGCGTGAACAGGTTTATCGCGCATTTATCACTCGCGCCAGCACCGGTAACACGGACAATACCCCCCTGATTCGGGAAATACTGTCGCTGCGAAAGCAGAAAGCCGTTCTGCTGGGGTATGAGTGTTACGCCGACCTGAGTCTGTCTTGCAAGATGGCCGAAGATCAGGCGGCCGTGCAGCAGATGTTTGATCGACTGTTGCAGGCATCCCATGAGGCTGCAAAGCGGGAAATGGAGGAGTTGGCTGAGTTTGCTGCTGAACGCGGCCATGAAGGAGACCTCGCACACTGGGATATCGCCTTCTGGACCGAGCGACTGCGGGAGGAGCGGTACGCCTTCACAGAAGAAGAACTTCGCCCCTACTTCTCGCTGGACAGGGTTCTGGACGGGCTCTTCGAAATCTGCACCAGATTGTTTGGGGTGACGTTCCGCCGCCGTGATGAGGATGCACCGAAGTGGCATCCGGATGTACGCTACTACGAGGTCTGTGCAGAGAACGGAGACCTGCAGGCGGGATTCTACCTGGATCCTTTTTCACGTCCGCAGACCAAGCGTGGTGGTGCATGGATGAACGACTGTATTGGGCGTTCAGTCAGCAGGAACGGAACTCGTTTGCCGGTGGCACACCTGGTCTGCAACAGCACTCCCGCAACTTCTGAAACACCGTCACTCATGACGTTCCGAGAAGTGGAAACACTGTTTCACGAATTTGGACATGGCCTGCAGCACATGCTGACAACCATTGATGACAGGGATGCTGCGGGAATCAATGGGGTGGAGTGGGATGCTGTCGAGTTGCCAAGTCAGTTCATGGAGTACTGGTGTCTGCATCGTCCAACACTGATGGCGATGGCGAAACATTATCAGACTGGCGAGACACTGCCGGACGATTTTTACCGCAAGCTGAAGCAGTCCAAGACATTCCGAGCTGCGTCGATGATGCTGCGACAGCTGCAACTGGGAATGACCGACATGATGCTGCATTCCAGTTACGACCCGGACGGCAGTGAGTCGCCGTTCGACGCGGAGCGAAGAATTCTGTCAATCACCAGTCTGCTGCCCATCCTGCCGGAAAACCGGTTCCTCTGTTCCTTCCAGCATATTTTTGCTGGCGGTTATGCAGCCGGGTACTACAGTTACAAATGGGCCGAGCTGCTGAGTGCGGATGCTTTTTCTGCATTCGAGGAGATTGATTCAAATGACGACGTTGAACTACAGCGAGTCGGGCGACGCTTTCGCGACACCATTCTTGCCGAGGGAGGCAGTCGGCATCCGATGCAGATCTTCCAGGACTTTCGGGGCCGGGAACCGGATGCTGAAAGCTTACTGAGACACTGCGGGCTGACACAGCCGGAAGCAACGCCAACACAGGTCTCGGACTCTTAGTAGCATCCGCTGCCGGACGATCAGGACGATTCAGCCAAAGAATCCGCTGCCGTCTCCGCAGAGATTTCGGGCAGCGGCGAATTGGGCTGCCGAAGTGGTTTGGAACGCGGCGACGAGGTCGAAATTGAAGGCTGAAAAAAGCTATGCAGACAACTGCAGAACGCAACTTTGATGTGGTCATCATTGGCACTGGTCCTGGTGGCGAGGGAGCTTCGATGGAGGCTACCAAGCGGGGGCTGTCTGTCTGCACCGTGGAGCGAATGTCGCAGATCGGGGGAGCGTGCACGCATCTGGGGACGATCCCCTCCAAGTCGCTGCGAACAGCCATCTACCGGCTGATGGACAACTCCTCCCTGCTGCGTCGCGCCGGGGTTCCGGAAGTCAGCTTTCGCGATCTGCGGAAGAGTGCGCAGACGGTGATCGCTCAGCAGGTGACAATGCGTGGTGGTTTCTATGAGCGGAATGAGGTTGAGGTCGCCTGCGGCCACGCCTCACTGACTTCACCGTCTCAGGTTCAGGTGTTACAGGAAGACGGCACGGTTCTGCTGTTGAATGCAAAGTTCATCGTCCTTGCCACCGGGTCACGTCCTTATCGTCCTCCGGAGATTGATTTCAACCATCCCCGTGTCTTCGACAGCGATACCGTTCTGAATTTGCCTGATACACCCCGCAGTATGACCATCTACGGAGCGGGTGTGATCGGATGCGAATATGCGTCAATGTTTCGCAACCTCGGCGTCAAGCTGAACCTTGTCAACACGCGGCCTCGGGTACTGGAATTCCTCGACGATGAGATCTGCGATGCCCTCGCGTATCACATGCGTGATACCGGGATTCGGATTCGGAATGACGAGACATTTGATCGAATTGAGACTGCTGATGATCATGTGGTTCTGTACCTCAAGTCCGGCAAGGCGCTCAAAAGTGACGTCTTGTTATGGGCCAATGGACGCACCGGTAACACTGAATCTCTGGGGCTGGAACACACCTCCATCAAGCCCAATCATCGAGGGCAGATTCCGGTCAATGAACATTTGCAGACCTCTGAAGAGAACATCTATGCTGTTGGGGACGTAATCGGATCGCCGGCACTGGCCAGCGCCGCCTACATTCAGGGACGTTATGCGGCCAGCCATCTCTCTGACGGGCATACTGAGCAGTTGCGTCTGCGGGATATCCCGTCGGGGATTTATACCAGTCCGGAAATCAGCAGTGTTGGACGCACGGAGCAGGAACTTACCGAAGCTTGTGTTCCATACGAAGTCGGCCACTCCATGTTTAAGAACCTTGCTCGCGCCCAGATCATGGGGCGACCTGTTGGAATGCTGAAGATCCTGTTCCATCGGGAAACGCTGGAGGTTCTGGGAGTCCATTGCTTTGGCGTGAATGCCAGTGAGATTGTTCACATCGGCCAGGCGATCATGGCACAGCCGGCGCCCCACAACTCGCTGATGTATTTCATCAACACGACATTTAACTACCCAACGATGGCTGAAGCCTACCGGGTGGCTGCGCTGAACGGTTACAATCGTCTTGTGTAAGATGTGACAAGCGCCAATCGGGCGGAACGGATCCGGCGGTTCGCCGAACAGCAGCGGCACTGGCGTTCTGTATACAGACGTTCTGTCGTGAATCTGCGTCAAGTTTGAGGATCATGCTGGAAATGTCGCTCGGCACCCAGGCATGATTCAGGGAATTGTTGCAACGGAGCCCGGGAAGTCACGTTTTGGGGCGGCTCAGCGTTCTGTGAGTGCCGATTGTTTAGCAGGGACAATTCATCCGGTCGTATGCACTGCGATCGGGTTTCACTGCGATCGGGCCGATCAAGTCCTCTTCAATGGAATTCAGGACTGGTTCGGAAAGCGATTTGCCTGCTTCATCTGCAAGATAATTCTATGATGTGTGCTGCATACTCTTGAAGGTCTGCAGTAACTTCCGCCAGGAATGGGGCAAACACCATGCGATCAGGCCTACTCAAACTCAGCTTTGCTTTGTGTGTCTTCGTGGCAGCGGACTCCTGTATGGCTCAGACTGGCGGTAGCACTGCGTCTGGTGGCACAGCGTCTGGTGGTACCTCCGGGTTGAGTGGTGGCGGCAGTTCCAACTTGTCCGGACAGGGGGTTTCCGGTCTGATTGTTCCTCAGGGGACAAGTACCGCGGCCCAGACCTTTGTCGGGGGAAGTCAGACGGAAATGTTCGTCGGTGGCGCTTCTGCCGGTGGCAATCAGGCTCGTTCGAATCGACAGTTCCAGGCTGTCCAAAACACTCAGACGCAATCGCGAGGGAACACCGGAACCACAGGAACACCGCGTGCCATCAGGACAGCCCTGCGTGTGAGCTTTAATTTCCCCAGCCCCTCGCAGAGTTCGCTTGGAAATGTTGTTGCCAATCGGGTTTCGCTGCAGAGATTTCTGGTTTTTCGACCGGAACTGGCTGGCATCACGGTTCAGCAACAGGCCAATGGTGTGGTAGTCATGACAGGCGAGGTACAGGACGCAGAAACTCGCAGACTGGCAACAGGGTTGTTACGCATCCAGCCGGGAGTCCGCGGCGTACAAGACCAACTGACGCTGACTCAGAATTGACCTCAGCCCTGCCCCACAGATTGTCAGGCAGCCCTGCGGCGTCGCGGCAGCAGTCCCAATACCGTACAGATTAACAGGCACGATCCGGCAAAGACATCACCCACGGTGGAGTAGACGGCTGTCCGGTCATCCAGTTCCACTTGTCCGGTCAGCAGACCGGAGAACTGCCGCTGCCAGTTGCCGGACTTGGGATCTGTCAATGATTCCAGCGGTTCCAACTCCGGCACAAGACCCTCGAGTGGTTCCTGCAGCCGCTGAATCTCAGCTGGTTGGCGAACGCGCCCGGAGCCGTCAATGAAGGCAGAGATTCCGCCGTTCACGGCTCGGACCATTGGGATGCGATTTTCCACGCATCGAAAGCATGCTGTGATCAGATGCTGGTCAAGTTCACTGCTGCCCCGAAACCACGCATCATTGGTGAGATTGACCAGAAGGTCAGGCTGGCTGCCGCCTTCAGTGCGTTGATTTGCCATTCGTCGCACCAGCGGTGGTACCGTGTCTTCAAAGCAGATCAACGGGGCGAATGACCACGGTCCATATTCAAACAGCTTCACATCCTCGCCTGCTTCAATTCCAAATCCGGCACCGAACGGTGTCAGGTCCTGCAACCACGGCATCAGATTTCGCAGCGGGATGTATTCCCCAAACACCACTCGATGAATCTTGTCGTAGCGACCACTGTATCCGAGGTCGGGTCGCAGAAAAGCGGCTGAATTGTAGACACGGGTTGACGATTTTCCGGCAACGACAGCTTCCAGTCCGATCATCATTGCGGAGCCCATCGACATGGACTGTTCCGCCAGCGAGTTACGCACTTCGTTATTCCGAAATGGCATTGTCAGCGCGTCAGTATTACTTCCTGTTCCTCGCACAAGTTCCAGTGGAAGCTGGTCCAGAATCTGCTGATCGGTCACCCCTTCATCGACACTGCGTTCGGCCCACGGAAACA
>JAFMMM010000201.1 GCA_017859815.1 Planctomycetota bacterium | reverse complement strand
TGACAACAGCCGACTGGTGTCCACTGGTCCGGCGGTCGACAGCCGCGAATGCCTGGGAGCAGTCGTCTCCAACGGTCGGATTTTCTACATCTCTCAGGCCAGTGGATTTATGGTTTCGCAGACATGGGGGGAAGCATCTGCGCAGTTGCCCGCCATCTGGCAGCGTTAGCGGCTGAAATCGGCCTCGACTCATTCAGCGACCACCAGAACCACCCCACCAGCTGCTCAAAAACGCTCTCAAACCGGGGACGCGAGTCGCTGGGAGATTGACCGCCTGATCACTGTCGCTACAATTCCGCCTCCCGGGGGGTCGCATCTGTGACGCCCCGCTGCGGGATGTAGCTCAGCTTGGTAGAGCGCTACGTTCGGGACGTAGAGGTCGCAGGTTCAACTCCTGTCATCCCGACTCAGGAATTCAACAGCCCGCCGCGTTCACTCGCGGCGGGCTGTTTTTGTCTACGTCCGGGCAGAACACCGCGTGCCTGAATTTCTGTTGGCGAACGCAGTCCGGGAATCGCAGGAGTGTGAACGGTGACAAGGACGAGGCCAGCATCTACCTCAGAAGTACCGACGCAGCCAGCCGACCTTGTCAGGAGATATCGCTCTGCATGCCACCCGCACGACTCGCGACGAAACTCTGTGTCGAGTCGTACTCGATCCAAAGAACACTCAAGTATCTCCGTCATCCTTGCTGATCAGTGCTCACACAAAGTCCTAAACGTGATCTTTGTGGCGACTGAAGCGGCGACGGCGTGGTCGCTGACGGGTTCCACTGGCAACCGATTCCTCTGACCGGCGCGAATCACCACGTTCGCGAGAGCCACCGCGATGACGCGACGAAGAATCTGATCCACCTGCCGGTCGACGGGCACGATGCCCAGCGGATCTCCCCTCACTGTGTCCACGTTCAGATCTGCCGCGTTCAGATCTGCCATCTTCGGAACGACTCGATTCGTTGCGGCCGTCCCCGAAACGTCGCGAGGTAGATCGTCGCCCTTCAGACTGCGCTGAATCAGCCCTCCGACTGCCCGACCGATTGCTGTTTGGCCGACGGCTGTCAGACCTGCGGCTGTCTCTGCTGCCGAATTCCGATCGAATACCTTCGGACTGTTCTCCGTGAGCACGACCATCACCGGCTCCCGCATTCGCAGGGCGTTGGTTCCGGGAACGGCGTGGACGGGATCTGCTGCCCGCTGGCCTGCCTCGCCGTGGAGGACGAGATTCCATCTCGGACGGAAGTGGCTCCGGCGGTTTTTTCCCGTCAACGGGAACAGCGTGACCAATCAGTCGCTCGATCGCGCGAAGATCGGCCCGTTCCTCCGGCGTGCAGAATGCGATCGCGACACCCTCAGCCCCGGCTCGACCGGTCCGGCCGATCCGATGAACGTAACTTTCCGGTTCCATCGGCATGTCATAGTTGATCACATGGGTGATCCCATCAATGTCGATCCCTCGTGCAGCGACGTCCGTCGCCACAAGAATCTGAATCTTGTTCGTCCGCAGCGCCTCGAGTGCGCGTTGCCTCGCATTCTGCGATTTATTGCCGTGAATGGCTGCCGCCTGAAAACCGTCCTGCGTCAGTTGTCGTGCCACAGTGTTGGCACCGCGTTTCGTTCGTGTAAACACCAGTGCCTGCCCAACAGATCCGGAAGACAGCGTCTGCTTCAATGCAGGTCGTTTCGCGCGGCGATCGAGGAACATCACGCGCTGGTCAATTTTCCTGACACTGGTTTGTTTCGGAGTCACATCGACAGTGAATGGATCGGTCAGCAACCGCTGCGAGAGTTCGACAATTCGCGGCGGCATCGTGGCGGAAAAGAACAACGATTGTCGATCATTGGGCAGTCGACTGATGATGCGTTTCAGGTCGGGCAAAAAGCCCATATCCATCATTCTGTCCGCTTCATCAAGCACAAAGACCTGCAGTTCATCCAGCTTGATATACCCCTGATTCATCAGATCCAGCAGGCGTCCGGGAGTGGCAACCATGATATGGGCGCCCTGTTTTGCAGCCTGAATCTGCTGATGCGGGCTGACACCACCAAACACCTGGCAAACACGAATGGGCAGATGTCGGCCATAAGTCTTGAAACTGTCGGCAATCTGAATCGCCAATTCGCGAGTTGGAGCCAGTACCAGCACATCCGGATGACCGGGCATGGGGCGACAGTTTTCACGTCCCAGATAATCCAGAATGGGTAAGGCAAATGCTGCCGTTTTGCCAGTCCCTGTCTGGGCACAACCAAGAATGTCACGGCCGTCCATAGCAGCCGGTATCGTCCCCGCCTGGATGGGTGTGGGGACGGAGTAGTTTTCTTCCTTCAAGGCACGGCGCAACTGGGGAAGTAATTGGAGTTCTTCAAAGGTTTTCAAGTGAGTTCCTGTTTCTGTGAAGCAAAGGCCCGACGATGCCACTGGTTGAACAATACTTCAGAATGCGTCAGCAAGGACCACACTCCTCAACACACGCGGTTCATCGCGGGGAAGGTCTCAGGCAGACAGACGATGGCTGAATACGGACCGAGACTCCTTCCGGGAGCTTTCGAGACGGACCAGACCATTCAAAGTCGAGGCGACATTTCTGCTTTTGCCCGCAGCAGATCTGCACACGGTACACTCACCGGCGGATCTGACTGTAGTGGCGAAATTCCAGACTCCGGAGAAACAAGCAGCTCACGGAGTTTCGCGTCTCTGGTGGAGATCGCGGGGCGACCATCCAGCGCGGCCGACAAGACCGTTGGATGACTGCAATTTGTGTCTGGCAAAATGCCCCGACACCTTTTGGGGGCAGCAGAAGCTGAAAATCTTCATCTGGCCGAAGACGCCTGGAGGTGACGCAGGATGCTGCGGAAAAGTCCTCTGCTTGCTTCGCTTCGGCGGAGTTTCGTTATGCGGAGTTTCTCTGTCAAAATGCATAACTGGATTCCAGATGGTACTCCTCGCTTTCAATTCAGTCAAGCTGTGTCATCTCGATTCCCCGTTTCGAAGCGGGTAAATTCACGTAAAAATGCACCATACAGCCATCCCCCGGGTGTCTGGCAACGTCATTGACGCAGCAGCAACTGCTCGGACGCAGATCAATCAGGCTTCAAGACTTGACGCCTGTCCGGAGAACGAATCACTCCGGTGCGATCTCGTGAACCTGCTGTTCGCGAATGGCCCCCTCGCGAATCACTTGATGCTGAACGGTTGCAAAGTCAATCTTCCGCAGATCCAGTTTTTGAATTTGGCGATTGTCCATCGTGTGAAAATACAGGACCCGGTTTTTTAAGTCGCAGGCTGTCGTGATCTGGGTGGCACTGGCAATATCGGTGGCGATGCGGTCTGCAGATCCGGTCGCACCTACTGGAATATTGAAGTTGTCCAGAATTCGAAAGGCTTCAAAAACTGCGTCCTCCGCTGTTTCCAGCGGGCGAACCGATGCCGTTAATGCGACCGCCCGCACAAACCGCGACGGTGGCGTGAAGTCACCAGGCAGTCCCATCAGACCAGTCCCGCTGCCCAGCGGTGCAAACTGACGCCCGTCGAGCGTGACCGATTCTTTCGGTGCGCCTGCCATGCCAAGGTAGTTTCTGAGATTCGTAAGATGCCAGTTGTAGTCTGGTGAGTTGGTAATCACTCCAAGCAGTGCGTCATAGATGCGAATCTGTCCGCCGTCGACAATTTCCAGCACAATCGACGCGCCCGTTGCATCGGAGATCTTCCAGTGAAAGGGCAGCGGTGCCCCCCCGAATCGCGGATCTTCCACATTCACAATGCGGACCTGATCGAGGCTTGCTTTCACCTGTTCGACCGTGCTGAAACTGGACAACATCCAACGCATAAAATCGCCTACACTCAGCGATCTCCCCACCTCGGATTTTTCGAATTTGGAAAATGACGCGTAACCCGGAAAGTAGTACACGCCGACATACAATCCAGCCTCGTTCATGGCATCCGGACCATACTCTTCTCCGTAAGCCGTCAACGACACAAAGCCATGAGTTCCGGTCCACTTCAGGCCATTCTTCCCGTCGGGTGTCAATGCCCTGAACTCATGCCCCCGTGGAAAGATCACCAAAGCATCGTGGTGAGCATCTCCCAAAGCCCATTCCACAGTGCGTGCCGCAATCACCGCGCCGTCACGCGACCTCAGCGAAATCCCGGTGCACGCATTCGTCGTTCGTAACGTGGCAAGGAAAAACACTCCTGTCGTCAACAGAACAAGAAACCGCCTCATTGTTTTTTGATCCTTTTCGTTTCATACCCGTTGCGACGAGTCACCGTAGCGTCCAACGACCACTACAGACAGAAAACCGATGAACACTCAATCAACGCACCATCGCTTCCCGCATGCTCTGCTGACGGCATTGTTCGGAACGGCTTCATCTTTGCAAGGAACCACCTGCGATGCAGTGAATCATCAGCAATGAAAAATCGGGAGTCCAACGTTTCAACGGCAATCTCACGGCATTCGATCGGTTTCTGCGCATGGACAGATCAACCATCCGGTTTTCCGGACGAACGGCAGGTGGTCAGGATTGGCAAAGGCGACTTAGCTCGCCACGATAGTCACGAGACCGTCGCCGCAATGCACGGGATTCCCATGCAGCGGGCCGATGACCGGCAGGAATTTTTCTCAAATCGTCGCCAGGCATACGGTCTGCGGCCGAAATGACCAACACCCCTCATTACGGTTCAACGCCATGAAAATTACATCCCGCCTGTTCCATCGCTGGTTATCTGTCGTCATCGGTGTGCAGTTGCTGCTGTGGACGGTCAGTGGCCTGATTTTTAGCTGGAACCCGATCAAACAGGTGCGTGGCGAACACCGGATTCAGGACCAGGAGCCTCTCGACCTGTCGGCCTTCGAATTGCTCGACAGCCGCTCCCTGCTGACAGACCCGAATTTGATCCCTGCAGATGCCAGCGTCAGCGAATACAAGCTGCGACAACTTCTGGACCGCCCGGTGCTGGAACTCACCCTGCAGAATTCTGAGACATCACATGTTCTCGTCGACGCCGTCAGTGGAGAACGTTTGTCACCAATCAGCCGGGAGCTTGCGGAAGCAATCGCGTTGAGTGATTTTTCGGAGCCCGCTGCAGTGATTCGATCAGAACTGCTGGACCAGCCGGAATCCGGCCATTCTGAGTACCGCTCCAAAGAGACCCCGGCATGGAAAGTCGAACTCGATCACTCATCCGGAACAGTGATCTACGTATCTGCGAATCGAGGGCAGGTGGTTACTCGCAGAAATAACCGCTGGCGGTTGTTCGACTTCTTCTGGATGCTGCACACGATGGACTATGAGGGCCGCGACAATTTCAATTCGTGGCTGCTGCGAATCATCTCCAGCCTCGGCGTCCTTTCAGTCCTCACCGGCTATTGGCTGTGGCTGAAAACAGGCAAGAAACGCCCTCGGAAAACCAAAGGTCCAGCCGCGCCGAATTCCTCGCTCTGATCCACTGCCAATGCGGGAGCCACAGAAAGCGGCGGTGAGTCAACATTACAGCCACCAAATCCACAGCGGCCGCATCGCGAGTCAGAGCACTCGTCCGTGAGATTCACCGCTAACCGATACCGACACTCTGTTCACCAGAACACGCCAATTGCTGCTCTGAGTGATTAGTTCTGAATTGTCAGCGGCGCAATCCTGTCGCATACTATTTGCCGTATGTGATGTGTTTTTGATCCCATTGTGGGCAGCAGAATGCGGTTACCAGACACCCTCAGTCTTCTTTATTCCACCCTCACCAGCTTTGCAGTGGCCTTCACTGTCTCGGTGACACCTCCCGCCGGGGCCGATGAGATCCCGGCAGCAGAAGCAGCGTTACAGCAGGAAGCGCGCACCACCTTCAAGGAACAGGTCACGCCGTTCGTAAAAAAATACTGCACTCGCTGCCACGGAAGCCGCCCGGAAGCCGGCATCAATCTGGACTCCGCCCTGAAAGATCCCGGTACGACATCCGCGTTCCAGCACTTTCAAAAGGCAGTCGCCAATGTCAAAGTGCACGACATGCCGCCGCAGGATGCCGAACAGATTCCCAGCCAGGAAGAACGCGACCAGTTCGTTCAGGCCATCAGCAAATTGAAGTACATGGCCCCGCGTGATCCCGGACCATTCGTGATGCGTCGGTTGAACAAGGTCGAATATGCAAACACGCTGCATGCTCTCTACGGTGTGGATCGTTCCGTCACCGAAAGCCTGCCGGAGGAAGTTGGCGGCGAGGGCTACCTGAATTCCATTTCTCCGCTGCAGTCAGAGCTGTACCTCGAAATCGCCAACAAGGTTGTCCAGCAGGTTGTGTCGAAGGACTGCAACCGGCCAACTCGCCGCCAGTTGCAACTTTTTGGCAGTTCACCGACACGCTGTGACGACCCGCGGCACATGGCCCGCGAAACAGCTCGCTCGCTTGCCCGCGAAGCTTATCGCCGACCAGCAACAGAAGCGGAACTGGATGTACTGGTCGACGTGTTCGATCTGGGGACGGAAAACCAACTCGACTACACACAGGCCATCAGCCTGATGTGGAAAGCGATTCTGGTTTCTCCACAATTCCTGTTCATCACTCCGGCTGCTCAGCCGGAAACGCAGGACTCGATCATCCCGCTGGACGACTATCAGCTTGCCTCCAGACTGTCTTACCTGCTTTGGTCCGCACCGCCGGACACACAGCTTGCAGCCCTTGCGGATCAGGGCCAGCTGCATCACCCGGAAGTGCTGAATGCTCAGATTCAGCGATTACTGGACGATGATCGTTCCCGCGCCCTGTACGATGGCTTTGGCAAACAGTGGCTGGGTGTAGGCGGGCTGGACTCTCAGTTATTCGACCCCGAAATATTCCCGCAGATGTCTCCTCAGCTGCGGGCGGCGATGGTCGCGGAACCCAGGCTGTTCTTCCAGAGCGTCGTCCGTGACAACGAAAGTATCTTCGCTTTGCTGGACAGCAATTATACTTTTGTCAATCAACCGTTGGCGGAATTGTACGGTCTTGACCACTGTATTCAGGGGCTGCAAATGCGGCGAGTGACGCTGCGGAATCCGAATCGCGGCGGCATTCTCAGCATGCCGGCAACTCTTGCCAGCACCTCCTTCTCCACCCGTACCAGTCCGGTGAAGCGGGGCGTCTGGGTTCTGGAACAGATCCTGGGGGAGCGCGTACCGCCACCACCGCCGGATGTTCCGGAACTGGAAGAACAGGAACAAGCCAGTCGCGAAGGACTTACCCTGCGTCAGCTGACCGCGCTGCATCAGTCGGAAGAAACCTGTGCGAACTGCCACCGCATTCTCGATCCCATCGGCTTTGGCATGGAGAACTTCGATGCCATTGGACGCTGGCGAGAACAGGATGAACTGGGCGTTGCCATTGATTCAGCGGGGCAACTGCCGACGGGCGAAGAATTCTCTTCGCCCGCCGAACTGAAACGGGTGCTTGCAGGTCGCCGGGAAGATGTTGCTCGCAATCTGACGACCCGTCTGCTGGCATGGGCCATTGGACGCCAACTGGAAGGCTATGATGAAGTCATTGTCGATCAACTGATGCTGAAGATCGCTGCAGACGACTACCGTGTGCGGACGATGATTGCAGAAGTGATCAGCAGTTATCTGTTTACTCATCGTCGCGTGAAATCCTAAGCTGCCCCGAATACGATTCATAGAACTGACACACTGATCCGGTCGCCGGAATAACTGAAACACAGTTGCCTCAGGAATCCCACCTATGACTGTCCCTTCCGCATTTGATCGTCGCACCCTGCTGAAGGGTGCCGGTGTTTCTCTGGCTCTGCCGTTTCTGGAATCCCGGCGTGCGATCGCTGGTCTGATGCCGCAGAAACCCCCGGTGCGAATGGGATTCATGTACATGCCCCATGGCGTGATCATGGATCAGTTCTGGCCCACGAGCCCGGAGACATTTCTGGATTCACCACCTCCCGCCATCGAATCACTGCGTCCCGTGCTGAATCAGTGCTTGATGATGAAGGGAATTTCCGGGGTTCCAATTTCCCCCTTTAATGGGGCCCCGCATGCGCTCGAACTATCCACCTGGCTGACCGCCACACTGCCCGATGCTGACACTCGCAGTCGCATCAACATCGCAATTTCAGCCGATCAGATCATGGCCAACTATGTGGGGGCGGAAACGCTGCTGCCCTCGCTGGAACTTGCCACGATGCCACAAACGTGGAAGGAAAACCAGGAGGGCCTTCACGAAGCTTACTACTCACACTGCAGCTATCGTTCGCCCACCCAACCGGTACCGGCAGAAACCGATCCACGAAACGTGCTGAATCGTCTGTTCGGGCGACAGGAAAATGTGGGCACGGTGACTCGCACCAATCCGCTTGACCGGCAGATGCTGGATCGTGTCCTGAACGGGGCCAGAGATCTGCGACGCACACTTGGCCGCACAGATCAGTTGAAGCTGGATGAATACCTCGACAGCGTGCGTGCTGTCGAGCGGCGAATTGCGGCCATCGAACAACGGCAGCAGGAAGCCGCATTCGAAAAAGCGGGCGTTCGCACTGCCAACAGCGGGAATTCTCCTGCCATTGAAATCCGTATCCCGGAAGGCGAAAAACGCAGTGAGTACATGCAGGTGATGTGTGACCTGACTGTGCTGGCATTTCAAACCGACACAACTCGCGTCAGCACTTATATCGGGTCCACTCCGAATGGCGTGTCGTACCCGGAACTGGGTTTCACCAACCAACACCACTCGCAAACTCATCACGAGAACCGCGAAGAGATGGTCAGTAAAGTCGCTGCGATTACAAAGTTCAATATCGATCAGTTCGCTTACATGGTGAACAAAATGGCCAGTCTTCAGGAAGGTGACGGCACACTGCTGGACAACTGCATCATGGTCTGGGGATCCGGTTTGGAGGACGGAAACCGTCACACCCGCGCCAACCTGCCATTCATCGTGGCAGGGGGTGGCGGCGGTTCTCTGAACACTGGGCGGTTTCTGCCAGATGTCAGTGGTAACCAGGGGGATCTGCTGACCACGCTGCTGTCATGTGCGGGCGTTCCTCAGGACCGCCCCATCGGTATCGCCACCAAAGAGATCAGCGAGATCAAGGCTTAAGCCGATACCACATAACAGCACACGATCTACCTCGCTTGGGCCAGTTCCGACCATGCCCAGCGATACAGATTGCGACTGTCCACGTAACGCGACTCGGATGCTGCAGAGCCAAGCACCACAACAATCAGGCGGCGTCCCTGACGTTCACCAACGGAAACCAGACACGCCCCCGCCTTCGTGGTAGTGCCGGTCTTCACGCCGCTGTAGCCCTCCATCCGCAACAACTGGTTGGTGTTCTTCCACAGCACATTCCGCCGATAGCCGCCTGGGCCAATGACAACGGCCCCCCGCTGCCGCGTTCCAATGACGGTGCGAAGAGTCTCGTTCGCAAGGATCCGACGCGCCAGCGTGACGAGGTCCGCCGGCGAAGTCTGATGCTCCGCCGCGGTCAGCCCGTGTGGATTGGCGTAACGTGTGGTCGGCATACCCAGTAACGCTGCTTCAGCATTCATCGCCTGCACAAATCGCAGCAGCGGATCTGCGGCCGCCTGTTCCCCGGCTGGCAACTCCAGCTTCAACTGATCCAGCACTCGGTTGCCAAAATGTTCCGCGAGTGCC
>JAFMMM010000200.1 GCA_017859815.1 Planctomycetota bacterium | reverse complement strand
ACAACGCGGCCAGAATCAACGCGCGATTGGTAATACTCTTCGATCCGGGAGGACGAATCCGACCGCTGATTCGATGAGCAATCGGGGCGATCTGAAGGCGGGCAGTCATAGGCACGTCCGGATCATGGCAGTCGTCAGACCTGAAAGGTGACAGAAAAAAAGCCCGCCAGATCCAATACGGACATGCCGGGCTCCTGTGTTTCGGTGAGGAACCGAAGTTCTCACACCTCCTTGGAGTCAATCCAGCTCATCATGCGACGCAGCTGGCGACCAACATTTTCAATTTCGTGAGTTCTCTCACGTCGACGAGTCGCCAGAAATCCGGGCTGGCCGGCTTTGTTCTCCAACAGCCAGTTGCGTGCAAAAGTGCCGTTTTGAATCTCGTTCAGCACTCGACGCATTTCAGCCTTGGTCTCTTCCGTCACAATGCGAGGACCGGTGCTGTAGTCGCCATACTCCGCTGTGTTTGAAACACTGTATCGCATGTAGTTCAGACCGCCCTGATAAAACAGGTCAACGATCAGTTTCAGTTCGTGCATGCACTCGAAGTATGCCATCTCCGGCTGGTATCCGGCTTCCACCAGAACTTCAAAGCCGGCTTTCACCAGTTCGCTGACACCACCGCACAGCACCACCTGTTCGCCGAACAGATCCGTTTCAGTTTCTTCCGCGAAGGAAGTTTCGATCACACCGCCACGGGTGCCACCGATCCCCTTTGCATAAGCCAGTGCCAGATTGCGGGACGTTTCGGATGCGTTGTCGCTGAGTGCGATCAGGCTGGGAACGCCGCCACCCTTTTCGTATTCGCTGCGAACAAGGTGACCGGGGCCCTTGGGAGCAACAAGGGCGCAGTCGACACCCTCCGGCGGTTGCACCTGACCGAAGTGAATGTTGAAGCCGTGTGAGCACATCAAGAGATTGCCCGACTGCAGGTGCGGACGAATATCGTTGCGGTAAACGTCGCCCTGAACTTCATCGGGCAGCAGGATGTTGATCAGGTCGCCCTTCTCGGCTGCCTCAGCAGCAGAGACAGGCTGGAAGCCGTGACTGATGGCCAGATCATAGTTAGCACCGCCGGGACGCTGGCCCACGAGGACTTCGCAACCACTGTCCCGCAGATTCTGAGCCTGGGCATGGCCCTGACTGCCATAGCCAATGATTGAGATGGTCTTGCCCTTGAGGTGGCTGAGATCTGCATCGTCGTCGTAGTAGACTTTGACTGCCATTCGTGGAGTCCTGTTGAACTGTCAAAAAAGAAACGGAAACGGTATGATACCGCAAACAAACTTGTGACGCCGACTGCCCGCGCGAGCGGAACCAAGACAACCCGTGTCCCGAAACAGTCGGCAATGCAGAGCCGGAATCCGACTGCAGCCTGCTGTCCGCAGAAACCGCCCGCAGCAGTTCCGCGATCAAACGGTCCGATTCAGACTGCTGCAGCCAACCCGCCGTGGTAGAACGCCTGCCGGTAGAGCTCCTGCCGGTGAAGACCATCAGCGTTCCAGTTCACACCGCAACTGCAGGGCTGAACTTTGCACCGAACACGTCAGGTGTGACGCATTGAATTTCACGTGAGTCAGGGAATTCACGCTTTGGAAACCACATGAACGCTCTGCACGAGTTGGAGAGGTTAGAGAAAGACCGAGTGAAAACAAGCCCTCGTCCGATTTCGAGGGCTGTTCATCCGGATTTGGGGAAATGCACTGGAAAAATTGCCCTTTTCGGCAGAGCCTCTGCGGCTGTTCAATGCCGGCAGGAGCTCGAGATACTCGTCTGGCCGTGAAATCTGCACTGAATATCTGTTAACCAGTCCTGCTGATTGTTCGGGAATTGAAGTCTGCTGAGAACTCGTGATGTTGTGAAGAACGCTCCACACCAGCTATCGTCGGCCTTGACTGACAGGCATGCGGATGTCCGCTGTGAGTCACCGAACCTTCTGAATTCGAATTGGAAGACGTCCTATGAAATTCACTACCGCTGCGTTATCCGTCGTCAGCGCATTGCTGTTCGTATCCACCGGATGGCCTGTCCGCGGTCAGGATGTGCCCACGGCCAGCGGTCGGGTCTTCGGCACAATTTGGCATTCTCGAGTCCAGTTGCAGGACGGTTTCCGCTACCTCAACGGAGTTCGTGAAGAACTCGGCCTGAAGCAACCGGGGCTGATGATGTTCGGTGGTTCTGGTATTCCAGGGCTGTCCGCAGCAGGCGGTATGCGACGGATTGGGGTTTCTGCCGGTTTTGGTGGCTCAGGACCCCGCCTTCTTAATTCAGCGGGGCCAGCCGCAGCACAACCGGAAGTTCGTGGCACGCTGCTGTTTTTGCAACTGCAGCCGGAAGTCAGCATGAACACCACAATCGCTTTTGAAAGCTGTCCATCCCTGGAGGAATTCGAAGCACGCGTTCGCCAGCAGGCGAGGCAAATGGGCGCCGCGGCCGAACTGATCGGAGCCGAAGAACGTTACGAGATCAATCTGGATTTCAGTCGTCTGAAATCATCGCTCACGCCGGTTCCGCAGTTTCCGGATGGCGATAAAGACCCGGACGGTGAGAAGCCAAAGCAGGTGGTCCGGATGTCGATCGTCATGTCGGCAGGTTCCGGAGGAGAAATCTCCGCGAAAGGCGGAAATGAGTTCAAACTGCCCCCTTCGATTTCCACCTACTTTCGTTATCAGGACGGTATGCTGTTCAGCAGTCAGACCGCTGCTTTACATACGCTCGAATTGCCGGCCGCTGAAACGTTGGAGCCCGACGAGGAGGTCGTTTCAGAGGACATTGCCGCAGAATTGGACTTCACCCGGATTCCAAGGGAATTCAAACAGTCTTTCTGGACGGAACTTGAGCGACAGGCTTCCGTGTTTCTGCAGCAATGGGACAACGAAGCCCCCGGGGAATATTCGCTCCGTCGAGTTATTGCTCAGGGCCGTCTGGAAGTGCTGCGGCGGGTCATGTTCGATCTGGATCGCGTCCGTTTTCAACTCACGTTTTCTGACGGCGGCGAGGTGCCGATTGCCAGTCAGTTGCGATTGACCGCTCGCGAAAATAGTGTGCTCGCCGCATTTCTGCAGGCGATCAGTAATCGTGGAACCCAATTGACGGTGCTGCAGGAAGAAGAGTCCCCTCTGGTGGTCGCCAGCACTCTGGCTATACCCGATTCGCTGCGTCCGTTTCTGGGGGCCTTTGTTGCCTCACTCAACACACGTGTCGGGGAATATGCGACCGATCTCCCCGCTGCGCAGGTGCTGGTGGCGGAACTGGCTGACTCGCTGCAGAGAACTGTCGAAACCGGGTTTGTGGATGCCGCTGTTTCCCTGCGTGGAACTGTTGCCGATGGGCTGATTCCCTGCGGTGGCGTGCGACTGGAATCCGCCGAGAAGTTTGTGGACTCTCTCGAGCTGCTGCTGCAGGTACTGGATTCTGAACGACAACTGATTGTCTCCCGCAGCGGTGAAGAGGACGACGTGGTCAGCATTCGTGTCTCGCCGCTGCAGATACCGTTTGCAAAAGAGAAACTGCCACTGCAACTCAATCTGGTGGGACGAGGCAACTGGCTGTGGATGACAGTGGGGGATCGGGAAGCTGTCGATCTGCTGGAAAGTCTGGTTCACGAAAGTGCAGAGTCGCTTGACATCACCGGTCGCGGAACGCCGCTGCTGGTGCGAATGAAACTGAATCACTGGCTGGGTGAAACCGAAGATCCGCTCAGCAGTCTCCCCGCGGCACTGATTCGCGCGGCCGAAGAACTGATTCAGGAGCGATCACAGCCCCGGATGATGATCAGTTTGAACGGCGAAGATGTCTCCATGAAGGCAGAACCCGATAAGACGGAGCTAAACAGCCTCGCAGAAAAATCTTTGCAGCCGCAGCAGTCCGATCTGGAATTGACCGTCCGTTCTGCCAATCGTGAATTGCTTGTGGAACTTACAGCCGGGGCGGGATTGCCCCGGCTGGCAGCCGGACAGTATCTGCAGGCCCAAAGTCGTGTCTTCCGCAAATTCAGTTTCAACGGAGGAAGTCTGAAGCTGAATGGTGTCGGCAAGGAAGGTGGCGTGCAGATTCAACTGGGGGCACCACCGGAGAAGGCGGAGTAGTCCCCTGCGACATCACGACCAGTGCCGTCTGCAGATTCCAGCGATGATGATCCGGACAGCATGGCTGATCCTGTTCAATTCTGATCGCAATGCCGCTGGTGTTATTGCAGGTCAGCGATTTCACGCAGTTGCGGCTGTACAGATCGGCTGCGAGAGGTGAATCCGGTTGTATCGGTGTCCTGTCGCGTCGTAAAGCAGAATCTCATTGACGGTTTCTGCCCAGAGTGCTGAAAGGCGTACTGAACGTGGACCGTGCAACACGAACTGAATTCCGCAGCGGCGGCCATTTTGCTGGATCTCCAGTTCAGTCATTGGGAACTGGTATTCAAGCAGGTTCTCGCGACGGCACAGAGTGACGTGAATGAAATGTCGCAGGTGTTCCAGAGTCTGTAGCTCAGCCGGATTTTCAGGCAGGTTGGAGACATCTGCTGGCTGAGTCATTCAGTCAGGTCCTTGAGCGGCTGGGGCGGTTGTCTGTGCTCTGGCAGTCATTCTGACCACCTCGTTCCGTTTTGTTGCTCAGAAGGTATCGGACGGGATATGGATGAACCTGACCGATTTCTACGGACGCTGCGCAGCCGGAACAGCCGTTCGTTTCGCCAGATCCGGATGTCCGGGATGGTGCAGTAATGAGAGCGATCAACCACACTCCCCAGTGTCGGTTAGGAAACTTAGGGCGTCCTTGCAGCCATCAACGTCCGGATTTGGGCGAAGATGGCAGGCATAAACAGAACGCCTGAATAGTGATTCGCGGTCAACACAATGTGGTGGGATTCCGGCAATCCTGCTGCAACGGCGAAGGCCGCTGAGCATGCCGGCGGGACGACGGTGTCGTGTTTAGCGCTGAACAGCCAGGTGTTCTGTGAATCAATTCTGTGAGCCAGTCGCAGCGGCTCAATACGGCGGGCGAGATCACGAATCTGTGTTTCCGAAACTCCCGCCTGCTCCAGTCTCAATCGGATCTTTGCGGCATCACGGGCTCCTTCCAGCACCACTCGATCAATATGACCACCCGCCAACAGGACGAAGATTTTCTGAAAGCCCCGGTCGAGTCCCGCAACAGTTGCGGTGACGAATCCTCCCAGGCTGGTTCCCTGCAATGCAATCTGTGACGCGTCAATCAAGGGAAGAGCGGCGACTGCGTCGCGACTGCGTCGTACATCGGCAATGGCCTGACGCATTCCGGTCAACAGAAAATCAGGGCGCTCGGTCGCAGGACTTCTGCGCGCTCCATAGCCCGGCATGTGCAGCAGGAAGGTGTGCATGCCCATCGCATTTAGTCCGCGTGCAAAGGCCCGCCCAACCGCCATTGACCGTCCTGACTCATGCACAATGACAACGGCCGGTGCGCGCTGCGGTCGCCCGTTCAAATCTCGTGACGGATACCATTCCAGACATACGGAATCGTTTGCTGCGTCGCCCGACGGGTGCGGCGAAGGAAAACGAATCCGCAACTCGCCTTCAGAATCCCCGGCGGTTTCTGCTGTGATCATGAAATCTGTCGGCTTCCACCGCAGTCCGGCCAGGCAGTCAGCGGCATCGGTTGACGCGTCGCTGTCTACAGACAGCGTGTCGCTGGCCTGCCAAATACAACCGGCTTGCGGCAGATCTGCAGCGCGCACATCACTCTGACCGAACGAGATGCAGGTCACGGCCGAAAAAATCGCCCATCGTATGCGGGCTGATCGTGTTTTCATTTGCAGTTTTCCTGTCACTGCGGATGCCCTTGAGTCGTGCCCGGCAGTGAACGAATCCGACGGCGTTCAGCCCGTGTGCCTGACGCGCAGAAGAGAACGACGTGTGCAGTCGGTCATCCACTTCACGTGTCGTCGACCGGCGTTTCTTCCGACGCAGAATCCTGACAGCCCGTGGCGGCAGAACGGAACTTTTTTTCGGTTCCGTTCAGCAACCTCTGAATATTGGTGCGATGTTTCCAGATGATCATGCTCGGAATCAGGATGGCAAATACTGTTAACGGAAGTTGTGTGGCGTCCAGCGGCGCCTTCTTCGCGGTTGCAAAATGGCCGACCGCAAATGCCGTCGCCGAAATCATCGATGACAGTGAAACAACCCGGCTGACGGCAAAGCTGACTGCGAATGCAACGGTGGCGGTGAGCGTTCCCGGGGGGGAGAGCATGACAATCACTCCCAACGCCGTAGCCACTCCCTTACCACCCCGCAGCTTCAGCCAGATCGGATACATATGCCCGACGATGGCGAAGACTCCAGCCAGCACACGCAGCAGAGGTGCAGAATCGGCGACGGGAAACAGAGGCCCCGGAGGGCTGGCCACCCAGACGGCCGCAATACCTTTTGCTGCATCAAGCAGCAGCACAATCAGTCCCCACTTCCAGCCCAGCGTGCGAGCCACATTTGTGGCCCCGGTATTGCCGCTGCCGAAACGGCGAATGTCATCTTTCAGAACGAGACGACCGGTCAGGTATCCAAATGGAATCCCGCCCACTGCAAATGCGAAGACTATGACCAACAGGACCGACAGCATCTCTCGGAATTCCCCAACCGCAGGTACGATCAGACATCAGCAACAAGTTATGTGCCATTCCGCAACGAACGGTCCAGCTTGCCAGGTTCAGCGCGCCAGGCAATCCAGCAGTCGCCGAGTTGCCTTGGAGTGCCTCGCGTGCGCGTCAACATGGCCCAACTCAACATGGCCCAACTCAACATGGCCCAACTCAACATGGCCGGTGTGCCCTGATCAACCCTGGTGCAGGGCACTCGTCAACGCTGATCAGCCATTACCACATCATGTGCAAACGCACGTTTGCCTCCTGAACACCATCCGGAAGCTGGATCAGCAGTTCGTCTGTGGTGCCGGAACGCCGCACGGATGCAAGCCCTGATTCCACTTGAATCTGCACTCCATTCCACAGGAAGCCGGTATCTGTCTCGCTGATTTCTCCGGCCGCAACTCGCAGCCACACTGATTTCAGAGCTGTGTCACTGCGAATCTGAAACTCGCGAGTCAGACCGGCATCCGGTTCGGCGGGAACCGGGGTGATCGTTTCGCTGATGAACGCCTGCTGCCAGCGATATCGAAAAGTCGGTACCCCCGCAGAGTTCAGTCGATAACCAAGGAACTGGAAACCGGTTTCCCGCGGGTTGCCACTCGGCCATGCTTCATCCAGAGAATCCAGTGCAGCCAGCGGCGGTCCGGCTGGCAGCGACATCACGTGGTCGCCCATCGGAACCTGACGCCCCGGCCCTCGGTTCACCCAGTGCTTTGAGGCATCAATGAAGGCCCCGTGCCAGATCAGACGCAGTGTCATCTGTTCAGCGTCCCACGCATAGTGAGCTTTCTCCGGAAAGCCGACGGCGATTCCCCGGGGAGAAAGCCCTTCGATGAAGTTTCGATAAATCAACGGACGGTCAGTGGGAACAATTTCGATGGTCTGTTTTTCCAGCCCGGAAGGCATTTTGGCACGCGTGCCATCCAGCAGATACGCCCAGATCGCTTCAATCTGAGTCTCAGCCTTGCCTCCCAGAACGTCCGGGAAAATGGCCTTGCCGCCGGGCCAGGCAGCTGGCATGCGGGTTCCGGGACGGTATTTTTGCGGGTCGATGAGATACCGGTGGAACCATTCTCGTCGCAGGCGGCGCGTCATGGTGGTCATGTCCATGGACTGCAGACCCGTCGCAGCGTAGGAACCGAAGCGATGGCATTTGATGCAGGACAGTGCCTTGTCACCGATCAGCATTCTGGCATCGGCAATCACTCGATGATTGGGCTGGTCAAATCTCACTTCCGGGCCGGCAGTCTCTGAACGATCCGCTGCGGCCAGCAGGGGAGCAAGCGAGTCCGCCAACTGGTCGCCGAATCGAGGCATCCGGGTATTCACATAAGGCCGATCATTGGCGCCCTCACGGAAGATTGTCCTGAGCCAGTTATCGTTCAGTTTGTCTCCGGCGCCGTCCAGGCCTGGTGGAAGCCGGCCTTCGTCACCCATCTCCGGAATCGTTCCGGTGAACAGGTGATTCACTGCTTCATTGTTGCCACCCCATCCGCCTCGCACATGACAGCCATAACAATTTAAAGCCAGCAACGACTGATTTAGTTCGTTTCCGGGTTCAGCATTTCCGCGGGCCGCAGCAATCGCCGCTGTAATGTCGCTGCGCTGCTGTTCAGACAGCCGGAATTCCGGCAGGTGCTGGGGCACCGTTTCGCCGAGGCAGCCCTTGCCCGGAGTTGCTGCGGCGAACGTCGGAGCCTGCAGTGTTGACTGGATGCGCTGATCTCCGTCGCCATACTGGTGGCAGGATGCACAGCCAACAGAAGCGAACAGCTCCCGCCCCTGCTGCACCAGTTCCGGTGTTGCCGCTGGAGCTGATTCCTGATCATCTGCCGGTGGTGGCTCCCGAGTGAGCGTGATGGCGGCGGAAAGCGGCTGCCGCGGTGTTTCGGGACCTTCAAACTGCACCTCGAGGACTTCTTGACCGCCCTGTTCAAAATACTCCACCACGACCGTATGACTTCCGGCGGCAAGAGCGATTTTTCCGCTGGCTGTCGTCGCGGGATGGATCCCGTCGTTGACAGCAACCGGCTCCTCATTCACCACGATCCGGGAACCATCATCCGAACGAATATGAAACTGGTACTCACCGGCAACTGCGATCTGCAGGTAACCGGTAAATCGCAGAGCGAAGGCCTCGTTCCGCGCGGCAGCACTGACTGTAAAATCAGTGGTGGTCCCGGAAGATTTTGCCTGCAGCTGTGAGAAGTCCGGAAGCTTGTCCCAGGAACCCTCGAAGTACTCAAATTCGATATTCGCTTTCACATCGACATCCCGCAGCAGGTAGCTGGCGATGTCTCGCGCCTCATTGGGATTCAGGTTCAGAGACGGCATGCGGCCGGACGGGCGAACCTGATGAGGCTGCTGCAGAAAAGCGGCCAGGGAAGCGACATTGTACTTGGATTCCGGATGTCCCAGTGGCATGACATAGTCCGGTCGAGCGGGCAGATCGGCGACCGGTTCGGAAGACTTCTCTTCGTCTTCTTCGTCCAGGCCTTCGTCAGGTGCAGCGGCGGCGAGTCCGCGGCGGATCGCGTCGATCGTCTGATCGGAACGTTGATCGCCGTGGCACGCAGCACAGCCGATGCTGTGGAACAGTGCCTCGCCCCGTCGAGCCGAATCTGCAGCCACAGCCTGAGCACGCCATTGACTTCCAGCGGTCAAAAATGCCGTCAGGGCGTCGATCGCCTGATCCTTGCCGGCTATGGAACCGATCTTCGGCATTGCCGTACCCGGCTTCGTATTCTGAGGTGATTTCAGGTAACTGCGGATGTGTTCCGGATTGATGCGACTGGCGGCGGCCGTCAGGATTGGTGCCTGTCGTGAAGTGGCCAGAATTCCCGGAAGCTCACCGTGGCAGGACTGACAATTCAGTTCTGAGATCAGCAGCCGACCCGACTGCACCGGTGTCAGGTCTTCGGCATGAAATCGCTGCCATCCCGGCACAACAACCGCCGGCACAGGTTGCTCTGTTGCTGCGGGCTCATCTGCCGGCAGCGTTGGCGGTAGAACGGCGAAGGCGAAGAATGCCGA